>JBJMOA010000087.1:0-38351 GCA_045803975.1 Gemmatimonadaceae bacterium
CGGGCGGGTCGTTGCTCCTAAAGCAGTGTTAGTCCGGCCGGACGGCTATGTGGCTTGGGTGGGAGACGAAACGCAGGCCGGACTCGCCGACGCACTAACCGCTTGGTTCGGAGGGCCTGCTGGGTGACCACCAGGTAGCTGATGACAAGATCAGCGGACGATCAGTGCTACCCCGCGAGCGGTTCGCCAAACGCCAGGACGAATCCGTTGCAGTCCCGAATGACCAGCTCACGTTGGCCGTAGACACGCTCCGCCGGACCATCGAGTATTTCTGCACCCCGCGCGCGAAGTTCGTCGGCAAGGGGAGACAGATCCGTTACGTCAAAATACAGATCATACGCTCCTTCTGAGAGCCGCGACGGAAAACGAGCTTGTTCTCCACGGTTGAAGTGGATGGAGGCTGCGCCGCGTCTGACAATTCCGAACACTGCGTTACGAGTCGGATCGTCATGCGCGCTTTCGCCGTCCCAATAGCCAGCGATGTCGAAGCCGAGGACATCGCGGTAATACTCGGCGGTCCGCACAACGTCAGGGACGGCCATGTGGGGGACAACTGATTGGAAATGGATGGCGGATTTTTCTACAGAAGTAGTCACCATGTTCCTCCTCTGTTAGCTGCAACGTTCGTTAAACCGCGGGCGACGAACCGGGTGACGTCCAACCGTCCGGCCTCGCGTTATAAGCACGCAGGACCTCGGTGCGTACATCCTCGAAGCGGACGCCATGCTGAGCGAGCAGTTGAGCGGACACGGTCGCGGGATCGCGGAGGAACGCCAGCAGCACGTGTTCGCAGCCAACGAACTCGGCGCCCAACTCGCGCCCCTCGCGGGTGGCGTGTTCGAGGATGGACTCGTCGCTTAGAGTCCAGGCGTGCTCGCGTACCGGCACACGAGGCACACCAATCGGCGGCAAGTGCGCCTCCAGTTCATCGAGAAGGACATCGAGCCGCGCGCCTCGAACCTGAACAATCTGCGCTGCTATGCTCCGTCCTTCGCGGATCAAACCGATGCAGATGTGTAGCGGCGTCACGTCTTCGTGGCCGAGTTGATCAGCCACATCATGTGCAATCGCGAAGACTTCATGCGTGCGAGTCGTGACGTACGGACGGCGGCGCATTTTGGACATGATCTGATCTCCGTCTATCAGCTACCGGGCAGGGTGGGCCAATAGTTCTAGTGCGGCCGCGAGCTCGGCGGATACGGACTCGTGATCCACCACAAAATCAGATACAACACCATCCCCGGAAAAAGTCCGGTCGTCACCGCGGCAAAAGCGGAGAACCAGCGCAGCATCGTTGGGTTGACATCGAGACGTTCGGCGAGGCCGCCTACGACCCCGGCGAATACTCTGTTCGTGCGCGATCGCCACAAACGTGGCTGCACAGAACCCTCCCGCGGAGGCACTGGGCGCTGATCGATCAGAAGATCAAATCTCCCAATTCGACAGCACCACACCGCCATCCGCCGGTCGCGACTCGGCGAAATCGTGCAACGACATCCGCAAATCCGTCCATCGCACCCGCGCCCCACGCGCAATCAATCGACGGTAGACGTCGCCGTACTGACCCTGCACTCTGATCGCGATGCGCCGAGACGACTTCACCCGGGCGTGCGCGCATAGCTGTGTCACCAGGTTGTCGAAATCGGCCTCGGTCTTCGCGACCATCTTGAGCACCCGCATTTCCTCTGTCGCGCGGCCTTCGACCAGCGGCGCCGAGTGACAGACCGCGAACGCCAGCACGTCGTTGCCCTTCCGGACGAAAAGCGTGTCGCCGAGCTGGTGCTGCGCCGTCAGCACGATCTCGCGCGTGTAGTCGTAGCCCGGAGCGAGCTGCTCCAGCAAAATGCGACATTGTCGCAGCGCAAGTTCGCGCTCATGTGGGCTCAGCGACGACATAGCGACCGATTGCAGTCCCGCGCGCGCCGCCTCCAGCGTCACAGTCACCGTCAGATGACCTGGCGTGAAACCAAGCGTCGAGTAAAAGCCGACGTTGTCCATTGTGCGCGGCATAGTCTCGAGACCGATCACCTTCGCGCCTTGCTTCTTCAGCCACTCCACGCCCGAGGAGACGATCGTTTTCCCGATTCCCTGCCCCTGATAATCGGGATGCACCGCGAGCGGTCCCATCCAACCCTCGACCCCCGAGCGATGCACCATGTTGAACGCTGCGATTCCGTCGCGCGCGTTCCGCCAGATCATCGCGCCCTCTTCCGCATCCGTGATTGCGAACTTCCATACGGCCGGATTGAGATGCGGAACCCGAACGCCCACCATTCCGTCCTTGCGATAGCGCTCGGTAAACGCCTCGCTGAAAACCGCGTTGAGCGAAGGAATCTCCCTCACGCTCACGCGCTCCGGAGTCTCGGCGACCCACGCGTGCTTCCAGTTGCGCACGAACGCCACTAGGCGCCCGCTCCCGCGGTAGTACTCTCCACAGACTCGTCATCCCTGCGTGCACGCGCGCGCGACGGGCGGATTTCCGCCACCGCCGGCAGGTCGAAGCCTTCGAGGTCGCCACCTTCCGATTGGCCCACCACCGAGCTGCCGGTATCCGCGTCGTACCTCACTGTTATCACCTGATCGACTCCCTCGCGCACTGGCTCGATGTGGGTGATCAAAATTACCTGTTCGAACCGGTCCTGTAGGCCACGCAGCAGCTCGACCACGTTGAAACGCCTCGCCTCGTCCAGCGACCCGAACACTTCGTCGAGTATGAGAAGCGAGAAACTCTGGCCCGCCCGCTCGGCAATCATCTGCGAGATTGCGAGCCTGAGCACCAGGTTGGCGAGATCCTCTTCACCGCCAGACAATACCGGCTTCGGAATACCATCCTCGAGGATCACGATGTTGTATTGGTCGTCGAGCTCGAGCTCGGTGTAGCGCGCGTCGGTGAGCTCACTCAGAAAAGCGCTCGCGAGCTCCGACAGCTCGGGACGCAGCTGGAAATTCAGATCCGTACGCAGATCCGAGAACGCGCGATCCAGTTCGTCGTGCATCCGCCGGTCGGTCTGCAGCACGTCCAGCTCCGCGACTTTTTTCTTCAGGTCCTCGACGGCTTCCTGCGCGGCGGCAAGAGCCACTTTCGCGCTCGACACCTGCTCCTGGGCGCGCGCCGCCGCGACCTTCGACTCCTGAAGCTCCGCGCGCACGCGATCGTACTCCGCTTTCAGCTCGTTGAAGTCCTTTTCGGTAAACGATATTTGCGCGCGTCTGGTGCGCAGAGTGCCAAGGGTCGACTGAACGCGCATGATCTCCTGGGCGATTCGCGCTTGTTCGAGCTTGAGCTGCGGCTCACGCTCGAGCATCGCCTGGAGGCGCGTTGCCTCCGCTTCCATCGGCGTCAAGCGCTCGACTTCGCGGATCACCTCGTCGTGGCGCACAGCATCGTAACCCGCCGGAATCTTCGCGATGTCACGCTGCATCTGCACCTGTCGCTGCTGCTTGGACGCGATGTCGCGCACGATGGCGCCCAGCTCCTGCACTGCAAGCTGTACCTTGGCGAGCCGGCGCTCGAGAGTGCCGACTTCCTGAACCAACGCTCGCCGCCTTTCGTCGAGCTCCTGCACTTCTTCAGGCATCTGCTCTAGCTGCTCGACGCGCGCCTTGTAGTAGTTCCCGTCAACGTTCACGGTCTCCAGCATCTCGTCGAGGTGCTCGACTACTGTGTGCAGGCTTCCACCAAGTGGCCGCGCGCACGTCGGACACTCGCCATCCTCGCCGACGGCGACCACCCTATCGCGCTGCTGCCTGAGCTCGGCGTACTGCTGTCTAAGGGCATCACGCTTCGTTTGTGCTTCCTGTCGATCGCGAACCCACTCGGTGCGCCGCGCCTCCAGTAAACCCTGCACGTCCTCGAGCTCACGCCGCTTGTTCTCGAGCTCGAGCGTCGCTTCTTCTTCCAGGGCCGGCGCCCGCTCGA
This sequence comes from Gemmatimonadaceae bacterium, assembly GCA_045803975.1. Taxonomy (GTDB): domain Bacteria; phylum Gemmatimonadota; class Gemmatimonadetes; order Gemmatimonadales; family Gemmatimonadaceae; genus UBA4720. Next base: position 3,920 of record JBJMOA010000087.1, read on the forward strand.
TCCGCGCGTGTCTCTCCTCCAGGCGCGCGATCTCCTCTCCCAGCGCCGCCTCGGTCTCGAGCAGCGCACGCCGCCGACCTTCCTCGCGGTACAGCATGTTGAGCGTCTGCAGCTCGGCGCTCAGCGCAAAGAGCGGCTTGATCGCAAGACGAAGCGTGTCGAGCTGCGAGTGCGCCGTTTGTACCCCTTCGAGCTCACGCGCAACACGCTCGGCGTCGCGATGCAGCGCGGCTTCCTTCTCCTCGCCCACGGTGATCTGAGTGAGAAGCTGCGCCGACTGCTCGCGCTGCCGCTGCGCCATTTCCCATCGCGGCTCAACGGCCATCCACTCCCGCTGACGCACCGCGCCGCGATGCGCCGCCTGCTGCGCCCGCGCTTCTGCCTCCTCCTTTCGCGATGCGGCCTCGGCGAGCGAGCGCAGAACGGCTTCAGGGTCCGGCAAGCCGCGCTGCATTCCCTCGATTGCCGCCCTCACGCGATTTCTCTTTTCGCGCGTCAGATCCTGAGCGATGCGCAGCTTCTCGTAGCCGAGCACGCGCGACAGAAATTGTGCGCGCCGGGCGGGCTTCATCTCCGCCATTACACTCAGCTCTTTCTGTCCAGTGAAATAAGTGTGGTAGAACTCGGACAGCGACATCCCGAGTCGCCGCTGCAGCAGCTCGGTCACCGCCGTGATCGAGTTGGCAATCGGTGTCTCGGCGTTGTCGAGAAAGAGCTCGGCACCGGTCAGACCACGAATTACACGATATCGATGCGCGCCGAGCTCGAAGTCGAGCTCCACTTCCACGGGAGCACGCGCGCCGGCGCCCATGAAGCGAATGGAATCGCGATTGCCACGGATCGCTGCGTTTCCGTACAGCGCCCACGCGATCGCCTCGAGAATCGTGGTCTTGCCGGCGCCGTTCGGTCCGATGATCCCGGTAAGACCGCTCTGAAAATTGATCTCCGTCCGAGCGTGCTGACGGAAATTCGTGAGCCTGAGGCTATTCAGCCTCACGCGGTCGCTTCCTCTTCGGCGGGCGCGGCGAGCGCGTCAGCCTCACGGAGGTAATGCAACCCGAGTTCGACGAGCGCTTCACGGTCGATGTTCTCGGTGAGTACGCGCGAGCGCAGCTTGTCACGCACGGTATCGGCAAGTGAAGTGCGCCGCCCAGGACCCGCCTGTCCTTTTTCGGCGCGCACGATCTCTGGACGTCGCGTATCGAGATGAAAATGCAGCGCCTTCCGCTTGTAGTCGCGCAACGCCTTGTGGTCCAGCTCGCGCAGGATGTGGCGCGGCACATCCCGTATGACGAGCCGCACGATTTTCTCCTCGATTCCGCCGACGCAGCTCTCGAGAGCGTCGCGAATCGCCTCGTCGAGCGACGCCGGCGACAAACCAGCGCCGGAGAGTGGAGGAAGATCGACCCACCCGCGCGACGGCGCGATCGGATGAAACCTGTGCGTCCGTGCCGCGAGATCGTGCTCGATTATTCCTTTGCCGCCGATTCTGGCCTCGCGCTCCTCGGCGAGCTCACCCCACGGATTGGTGCTCGTGTAATCGAGCGAGCCGGAATAAAAAGCGTTCGGCGCTACCTCCCGATAAACGTGGTAGTGGCCGAGCGCAACGTAATCCCAGCGATGCGCGCCGAGCTCTTCCTGGGTGATTCCCATTGGGGCGCGATCGAGCTCGCGCCCATACCTGGGCAGCACGCCTTCGATCTCGCCATGAAGAAGCAGAATGTTGTATTTCGCTGTCGGGTCCGGCTCCAGTGACGGCCTTTTCCCCGGCAAGTCGGGGACTGCGAGAATCGATAGATCGTGTTGCGCAAACGGAATTCGCTTGGCGTCGCCTTCGACAACGGTGATTCCGAGCGGCGTAAAGAGCCGAAGGATCGAGCCCGTCTCGGCTGTGCGCGGCGTGTCGTGATTCCCGGCAACCATCACCACCGTTGTCTCGGGCAACATCTGCATCAGCCGCGAGAACTGAAGAAACGCGTGCACGATCGCGGGGTTCGTCGGCCGAACCGTATGGAAGACGTCGCCCGCGATCAGCACGAGATCCGGACGGAGCTCGATCACTGTGTCTATCACTCGACGAAGCGACGTCGCGACATCAGCCTCGCGCTGATTGAGCCCCAAGGGGGTCTGTCGCTGGTACTGCCTGAAGCCGAGGTGGATGTCTGCCAGGTGAACGAGTCTCATCGTGCGGGCATTGCCCTTATCCACTGCGTGATCTTGGTCCGTACCTGCATGGGCGCACGCTGTACCTCTCCTTTGCGAGCCGGCGGCGATGCGATTGTCGATCGTACGATGATGCTGCTCCTGGAGTCAGTAATCCAGCCGAGCCGTCGATCGATCTGGATGGCGCCAGAGAGCGTGCCTGAGGTGGCATAGCCTGCACCCGGCGGCGGGGCGCCCGGAACATTGATTCGCGACATTGTGCCTTGCATCGAGATGTAGGCAATGTCGCCGTTTCTGCCGAGCGAGTCGAGTCGAAAAGTGGCTCGCACGGAACCCATGGTGCCGGGATCGCCGCTCAACGGGATTCGCATCTCTCTCGTCCACTTTTCCCCGACCGAAACCGGCTGCCGCGCCAGCATCGCGGGCATCTCGCCGAAGATGTGGCGCAGCTCGCTGTTCGCATCATTGTCGTCGACGATTTCCATTGTTCCATCAGTCGAAACACGCAGCATGACTGGCTGCTCTTGCATGGCGCGACGCTTGAGCTCGGCGATCGAGGCGGCGGACCGTGGAGTCATCGCAACGGAGTCCGTGATCGTCTTCATGACCGTGCCGCTCGATGTCCATTGCTGAGGAATCGCGCGCGTGAAGATGTCGATGGACGTCGTCATCGAAGTGGTCGAGTCGCGACCCCGACCCTGCGTGGTTCCGGTCATCTCCACCGACTGGGAGAGATGCATGCGGAGAGTGTCGCCGACGTGGGGCCGAATCTGCAGCAGAACCGACTGCGCACTGCCGACGCTCGTAAGGAGCGCGACTACCCAAAGGATCATGATACCTTGCGAAGCTGCCGCCTTTATTCTCGATCCATTTTCCCCGCTACTGCGAACTGCTCTAAAAACCATATGGATCGTTTTCAGGTGCCGATTTGATGCTCCCCGCCATCGGCCGCGGTGCGGCTTGCGCCGGAATGATCTTTCGAAATTGCGACGCGAAGTACGCCTTCACATTTTCCGGCCGCGCCAGCAGCGTCGCGTTGCGCGCCTTGATGATCTCGTCATCAGTGTACAGCGCGGTTATCTCCTGCACCCACGGCAGGGTGATCGTAGGATCGAGCGGGCGCAACGTGCGCAGAACGGCGGCGTCGAGCGACACCTCGCTGGCCTGCGGATAACGTTCCGCGCCTTCGCGTCCCTGCATCACCGCAGGGCGCGGGAAGCGCACGAAGATCGGTTGCGTGAAATGTGGATGTCGAATCATCAACTGCCCCTTCTCCAGCGTCGCAAGCTTGGTTCTGGTCGCCGGGCTCAGTACCGCGTAACCCGGCGTCGACAGCTCGTCGGGATCCATCCTTCCGAACAACGCGGTGCCGGAATTTCCGACGACACGACGATGAACCTGCGATCGGAATTGCTGCGCGCTGAATAGAACGAGGCCGAGGTAGCGGCCACGCTCCGCGATATCGAGCAGCATCTTCCGGACGTAGGTATCGGCTCCATCACCAGGCGCATACTTGTTCAGCTCGTCGACGAATACGACGAGGTGCTTTACGCCCAGGTCCCTCCGCTCCAGGTGCTCGCGGAGCTTCGACACGATGCGAGCGAAGATGAGGTCCTGCGCATCTTCCTCGAGGTTGGCGACGTCTACTACGTACACCGTGCGGTCGACAAAGCTCCCGAAGGGGAGGTCGCTCACCGCACCTGAATCCGTCACCAGGCCCGCGCAGCGGGTGGAAATATTCGATAGCCGGTTCCGTACCTTCCGAATCGTTGCGACGTGGTGCGTGCGCCAGCTCTCCCCGTCCCGCTTCTCCATCCCCTGTAGAACGTCACGAAACCATGCATCGAGATCCGCGAACGACTGCACCTTGTGGGTCTTTGTCAGAACAGGATCGCGAAACTCCTTGTCGACGATGTTCTCCTTGATGAAATCGATTAGCGCATCGGCCTTCGCGTCGACGTCATCCTTATTGAGCAGCACCTCGGCGAATTGGAGAACTTCGCGCAGGCCCCACGTGAGCGGGGTGACGTTGTCGAGAAGCGCTTCATTGTTCCGGAAGGTGTTGAGGGTGAGGCCCTTTGCGGTGTACGGCGCGAAGTACTCGACGCTCGCGAACGGCTTTGCCTCGACGCCAAGCTTATCGTAGAGAACTTCGTCCGATGCTTCGACCCGCCCGGGCTGATCGAGATAGCACAGGTCCGGGCCTTTGACGTTGAAAGCGACGGCGGCGATCGAGCCTTTCTCCTCTGGGAAATGCTTGAAGAGCGACGCGAGCATCCACTCGACGGCGCTGGTCTTCGTCGCCAGCCCGGACACACCGGTGATGTTGAGGTGTGCGGCTTCCGGCCCGAGCAGAAAATCGGCGTCGAGGTAGATCACCGCATCGGTGCCGCCGGCGCGGTATACACCAACCGGAATTCCCGTTCTCGCTCCGTCGCGCAGGTAGCTATCCATCCGCAGAGCGACCTGAACGTCCGCTTCGTCAGCGAGAAAAACCTGACCCATCGGCACAGGCTGCAGCGGCTCCTCAGGGATCTGCCTCAAAACTGCAGCGGTGTATAGGCGAATTTCCGCGCGTTCGGTGGCCGAAAAGCCTGCTGCCGACGGCGAACCGTCGTGGCCGAGGACGTCGTGCATCGGCGACTGGAGATCGGTGTAGCTGAAGCCCTCGACGATTATCCCGTAGATGCGCGGAATCTGCCCGTCGATTGGCTGCGCTCCCTCGACGCGCACGATGGTTCCGATTCCGACGGGAGAATCGATCGCCGTCCAGAAGTGGAATTCGTGCGGCGTGTTTGGTTTGCGCTCCGTTGCAACGACGCGCCCCAGTGCTTCGCTCATGAAATCGCTCTCAGAAATTCCTCGCAGTCGCGAATGCCGTACGACATCTTGTCCCACCTTCCATCGGGAAGCGCCAGCGGAGTCGTCTCCGCCATCACCCATCTCGATGTCTCGTCCGCCCGCTCGCCTGGACGCTCGCATTCCGCGACCTCGACGCGCACGAGTCCCCACATGGGATCGTGGCCGTCGGGCTCCCGCAGGCGCAGGTACCAGCTCATGACGGAGTTGCGAGAGCGTGGTGAGACCCGAAACACTGTCGACCGTTCCCCTTTCCGGAGACCAAGTACAATCGGTAGTGCGTCGCCCTCGACGTACAGAGTACGATGACTCTTGATGACGCCAACCGCGCAGGAGGATGCCGCGACTTTGCTGCTGCGACTTATTCCGCCATCGATGTACAGCGGCGCCTCTGATCTCGCGCACCACACTTCGGCCAGCTGATCCTCCAGCCGCTCGCGATCCTGATCGACTGCGCGAATCGCCCGCTCGAGTAGGACAGCGGGATGCTTACTCGGGTACTCGCCGTTTTTGTCGGGCATCGCCGTATCGACGATGCGCCATTCGCTCGCTGTCGATGGATTGAGAAATGGCACACGCACTTCGGCCGGCAAGTATCGAAGCGGCAGATAGATCTTTCGCTCGACGCGCGGCGGCTGGTGACCCCAGGTCGTCAACCGCCGATTCACTCGCACCCTGATAGCCGACGATATAGTTCCGAACACTATCGGGACTCCGTAGTGGTGTCCCGCGACGCGCACTGTCTGAGTTCCGTCAAGAAAGGCGCCGAATCCAGTCGCGTTCTCGCGCGACACGTTCGGAACCCGCACGGCACGAATGGACCCGCCTTCGACCATCTGCGCCGCGCGCAACGTTGGTTGATCGCTCGATGTAATCGGCTCGACTGCGCTCCATTGTTCGACCGCGCTCAGGCCCGGCAGCCGCTCCATCAGCAATCGCAGCGCGGCCCGGCTCGCAGCGTCCGGACCAGAGTTACTCGCCAGCATCTGCGGCTACTCCAGACCGATGTCCCAGGCCTGCTCGAGATCCTTTTTCGAGTACGCTCGGAATGCGGTTAGGGTATGCGTCGACTTGATTCCCGGGACCACCGTCACTTCCTCCGTCACGATCCGCGCGATCGCCTCGTGCTCGGCGACTTCCACCATCGCGACGAGATCCCACTCACCGGAAACGGAGTACACCTGCGAAACGCCATCGATGCCAGCCAGCTTCGTCGCGCATTCGGCGATTCGCTGTGGCTCGGCCTTGATGAGTACGATGGCGGTGATCATGGGTACCCCGATCCTGCTATCTTTGGGTGAGCGGCGACGCCGCGTGGGTAGGACATATAACGATATCGGCGCGGCGGATACTCCGCCACGTTGCGAAATAGAGGTCGAGGATGCCGGAATTGGAGGAAGCAGGAGAGAGCACGTCGGGACAGGTGTCGCGCGTTCAGAACCTGGTCTACACACTTCCCCACGCCACCGAATCGATCGCTGAATTTCTGACGCCCGTGCTCGGGCGCGTCGACCCCTCGACAGGCGGCACGCAAGTCGTAGTGGTGACTCGGGATGCGGAGACGGCGCTCACCATGTCCGAGACAGTGCTTCGGCTTTCGGGTCCGGCGGCGATCGAAGTCGTTCCTGTCACCAGCGCCTCTCGCGCTGCCCGCATCTTCAAGAATCGGCCGGTTCTCGCCGTCGCCGGAGCTGCTTCCGAGCTCGGTGGACTCGTGCGGTCGTCGGTTCTCAAGCTCGACACTGTTCGCACGATCGTCATCGCGTGGGCTGACGACATTCTGGAAGATGGACCCGAAGCCGTCGCTGCTCTCGAGGGTCTGCTCGGTGAGCTCGGAGATGCGGCGCGAATCATCGTGGCTCGGAAGATCACTCCACCCGTGGAGAATCTCGTCGAGCGCTACGCACGCCGCGCGCGTCGCGTAGGCCCGGCCGAGACCGAGGCCCCGCAAGTGCCGGCCGATTACGAGATGCCGATCATCAAGTACGTCACTGTCGCCAACATCGCACGCGGCAGCGCTTTACGGCGATTACTCGACGAGCTCGATCCGCCCTCGGCGGTGATCGTCGCCCGGGACCAGTCGGCCTCCGACGAAGCGACGCACGTTCTCAGGACGCTCGGCTATCACGATGACGACAAGTCGATCAACGTGACGCGCGGCGAGCTGGGAAACGCGGCCGCGCATACTGTGATCTTTTATCAGCCACCGGTAACGCCCGCGGAGCTGCAACGGATCGCAGCGGCGAAACCGGTTCAGGTGGTTGCGATGGCTACGCCGGGCGAAGTTCCATGGCTGAGGGAGCTCGCGAGCGGCCGACTCGCTCCATTCAATCTGCCCGGACCCGAACGGCGCGCGCACAATCGGGACGAAGCAGTTCGAGAGGAGCTGCGCGCAGTGATGGCGCGCGGAGTCACGGCGCGCGAGATCATTTCGCTCGAGCCGCTGCTACGCGAGTTCGACGGTACCGAGCTCGCCGCGGCAGCACTGCACCTCCTGGAGCGCGAGCGGGCGCAGCGCCGTATGGCCGATGCAAACCAACCAGCAGCAGCACGTCCGCGACCGTCCGATGGCGATCGTGCGCCGAGAGGCACGACGCCAGGCATGACGCGTCTGTTTATGACCGTAGGGACGCGCGATGGTGTGAAGGTTGGCGACATCATGGGAATGATTGCCGGTGAAGGAGGTATTCCCGGCGATCGAGTCGGTAAAATCGATTTGCGCGAAAGCCACGCATTAGTAGAGGTCGCCGAGTCGGACGCGCCGGGTGTAATCGCGCGCGTGAACGGCGCAATGGTTCGCGGGCGACGAGTGGTCGTTCGTGGAGAGCGCGACAAAGAGGATCGCGAACGATCCGCCGGCCCGAGGGGAGATCGACCGGATCGTGGTCCGCGTGATCGCAGCTCGCGTGATCGCGCCGGACCGCCTCGCGGCCGTTCGGATGCGCCGCGCCGTGGACCGAGCGATAGATCTGGCCGCGGAGGACCCCGCAGAGATCGCGACCGCTCGTGAGCGGGCCGAGTGGTCCGTTCCACCAGAGCGGTGGATGGATAGAGGTCATTGCGGGCGTGATGTTCAGCGGGAAGAGCGAGGAGCTCATTCGCCGCGTACGGCGTTCGATCATCGCGCGAAAGCGGGTCCAGGTCTTCAAATCCCATCTGGACGAGCGGTATGCGGGCATCTACTCCATCTCGAGCCACGACGGCCGGACCGTCGAGGCGATTCCCGCCGATTCCGCCACCCAGATCGGCCAGCAAATCGACCCGATGGCAAACGTCATCGCGGTCGACGAGGCGCAGTTCCTCGATCGGGGGATCGTTGCGCTCGTAACCTCACTCGCGAGCCGCGGGCGGCGCGTTATCGTCGCCGGAACCGACACGGACTTTAGGGGAGAACCCTTTGGTGCGATGCCGGAACTAATGGCTATCGCCGAGGTCGTCGACAAGCTGCACGCGATTTGCGTGCTGTGCGGGGGCCCGGCCAGCCGCAACCAAAGGCTGATCGGTGGCCGGCCCGCTCCTTACAACTCGCCGCAGATCATGGTCGGCGGCACCGAGTCGTACGAGGCGCGCTGTAGAATGTGCCACACCGTTCCAGCAGGCGACGCGGCTCAGGTCCCGCTCCTCTAGCGGCTGGTTACAGCTGCCGGTCGAGCACCGTTTCAACAAAAGCAGCTGTTTGTGCGTGACAGGGATAGAGAATCTTCCTATCTTGGCGACGCACGGCGGCCACTTCACCTCAATCCCGTGACAGATGCTCCTCATCGGACTGACAGGAAACATCGCCAGCGGTAAATCAGAAGTCGCCCGAATGATGGCCGACCGCGGTGCAACGATCATCGACGCCGATGTGTTGGCCCGAGAGACCGTCGAGCCCGACACCCAGGCGTTCAGGGACATCGCCAAGCGCTGGGGCTCGGACGTCATCAAGGATGACGGCAGCCTCGATCGCGAGGCGCTCCGCCGAATCGTGTTCGCCGACCAGCTCGAGCTCGACGCGCTCAACCGGATCGTGCATCCGGGCGTGATGCGCCTCCGCGACCGCGAGATCGCGATGGCAAAGGAGCGTGGGGACGAGATCGTCGTCTGCGTCATTCCGCTCCTGTTCGAGAACGATCTCGTCGATGAATTCGAGCCGATCGTGCTGGTCGATGCGCCCCGGCCCATACGGCTGGAGCGGCTCGTCGCGACGCGTGGGCTCGAAGAGACGGAAGCGATGAACATGATCACGGCGCAGATGCCCGCCGAATTGAAGCGCGCGCGCGCGGATTACGTGATCGAAAACGATGGCTCACTCGAGGATCTGGAGCGCGATGTCGACGCGCTCTGGAGCTCCCTTCATCTCACTGCGTCAGGCGCAGAAACAACAGCAGTAAGCGTTTCTTGAGCAACATCCCGAACGATCTCCAGTACACCGAAGAGCACGAGTACGTCCGTAAGTCCAAGGACGGTACGGCTGAGATCGGGATCACCGACTATGCGCAAGGCGAGCTGGGCGACGTCGTCTACATCGAATTGCCCAAGGTCGGCGCGAAGTTCGGTAAGCACGATGTGTTCGGTACAATCGAGGCCGTGAAAGCCGTCTCGGAGCTCTTCGCCCCGATCGCCGGCGAAGTCGTCGCGATCAACGATCGGCTCGACAAGGAGCCCGCACTCGTGAATACAGATCCTTATGGCGCCGGTTGGATGATCAGGCTAAAGCCATCGAGTCCCGCCGAGATCGACGCGCTCCTGAAGTCGGACGCCTACGCAAAGCACATCGGCCAATAGCCGTTACGCATCTGTGTACGTGGTCGGTGAGGGCCGCGACGCAAGCCGGATGGACTAGCTGTTAGCTACCTCGGCGCCCACGTATGAGTCGGTCGGAGGACACGAGCAGACGAGATTCCGATCCCCGTACGCGCTCTCGACCCGCGCCACCGCCGGCCAGAACTTGAAATCTCGCGACCATGCAGCCGGAAACGCCGCCCGCTCCCGAGAATACGGATGCGTCCACTCCGTCGCCGTTACTCGGCTGACAGTATGCGGCGCATTCTTGAGCACATTGTCCACTCGATCCGCTTCCCCGCGCTCGATCTCCCTGATCTCCTCGCGAATCGCGATCATCGCATCGCAGAATCGATCGAGCTCTTCCTTCGGCTCGCTCTCGGTCGGCTCGATCATCATCGTCCCCGGCACCGGAAAGGAGACAGTCGGCGCGTGGAATCCATAGTCCATGAGCCGCTTCGCAATGTCCTCGACATCGATCCCACTCGTCTGCTTCACGACTCTCGTGTCGATAATGCACTCGTGCGCGACTGTCCCGTGTGCACCCTTGTATAGCACCGGAAAGTGCGGCTCGAGACGCTTCGCGATGTAGTTCGCGTTGAGAATCGCGATCTTGCTCGCGTAGGCGAGGCCGTCACCGCCCATCAGCTTGATGTACGCGTGAGAGATCGGAAGAATGCTCGCGCTCCCCCACGGTGCCGCCGAAACGGCGCCGACTTCGTCCCTGCCATCCAGCCTTACCACAGGATGGCCCGGCAGGAAGCGGACGAGGTGCTTCGCGACACCTATCGGCCCCATTCCTGGCCCGCCGCCGCCGTGCGGGATGCAGAAAGTCTTGTGCAGGTTCAGATGACATACATCGGCGCCAATGTCCGCCGGTCGGCATAGCCCGACCATCGCGTTCATGTTCGCACCATCCATGTAGACCTGCCCACCATACTTGTGCACGGTCTCGCAGATCTCGACGATCGATTCCTCGAACACGCCGTGCGTCGATGGATACGTCACCATCAGCGCTGCCAGGTGCAGACCGTGCTCCTCGGCTTTGGCCTTCAGATCGGCCACGTCGATGTTGCCACGTTCATCGGTTTTTACGACGACGACCTGCATTCCCGCCATCACTGCGCTCGCCGGATTCGTTCCGTGCGCCGACTGGGGGATCAGGCAGATGTTGCGATGCCCTTCTTTCCGGGCAGCATGATAGGCGTGGATCACCAACAGGCCGGCGAATTCTCCCTGCGAGCCCGCGTTGGGTTGCAGCGAGACGGCCGCGAATCCAGTGATCTCGGCCAGCGCGCTCTCGAGCTCGTCGAAGAGCTGCCGGTAGCCGTCGGCCTGGTCGAGCGGTGCAAAGGGATGGATTTTCGCGAATCCTGGCCACGTGATCGGCATCATCTCGGCAGTCGCGTTCAGCTTCATGGTGCAGGAGCCCAGCGGGATCATGGAGTGGACGAGTGAGAGATCGCGCGACTGAAGCTTGTTCATGTAGCGGAGCATCTCGGTCTCCGCATGGTGCTTATTGAAGACCGGATGCGTCAGAAACGGCGTCGTCCGATTGAACCGCTCGTCGTAGCGCGTGTCGGCGCCCGATGCCAGGTCTTCCATGCCGAAGTCGGGATCCTTTCCGCCATTGAACGAGGCGAGAAGGTTGGTGATGTCGTCGTTGGTTACGGTCTCGTCGAGCGCGATGACGATCGTCCTGTCGTCCATGAATCGAACGTTGATGCGCCGACTCTGCGCTTCGTCGACTATCGCGTGCGCATTCCGCTTACCGACCGCGACGCGAACGGTGTCGAAGAAATCGTCGTGCACGATCGTGTATCCGAGCCGTTGCAGACCTTCGGTGAGCGCGGCGGCAAAGCCGTGGACTCGCCGCGCGATTCGGGTAAGTCCCCGCGGTCCGTGATAAACCGCGTACATGCTCGCGACGACCGCCAGCAGCACCTGCGCCGTGCACACGTTGCTCGTTGCCTTCTCACGCCGGATGTGCTGCTCACGCGTCTGGAGAGCCATGCGCAGTGCCGCATTACCATCCGCATCGCGCGAAACGCCGATGATACGGCCCGGGAGATGCCGCTTGAACTCGTCCTTCGTCACGAAATACGCCGCGTGCGGACCGCCGTAGCCGAGCGGTACGCCGAAGCGCTGGGTATTTCCAACGGCTATGTCGGCGCCCCACTCACCGGGCGGCGTGAGTAGCACGAGGCTGAGAAGGTCTGCGGCGACGGTCACGAGCCCGTCGACTTTGTGGATTTCTTCGACCGTCTTCGAGTAATCGATGACTGCTCCGTCGCTCGCGGGATACTGCACGAGCGCTCCGAACACGTCGGCGCCGATCTTGAAATCCGCGTAGCTCGACACTCTCACCTGGATTCCGCGCACGGAGGCGCGGGTCTTCACGACGTCGATCGTCTGCGGATGGCATTCGGCCGCGACGAGAAATACGTTCTTCTTCGGCGCGCCCTTGAGGGCGTAGCTCATCGTCATTGCCTCTGCGGCAGACGTGCCTTCATCCAGAAGGGAAGCATTCGCAATCGGCAGCCCTGCGAGGTCGCTAACCATCGTCTGGAAAGTCAACAGCGCTTCGAGGCGCCCCTGCGCAATCTCCGCCTGATAAGGCGTGTACGCCGTGTACCAGCCCGGATTCTCGAGAATGTTGCGCTGGATCACCGGTGGCGTCACGCAGTCCGAGTAACCCATCCCGATGAACGAGCGGAAAACCTGGTTCTTCGCCGCGAGGGCGCGGAAATAGGTGAGCACCTCGAGCTCCGTCACTCCCTTTGGGAGGTCGAAGCCCTGGCGCAGGCGTATCTTCCGCGGAATGGTCGCCTCTATCAGCTCATCGAGCGAGGAAACGCCGAGGGTTTTCAGCATCTCGCCGACGTCTCGCTCGTCGGGTCCTACGTGTCGGGGAACGAAAGATTCAGCGGCGGGAATCGTCGCTTCGACGTGCTTGATTGTGGTGCTCATAGAGGTGACAATTTAACACTCTATGCACTCGCGGCGAAGTTACGGTCGCTGGCGTCTTCTCTTTGCGCCGCCTCGCACCGGCGCCGAAAACATGGCGCGGGATGTTGCGTTGCAGGCACGCGCGGCGCGCACCGGTGAAACTGTTTTCAGCATCTACTCGTGGAATCGTCCGACTCTTTCGTTCGGGCGAAATCAGCCGGCATCCGGTCGCTACGACGTCGAGAAGATTCGCGACGCCGCCGTCGATGTAGTGCGGCGACCAACGGGCGGCCGCGCGATCCTCCACCATCGGGAAGTCACATATAGCGTGACGGCGCCTGTCAGTGAGGCGGAGCCAATGCGCGAGACGTACTCGCGAATCAATCGAATTTTGCGCGCCGGCCTCGAGCGACTCGGCGCGACTGTCGACGTAGCTACCCCGTCAGAGCGAGCGGCGCCACCAACCGCGCGGCCGTGTTTCGCCACCCCATCCGAAGGAGAGCTTGTCGCACGCGGTGCCAAGTTGGTAGGGAGCGCTCAATGGCGCGATGATCGCGCGCTGTTGCAACACGGGTCGATCCTCGTCGATGATGATCAATCTTCGCTTCCTGATTTCGCCGTGGCTGACTCACGAATGGAATCGCCGATCACACCGCCTGCGACGCTTCACGCCCTCCTCGGCCGCTCTCCAGACGCGCGAGAGATCGCCACAGCGATGTTCGGCGCCGTCCGTTCGCTCGAGGATTCGGATGCGACCGAGCTGGCCGAAGACGATATCCGCACCGAAGCGCTGACTCACGTTCCGCACTTTCTCGATGAGGCTTGGACATGGCGTCGGTGAAATACGCGATACTGATCGTTGCGACTACGCTCCTCGCCTGCACGGGAAACGAATCGTCGACTGGCCGGAACTCTGGCGGCACGCTCGTGATCTCTATCGGCGGCGATCCCGACGCTCTCGTTCCCTCTCTGTTGCAGTCGACGGCAGCTGCAGAGATCGTCGACCAGATCTACGACCGCCTCGCGGACATCGGCGATTCGATCAACACCGTCGGCGATCGCGGGTTCACGCCGCGGCTCGCCGATCGCTGGACATGGAGCGCCGACTCGCTGAGCATCGCATTTCACTTGAACCCGGGCGCGAGATGGCACGACGGCGTGCCCGTTCGCTCGAACGACGTGCGCTTCACCGTGACGAGCGCAAAGGACTCGGCGGTTGGATCGCCCGTGGCGTCGGTCATCACCAACATCGATTCAGTATCTACACCTGATTCCGCAACCGCCGTAGTCTGGTTCAACGCGCGCAGCCCACAGCAGTTCTACGACGCGGCGTATCAACTGCCAATCATGCCGGAGCACATCTGGAAGGACATTCCCCCGGCGGGTTGGCGAGCGTCCGACGCGGCGAAGCATCCGGTCGGCTCCGGACCGTACAGATTTGTCCGCTGGATTCCGCGCACTGTCGTTGAAGTCGTTGCCGACACGGCAAACTATCGGGGCGCCCCAAAGATCCGGCGGGTGATCTGGACCATTGCGCCGGATTTCGGGACAGCGGTAACGAGATTTTTCTCGGGCGAAGCGGATTGGTTCGAGCAGCTCCGCCCTGAGAACGTCGCCGAGATGGCGAAGCACCCCGATCTCCGAACCAGGCAGTTCCATTCCCTCCAGTATCTGTTCGCGCAATTCAACTTGCGCGATCCCGCCAACCACGCTCGGCCGCACCCAATCTTCGGGAATCGCGAGATGCGTCGCGCCCTGACGATGGCGACGGACCGCGTGACGCTCGTGCGTAGCGTTTACGATAGTCTCGCGCTTCCCGCCCTCGGACCTACCGTGCGGTCGTATCCGAGCACCGATCCCAAGCTGCAGCAGATTCCGTTTGATCTTCCGCGCGCGCGCGCGATTCTCGACTCGCTAGGCTGGCGCATGACAGGGGGTGACAGTGTTCGTCGCCGCAACGGCCGTCCGCTCGAATTTTCGATTACCGTTCCGACGACCAGCAGCGTGCGCGTACGCTTCGCCGTTCTACTCCAGGAGCAGCTGCGCCAGGCGGGAGTGAAGATGAATATCGAACGACTAGAGTTCCCGGTCGTCGTCGAGCGTGACCGCAAGCGCACCTTCGACGCCACGATCGGACAGTGGAATACCCAGCCGAGTCCGGGCGCGGTTCGTGGCTCCTGGGGGACAGCCGGATCGCGCGCTACAAACGGCAATAACTTCGGCTCGTACGAGAGTCCGGTCTTCGACGCGTACGTCGACAGCGCGCTCGCATCGTTCGAGATGACGAAACGCAAAGCCTATTTCACCAAAGCGTACGAAACCATCATCCAGGATGCGCCAGCGATCTGGCTCGCCGAGCCAATCCAGACGGTGGGATACCATTCGCGCCTGCAGATAGGTACGCTGCGACCCGACGCGTGGTGGATCCACATCCGTGACTGGTGGATTCCAGCGGACAAGCGAATAGCGCGCGACAACGTCCCCTTCCCCCTTCCCTCTTCCCCTTCTTCTTCCGCGCAGCCTGCGGTTAAGAAGTCGCCTTAGCGGGTGCTCCGCTACATCGCGCGACGGTTAGCGCAGGCGGTGGTGATCGTAGCCATCGTCGCTGCGATCACCTTCGCGCTGATCCACCTCGCGCCCGGCGATCCGTTCAGCGCCGTACTCGACAATCCGAATGTCAGCGAAAGAGTGCGCGCGACGCTGCGCGCGCAGTACGGGCTGGATCGTCCGCTGCCAGAGCAGTTCGTTCGCTATTTTGGGTCGCTTACGCGCGGCGACATGGGCTGGTCTTACTCGCACGATCGTCCGGTTCTCGAGGTACTTGGTACCGCGCTCCCAAACACTCTCCTGCTGATGGGTGTCGCGCTGGTCGGGAGCTTCGCGCTCGGAATACTCGTCGCGCTCATTCAGGTTGCGCGGCGAGGATCTCTTACGGATCACATCGTAAGTGGAGTCTCGCTTTTCTTTTTCTCCATGCCGGATTTCTGGCTCGGCATTCTGTCGCTGCTGGCCTTCACCTACTGGCTTCCGATCTTTCCGGTCGGCGGGGCCGTTGATCCAGAAATGCACGAGTACTTGGGATTCGCGGGCCGCGTTGCCGATCGATTGCGGCATCTGGCGCTTCCCGCGCTCACGCTTACGCTGCTCGCATCCGCTACCGTTGCGCGATACCAGCGCGCCGCACTACTCGACGTGCTTCCCTCCGACTATGTCAGAACCGCCCGTCTCAAGGGTCTCACCGAACGCCAGATTTTACGCCGTCACGTGCTGCGCAACGCATTGCTGCCGATCATTACGCTCGCCGGACTGTCATTCCCAGCTTTGCTGACGGGCGCCTTTTTCATCGAGAAGGTTTTTTCATGGCCCGGCATGGGATACGCCGTCGTCAACGCGATTGGTACACGCGATTATCCGCTCGTCGTGGGCGGCGTAATCGTCGGAAGCATCATGGTCACCATTGGCAGTCTTCTCGCCGACTTGCTCTATGCCTGGGCCGATCCAAGACTCCGCGCCCACTAGTCCGCCGATATCACCCGGCCGGCCGCGTCCGCGTGAATCGCCGCTCGCCATCAGCGTGCGACGCATCCTGCGCAAGCCTTCGTCGCGCGTCGCCGCATTCACCCTCGGCGTAATCATCGTTGTCGGCCTGCTTGCCCCACTGATCGCTCCTTACGATCCAGCGGCGCAGCCCGACATCGTCGCGCTCAAGGATCTACCACCCTCGCTCGCGCATCCTTTTGGCACCGATCCATATAGCAGAGACGTCTTGAGCCGGGTGATTTACGGGGCGCGGCTGTCGCTGATGATCGGGATTCTGGCGACGGTCGTGAGCCTCACCCTTGGCGTGGCGTACGGGGCAATCGCCGGCTACGTCGGAGGATTGACGGACGCGATCATGATGCGGCTGCTCGATGCTTTTCTGTCGATTCCACGGCTTCTCCTGGTGCTCGCAATCCTCGTCGCGTGGCCGGGACTCTCCATCGGCGCCCTCGTACTGTTTCTCGGGCTGACCGGCTGGTTCGGCGTCAGTCGTATCGTGCGAGGTCAGGTTCTTGCGTTGAAGCACGCGGAATTCGTGACCGCTGCGCAGGCGCTGGGCGCAAGCCGCCGACGAATTCTGGTGAGGCATTTGCTCCCGAATCTGGTGTCACCAATCGCCGTTGCGGCAACGCTGGGAGTCGCGCACGTTATCGTCCTCGAGGCTGGCCTTTCGTACCTCGGAATCGGAGTCCCGCAACCGCTGGCGAGCTGGGGCAACATCATTCAGGATGGCGCGGACCAGGTCGCGAGGCTTTGGTGGATGTCACTCTTCCCGGGTCTTTTCATGGTGCTCACAGTGATGACATTGAACGTCCTCGGCGAAGCCCTTCGCGACGCATACGATCGCCGCTGACAAGACGATGAGCGCTCCCCTCCTTTCGATTCGAGATCTGCGCACCTGGTTTTACACCGAAGCGGGAGTCGCGCGAGCCGTCGACGGAGTGTCGTTCGACGTTGGTGAGGGCGAGACCGTCGGGATTGTCGGCGAGTCTGGCTGCGGGAAGTCCGTTACGGCGCTCTCGATCCTTCGCTTGATCCAGCCGCCCGGTCGCATCGAGCCGGGGAGCCGCATCGAGTTCGAAGGCAAAGACATCGTCACGCTCGGCGACGAAGAGATCCGCCACATCCGCGGCAATCGAATCTCGATGATTTTCCAGGAGCCGATGTCGGCGCTCAATCCCGTATTCACGGTCGGAGATCAGGTCGCAGAGGTCGCGCGAATCCATGGCGGCCTCAGCAGAAAGAAGGCGTGGGATCGCGCCGTCGAGACGCTCGCCCTGACGGGGATTCCCGCAGCCGAGGACCGCGCGCGACAGTATCCGCACCAGCTCTCGGGTGGAATGCGGCAACGCGTGCTGATTGCGATGGCGCTGATCATGAAGCCGGCGCTCGTGATTGCCGACGAGCCGACGACGGCGCTCGACGTCACTATTCAGGCGCAGATCCTCGATCTGTTGGTGAAGCTGCAGAAGGATTTCGGCACCTCCATCCTGATGATCACCCACGACCTCGGCGTAATCGCGGAGACGACATCACGCGTCATCGTGATGTACGCCGGCGAAGTCGTCGAGGAAGCATCGGTCGACGATCTGTTCGCGAAACCGCACCATCCCTACACCGAGGGCTTGATGCATTCGATGCCGCACATCGGCCACGACCAGGAACGATTGAATGTCATTCCGGGGACGGTGCCGGCGCCGACGAACTGGCCGCAGGGATGCCGGTTCCGCGAGCGCTGCCCCTATTCGTGGGAGCGCACCGAGCGCGAGCATCCCCCGCTCTACGATGTTGGAAGTAGCCACACTTCGCGCTGTCACCTCGCGGTCGAGCCGGAGCGGCGCAACCATCCGCACCCGCCGGTAGTAGTGGTCGAGGGAGTGGGAGCAGCATGACGGCGCGCGCTGAAGTGTCACGTGGCCCAGGCGCAAATGCGCCGCTCCTGTCCGTGCGCAATCTGAAAAAAGAATTCCCAATCAAGAAAGGCGTGTTCGGACGGCAGGTTGGCGCCGTGAAGGCCGTCAATGACGTCTCGTTCGACGTCGCGCGCGGCGAAACCCTTGGCGTCGTCGGCGAATCAGGGTGCGGCAAGACAACGACTGGCCGGACGATTCTGCGATTGCTGGAGCCGAGTGCTGGCGAGATTGCGTTCGAGGGGCGCGACGTGCGGTCGATGGGGACGTCGGAGCTGCGGGCGATCAGGCGGGAGATGCAGATCATCTTTCAGGATCCTGTATCGTCTCTCAACCCGCGCATGACGATCGGCGCGATCATTCGCGAGGGACTCACGATCCATAAGCTCGCCGAGGGCGCTGCGGCCGATGCGCGCGTCGTACGATTGCTACAAGAAGTGGGGCTGCGGCCGGAGTACGCGAATCGCTACCCGCACGAATTCTCCGGCGGGCAGCGTCAGCGTATTGGAATCGCGCGCGCACTCTCGGTCGAGCCGAAGTTCATCGTGTGCGACGAGCCCGTGTCCGCACTCGACGTCTCGGTGCAGGCCCAGGTTATCAACCTGCTGGAGGACCTCCAGCGCGATCACAACCTGACCTACATGTTCATCGCGCACGACCTCTCGGTTGTCGAGCACATCGCCGACAGAGTCGCGGTGATGTACCTCGGCAAGATCGTCGAGCTCGCGACCGCGGACGATCTCTACCGCGAGCCGCTGATGCCTTATACGCAGGCGCTGCTCTCCGCAGTCCCAGTCGCCGATCCGAAAGCGCGCAAGAAAAGAATCCTGCTCCAAGGTGACGTGCCTTCGCCCGCAAACCCACCGTCAGGGTGCGTGTTCCATCCCCGCTGCCATCACCCCGCGAAAGACGATGCATGCGCTAAAATCGTCCCGCCACTCGAAGAGAAAACACCGGGACACTTCGCCGCCTGCATCAAGCAGCCCCCGACGACGATAACCTGGGAGCAACAAAAAGAAGCCGGCGGCGTACATCCACCTGAGCGCTATCTGCCACTCGCCGCCGTCCATGCATAAATAGCCGTCGTCCCTTCCCCCTTCCCCCTTCCCCCTTTCCCCTTCCCCCAATCCCCATGGCGAAAGACGTCTTCCAGCAGCCCTCGGCAGGAACCGTGACGCGGGACGAACCGCCTCCGGCGATCGGACGGGGTGTGAGCGAACGCCGCTTTTTCGGCCACCCCGTTGGACTAAGCACTCTCTTCTTCACCGAGATGTGGGAGCGCTTCTCCTACTACGGGATACGTCCGCTGCTCGTGCTGTTCATGACGGCGGCGCTGGCCCAGGGCGGATTCGGGTTCGAGCGAACCACAGCGTCCTCGATCGTCGGTATTTACGCCGCCTCGGTTTATCTGGCATCACTCCCCGGCGGCTGGATCGCCGATCGACTCCTCGGTCTGAGACGCGCCATCTGGTATGGCGGAATCCTCATCGCCCTGGGACACCTTTCGATCGCACTGTCCATCGTTTTCGCGCACTCCGCGTTCTTCATCGGGCTGGTGTTGATCGTGATGGGAACCGGCCTCCTCAAGCCGAACATCTCGGCGATCGTCGGAGAGCTGTATCCTACGGGCGGAGCACAGCGCGACGCCGGATTCTCGATCTTCTATATGGGAATCAACATCGGAGCGCTCGTCGCTCCGCTGATCACCGGATACCTGGGTGAACGCGTCGGCTGGCATCTCGGATTCGGCGCGGCGGGAGTGGGAATGGTGATTGGACTCATCACCTACCGCTTACGTGCTGGCAAAACCCTGGGCACGATCGGCATGGACGCCGCGTCAACTGATCCGGCCGAACACCGCCGAGTGAAGATGTCCGTTGGCATCGGAGTCGGCGTGATCGCGTTGCTGGTTGCGCTCGTTATGGGCGGAATCATTCACATCAATCCCGTCTCGCTCGCCCAGAAGATGACCTTCGTCATCGTGGGATCGGCGCTGCTGTACTTCATCTATCTGTTCGTCGGTGGCGGGCTGACGCGCGAGGAAATGAAACGCGTCGTCATAATCATCCTCCTCTTCGTTTTCGCGGCGATCTTCTGGTCGGCATTCGAGCAGGCGCCTACATCGCTGAATCTGTTTGCTCGTGACTACACGGATCGTGTCGTGTTTGGCTGGGAGATGCCGACGTTGTGGCTCCAGGCGGCGAATTCTGTATTCGTGATTCTGCTTGCGCCGGTCTTCGCGCTCATCTGGTTGGCCCTGGGACGACGCGGAAAGGATCCGTCGAGCGTAGCGAAATTCGCGTGGGGGTTGTTCTTCGCCGGCTTGGGATTCGTGATCATGCTCGTCGCGGCCAACATGGTGATCAACGGAGGAGGCAACGTGCGCGTCTCGCCGTGGTGGCTCGTCTTCAGTTACTTCCTGCAGACCCTCGGTGAGCTGTCACTCAGCCCCGTGGGACTAAGCTCGATGACCAAGCTCGCCCCGTTCAAGTTCAAGGGCCAGATGATGGGAGTCTGGTTCATGGCCGCGGCACTTGGCAACCTCATTGCGGGTCTGGTGGGCGGCAACGTCGATCCGGAAAAGCTGGAACAGATGCCGATCCTCTTCCGCCAGACGTCGATGTTCCTCTTCATCGCGGCGGTTGCGTGCGGCCTGCTTGTCTTCCCGGTGAGGAGGATGATGCGCGGCGTGCCAGCGGGGGACCGATGACCAACCTGCGAATAACGATCCTGGGGTTGACGCTCGCGCTGTGCGCGCAGCCAGCCTTGTCGCAAGCGAATCCCAACGCCCCTCGTCCGCCCGAGATAATGGCTGGTGGTCGCAGTGAAGTATCGGTAACACCGGATCGTGCAACGGTGTTAATAAGTGTCGAGACTCGCGCGCCATCGGCCGCAGCAGCAGCGTCAACAAACTCCGCGAAGATGGCAGCCGTGCTGCAAGCGCTTCGTGCGGCGGGGCTGTCGCAAGCGGATATAACGACTTCGGGCTACACCGTCGGCCAGGATCCCCGCGGGATGCGCACCGCGCCGAACTTGCCGCAGCCGCCGGTCGAGTTCCTCGCCCGCAACACCGTCAGAGCGACAGTCCGTCGCGTCGACGATGTCGGCAAAGTGATCGACGCGGCACTGGGCGGTGGCGCGACTTCAGTCGCCTCTGTGCAGATGGCCGCGCCGAATACCGACGAAGCGAGGCGGACCGCGCTCGCTCAGGCGGTGGCGCAAGCGCAGCGCGACGCGGAAACACTCGCGCGCGCCGCGGGCGGAAGTCTGGGACGCCTGCTCAGCATGTCATCAACTCCAGGTCCGATGTTCGCTGGCGGTTCCGGCGACGCTGCGATGTTCGAACGTGATTTCGCAATGTCGGTGTATCCGACAATGATCAATCCGCGCGAGGTGATGGTTTCGGTGCAGGCGTTTGGGCGTTGGGAATTCATCCCCGGCCCGTCCCGCTAAAGATTCGCTCGCGCCAACCCGCCCTGTCTGACGCAGTCAAGCAGGCGCGAAGCGACGCCGACGTCAGAAAACTGAAAACTGAATAGGTGCCAGGTGTTAGAGCGTAGTGAACTAACGACCTGATACCTGTGCCTCTAAAACCTGGCACCTATTCTGTTGCAGTTTTCCCCTCGAGAGATTCGTAGCAGCCATTCACTCAACTAGGGCCAGTTAAAAACCGTAGCCGGTACCGATCTCTCTCGGCTATTGAAGATGTCCCGCGGCTCAACGCGGAACCTGCGAGTCACATCGGTGACGGTGAGCCGCATTTCCCAGCCATGCCCGCGCGGCCCCCTCACGGGGAACGCGAAGTCGCCTCTGAAAGTTCGGCGTGATTGCGGCGGCGAGGCTGCAAGCACGCTCACGCCCATCGACGCGTAAATGGGAGTGGTGACGCCAAAAGGCGAGTCGCCCGCCCAGAGTTTCCCGGCCTCCGCAAATCCGGCAACCGCGATGGACGCGAGGTCCTTGTAGCGTCCGATCAGGTAGCGGTCTTCGCTTCTGGCAACCAGCCGTCGCCCACCACCTGCATCGGAGAAGCGAAATCCGCGCAACCCGCCATCGCGATCGGCAAAACTGAGCTGAAATGGAATTCTCTGTTTCCACCCACCGCTGAATGTCAGATCCGAGACAATCGTCTGTCGATTGAACGGCTTGAGGTAGACCGCGCCGCGTCCGTGCGCGAGAACGCCGTCCCAATGGCCATCCGCGGCGCGTCGGCCTTCGCCGGCGATGTCGAGCGCTGCATAGGAGATTGGTGTCGCCGTTCCCGAGTAAATGTCGGTCGACACGAACCAATCACGCTCCTTGCCGCGCAGAAAGTGCGCGCCCTTGCCAAGCACGGTTCCGACTTGAAGGCCAGTGCGAAGGTCCTGCGTACCTTCGAGCGCGTCGAACCCCGACACGCGCACGAAATGGACGTTGCGAAATCCGCTGAGCACGTTGAGGCGAGCGGTTTGGTGCTTCGTGTAACGGTTGATGAGGACCTGGCTCGTATCGCGAACCAGCCCCGAGTCCGTGACGATAATCGGCTGAGTATCCGGATTTTCGTCCTCGAATGAGATCGATCCACCCACCAATGCGAGCCGGCCAAGGGGCGGTCCGATCCGTACCAGTCCGCCAATGTCACTATATGAGCGACCGACCTTGAGTGCGGCGGAGACCGCTCCGGGCCGGCGAAAGTAGAAGTATCCGTTAGTGTTGCCGGCAGTCGTCCGCCAGGAAACTCTTTGGAGGTCCGTCAGGAACGGGTGGCTCAGCTCTGTCGCATAATCGCTGCCCAGCTCGCGTCTCCCACCCTCTATCCGCAATTGATAAGGACGCCCAAGGAACTGGTAGTCGACGAACCTCGCTGCGTAAATGTCGCGGAATCGCGCGCCTTTCTTCCATGACGACTCTACGTGCAGCGCGCTGCCGACAAGGTTGTCCTCGCCGAGGAGCAGAGAGTGGACCCCTGAACCCCCGCCAATACCGGCACCCACGATTATCGAAACTTCGTCGACCGTGGAAACACTGAGGATGATTCCGCCGCGGCCATCGGCGTACGCCAGTACGCTGGCGTCAGCGATGAAGGGCTGAGCGCGCAGAATGCGCTCCGACTCGGCGCGTCGAAGTTCCGTGCACCGGTCGCCGAGCTGGAGCGCGAGATATCGGCGAATGACGGCGTCCCTTGTAGTCACGTGCTGCCGCGCCGCGAAGCGCAGGGCCCGCTGCCACATGTTGTCTCCGGTGATCTCGAACGGCGGGGCCGCGTCGATGTCGATCCGACTGATACGCTCCCCCTTGCAGGCGACCGGAAGCCCGTTCAGACTTTGGGGCTGTGCATTTGTCGCCGACGCGGCGGCGAGCAGTACTGCCAACGTACCCTGTCGAAGAGAGATCACTCGTGTCGTCCGCGCGCAAGCCGGCTCCAGCCTGCACAGTTGCTGTTACTGCTGGCATTCGCCCCGATGGCGATACCAATCGTGTCCGCCTGACCGCGGCATACGTGACGGCCCTCGAAAACGCAGGGCTCGTACCACTCATCGTTCCCCCACTTACGAGCGCCGACGCTGCATCGGCAGTGCTTGATTCCGTTGCCGGCCTCGTCCTTACCGGCGGCGAAGATGTCGATCCCGCTCGCTACGGTGAGCAGCGCCACGAAAAAGTACGCGCCGTCAACGCCGCGCGCGATGCGACGGAAGCGGCGCTGATCCAGGAAGCGCGCGCGCGTGGAACGCCAGTACTCGCCATCTGTCGCGGTATTCAAATGCTGAACGTCGCGCTCGGTGGCACGCTGGTTCAGGATATTCCATCCCAGTGCAACACCGACATCGTTCACGACGAGGAAGGGCCGCGCGACTCGCGCTCGCACGAGGTGTCCATCGAGCCGGGATCCCTGATCGCCAGAGCTGTGGGTACCGACCATCTCACCGTGAACTCGTTTCACCATCAGTCGGTGAAGCGCGTTGCCGACGGGATGCGCGTGACGGCGCGTTCTCCGGATGGGATCATCGAAGGTCTCGAGTCCACCGAGGACGACTGGTGGGTGATGGCGGTGCAATGGCACCCGGAGGAAATGAACGAGTCGACGGAGCCGTGGGACCGAGGCCTGTTCAAGGCATTCGCGCGGCAGCTCGAAGCGTAGTGGAACTCCCCCGGATTCTTCACGTCGACTCCGGGCGTAGTTGGCGCGGAGGGCAGCGCCAGGTATTTCTGCTCGCAACCGGTCTGCGCGACCTCGGCTATCGAACTCTCGTCGTGGCTCCCACGGGCGCTCCATTGATTCGCCGTGCTGAGCAAGCCGGTCTTCCCACTTATCGTCTGACGTTGCGCGGCGAATGGGACATTCGATCGGCGCGCGAGCTGCGCGCGGTTGCGCGCGAGTGGAACGCGGGAGTCGTGCACGCGCATGATGCGCGGTCACACTCGATCGCGAGGTTCGCGCTGTTCGGCAAGCGAAAAACGCGCCTCGTCGTCACACGTCGGGTCGCCTTTCCGCCGAAGCAGGTTCGCCTCAAGTACCGCCACGGAGTGGATGCCTTCATCGCCATCTCCCACGCCGTGAAGTCGGTAATGGTCAAAGCCGGCGTTCCGTCCAGCTTGATCGATGTCGTCTACTCCGGAGTCCCCGCTCCACAGGTGAAGCGTCCACGTAACTGGCGTCGCGAGCGCGGATGGCCGCCCAACACCGTGATCTGTGGGATCGTCGGCGCGATGACCCAGGAGAAGGGACTCGATATGGTAGGCGGAATCGCGCGCCGTCTTCCCGGCGAGCTGTTCCGCAGAACTCGCCTCGTCCTGCTCGGTGGCAAAGGAAAAGGAGGAACCACGGTTTCCGGCGTCGAAGGATTCGATGCCGGATTCGTTGAAGAGATTCACGAGGCGATGGCGGGCCTCGACGTCCTCTGGCATCCCGCGCGATCGGAGGGCCTCGGCACCTCCGTCATCGACGCCATGGCCCTCGGCGTTCCACCCATTGCGTTCGCCGTAGGCGGCCTCCCCGAAGTAATTGAGGACGGCAAAAACGGGCTCCTGATAAAAGCGGGAGATATCCCCGGTTTCGTCCACGCCGCCGCTGCATTGATAAGCGATGACGGGCTTCGCGCCATGCTCGGCGAGGGGGCAAAAGAGCGGGCCAAGGAGTTCGATGCCCGGAGAATGATCGAACGAACCGCAGAGGTGTACGATAGGGTGATCGCGGGGTAGCGAGCGCTCACCCAAGGCTCCTATCTTGCCTGTAGAGGCTGGGACACTGCCAGATCTCCAGGCTCCAAAAAGGGCCCGAACACCCAGAGCTGAACTGCCTTGATTTATATCTGTATCCCGACCTACAACGAGGGACAAACCGTCGGCGTGCTACTGTGGCGCATCCGGCGCGTTTTTCAGGATTATTCCCGCGAGTACGAGATCATCGTTTACGACGATGCGAGTACTGATGGGACGCTCGAGACGCTCGAGCCCTACGCCGATGTGATC
This sequence comes from Gemmatimonadaceae bacterium, assembly GCA_045803975.1. Classification (GTDB taxonomy): domain Bacteria; phylum Gemmatimonadota; class Gemmatimonadetes; order Gemmatimonadales; family Gemmatimonadaceae; genus UBA4720. The sequence continues at coordinate 29,554 of JBJMOA010000087.1, forward strand.
CCGCTCACAATCTTGCGCGGGAAGGAGCGAAGCGGTTACGGCAGCGCACTCGATGCTCTCGTGCGTGAAACGTCGCGGCGCACCCGCTATGCGAGGCGCGACGCATTGATCGTCATGCAGGCGGACTTCACCGATCAGCCGGAGCACATTCCGGAGCTCGTCAAGCGATTCGAGGGAGGTGCCGATATCGTTGCCGCCAAGCAGGAGATGACCGAGGCCCCAATCTCGGTGCGTCGGCTTCGCCGTTTTGCTGACTGGATCCAGCACGCAGGAATGCCGAAGACGGACGCGGACGATCCATTTACGACCTTCCGCCTCTATCGGATTTCAGTTCTGCGCGAGCTGCTCAAGTCAATTGGTGACAAGCCGGCTGTCACGAGCAACGGCTGGGCGGCAAACATGGAGCTGCTCCTGAAAGCGCGCCGTTTCGCGCGCCGCATCGAAAACGTCGACCTCGCGCCGCGCTACGATGTGCGGGTGCGCGCATCGCGAGTACGGCCGGTGGCCGATGCAGTCAATCTCTTCCGCTTCGCTCGCAAGGCGCGGCTACTCGCCGCTCCAGTAGGAGGTGCGGCATGAGGTCGGCGGCGCTCTATTCTCTCACACTCCTTGCGGCGGCAAGCGCAGCTGATTCCTGGGCGCAGTCAACCCCCTCGCAGACAGTCGTCGCATCATCCGTCAAGCACGCCAAGGTGCCGTTCGCGGCCGGCGAGAGGATGGAATACGACGTCAAATTCGGCGCTCTCAGAGTCGGAAATGCTCACATGGAAGTCGTCGCGCTGGACAATTTGCGCGGACGGCCGGCCTGGCACATCGCGTTCTGGGTGCGCGGCGGAAACTTCCTGTATCGCGTCAACGACCTGTACGAGAGCTGGATGGACGCCGAGACGCTGTCCTCGCTCCGGTTCATTCAAGCGCTCGAGGAAGGCGGAAAGGATACGGAACGTAGATTCGAGATCTACCCGGATCGCGCGATCTTCGTACAGACTTCGAAGAAGCCATCCAAAGAGGAAAAATCCGTGAGCCAGCCGCTCGACGACGGCTCGTTTCTCTACTTCATCCGGACGATACCGCTGGTTGTCGGTCAGACTTATGACTTCGACCGCTACTTCCGTCCCGATCGGAACCCGGTGCGCATTCGCGTGCTCCGCAAGGAGACAGTCAAAGTCCCGGCCGGAACCTTCAATGCGATCGTCATCCAGCCCGTGATCAAGACGAAGGGTATTTTCTCCGAGAACGGGCACGCCGAGATCTGGCTGTCGGACGATGATCGGCACATCATGCTTCAGCTCAAGTCGAAGCTGTCGTTCGGATCGCTCAATCTCTATCTCAAGTCCTACTCCCCATCGCCGAATTCGTAGGCGGTAATCGCGGCTCCGGTCCGCGCCGCTCGAAGGGCGGAAAACCGGAGCCGAAACCGAAGAGGGCGGCTTCCGCGCCGACGTCGCACGCGGAAGCCGATCTCTCGAAAGTGCGCACCGTTCCGATCGCGCGGCGCCCCAATAAAGTCGCGGCCGCGGAATTTGCGTCGCCCCCCGCCGGTGATCGAACCTTCGCCGCGTTTCTAAAGTCGCTTCCCGATGTTCTGGTCGCGCGCGATTTCCTGCGCGTGGTGAGCGCGGTCGCCGACGCGGCGAAGACGAAAAAAGCAGTTGTCGTGATGCTCGGCGGCCACATCGTGAAGACGGGCTTGGCGCCGCTGCTCATCGACCTCATGAACCGCCGCGTGATCACTCATCTCGCGATGAACGGATCTGCCGCAATCCACGACTATGAGATCGCTCGCTTCGGTGCGACATCGGAAGATGTCGCGCGCGGGCTCGTCGACGGGACATTCGGCATGGCGGAAGAGACCGGGCGCGGAATGAATGAGGCCTTCACGGCCGGTATGAAGAACGGTTGGGGCATGGGTGAAGCGTTGTCGCGCGCGCTCGAGAATCTGGACCTCTCGAACGGAGAGCTTTCAGTGTTGCTCGCCGCCAACCGACTGGGGGTTCCCTGCACCGTTCATGCTGCTCTGGGTGCCGAGATTATTCATCAGCACCCGGCGACGGACGGCGCGGCGATTGGTGACACGAGCCACCGCGACTTCCGTCGTCTCGCCGCTTCCCTGCCTGCATTACACGACGGTGGTGTCGTCCTCAACCTCGGCAGCGCCGTAATCATGCCGGAGGTTTTTCTGAAAGCGTTGACGATCGCGCGCAATCTCAATGGCGGAAAGCCCACCGGATTTACGACCTGCGATCTCGACATGCAGCGCCACTACCGTCCGCGCGTCAACGTGGTGCAGCGGCCGACTCAAGGTAGTGGCAAGGGGTACGAAATAACGGGGCACCACGAGATCATGGTCCCGTTGCTTGCTTGGGGGATCGTCCAGGCGCTGGAGTCCTAGGGCAAAGCAACTGAACAGGTGCCAGGCATTTCACCTGTTCAGTTGGAGTTTGACCACGAGGTGAGTTGGGACGATGTCCTCTAGTACCGAGTCAGCCTGGTCCCGGCGAATCTCTCCCTAAGCCGAGCAGCCGTCCCTGGCGACAGAACCCTGATCCCGAAGTACAGCAAGCCGCCGACGATCAGTACCTTGAGCGCGAGCCCGACGAGGAAAAAAGTCAGACCGACAAGGCCGCCGAACAGCTTGAAAACCATGCCCACGGCGAACAGGCCCAGCATGGCGAAAAGGCCGATCAAGAAGATGGCTCGCAGCATTACGTTCTCCAATACAGTGTCTGAGATCATTACGATACGGGATATCAACTTGTTTCACCACTGAGCACGTGATCGACCAGCGCGCGAGTGACGATGCGATAGTAGTCGGCGGTGGCTTGATCGGGCTCGCGATAGCGGCGGCGCTCGCGGAGCGCGGTGTTGCCGTCGCTCTGATCAGCGAGAGCCGTGCTGGCGAAGCGTCCCCGGCCTCCGCCGGAATGCTCGCACCATCAGTGGAGCGCGCGCCCGGGCCGGCCCACGAATTTAGTATCGCCGCACGCGACCGTTACCCGTCCTACGTCGAGTTCCTCGCTGAGCGGACCGGTGTGAAAGTGCCGCTCAATCGACTCGGAATCCTCCAGGTCGCACTGACCGACAAGGGAATCAAAGGTCTAAGGAAATCTGCGGCGACAACTAGCCGCTGGCTCGATGCCAACGAGCTTCGAGATCTCGAGCCGTCACTGTCGCACGGTGTCGGCGCCGTGTTCAATCCCGGCGACGGTGCCGTCGACAACAAGCGACTCCTTGCCGCGCTGGAAAAGCTCTGCTCCGCGAGCGCACGAATAGCGAGATTGTCTGACGCCGTGGTCAAACTCGAGCCGCGTGCCGATTCTTGCGCGGCCATAACTGCATCCGGCGCTCGGCATTCGGCGCGCAAAGTCGTGATCGCCGCCGGCGCCTGGGCGGGGAAAATTTCCGGAGCACGCTATGGCCGACACGTGAAGCCCTCACGCGGGCAGCTCGTTTCGTACGTCGCCGCTCCACTTCGTCACGTCGCGTACGGCCCGAGTGGTTACGTCGTACCCCGCGGCGAAGTAACCATTGGCGGCAGCACGATGGAGAGCGTGGGATTCGATGCGACGACTACCGCGAGCGGAATCAAGAAAGTACGCGCCGCTGCCGAGGAGATCTGTCCGACTCTTGCCGACTCGCCCACTCCCGAAGCATGGGCCGGCCTGCGCCCAGTGACGCCCGACATGCTACCGATTCTTGGCGCCGATCCGGATCATCCATCGGTGATCTACGCGTGCGGTCACTCGCGCAACGGCGTGCTGATGGCCCCCCTGACGGGGGATTTAATCGCCGATCTCGTGACAGAATCACCACTTAGCCACGACCTGTCACAATTTCGCCCCGACCGCTTTTAATGTAGATTGCTGAAGCTCGACGGATTCTCTCCTCCCGTCAGCCCCAAAAGATGCCAGACACTCTTTATCAGATCATGGGGCGTCACCGCGCCGAGCCGCTCCCCGAGCGGAAGCCGTCGTGGCTCAAGGTGAAAGCGCCTGGAGGCCCCAACTATATGCGCCTCAAGCACTTGATGCGCGAGCTGGACCTCCATTCGGTGTGCGAGGAAGCGCACTGCCCCAACGTCGGCGAATGCTGGGAGCATGGCACGGCCACGTTCATGATCCTCGGCGATGTCTGTACGCGCAACTGTGCATACTGCGCAGTCGCCCACGGACGCCCGCCAAAATACGATATCGCCGAACCGCACCGGGTGGCGAAGGCAATCGCCGAAATGAAGCTGCAGCACGCAGTGATAACGTCGGTTGACCGCGATGATCTACCCGACTTCGGCGCCTGGGTTTTTGCGGAGACGATACGCCAGATCCACGAACGCGTGCCCGGGTGCTCAGTGGAAGTGTTGGTACCGGATTTCCAGGGGAACGAAGACAGCATTCGCACCGTGCTCGAGGCCGGCCCCGAGATCTACAATCACAACACCGAGACAGTGCCTCGACTCTACAAGAAAGCACGGCCCGGCGGCCGCTATCCTCGAGTGATGGAGATCTTCCGCTATGCGAAGCGTATCGCCCCCGACATTCCCACAAAAACCGGAATGATTCTGGGGATGGGCGAGACTATCGAGGAAGTCGTCGCCGTCATGCGCGATCTGCGCGAAGTCGACGTCGACATCCTTACACTCGGGCAGTACCTGCGACCATCGGACGCGCACATCGCGCTCGACCGCTATTACACTCCGGCAGAGTTCAGAAATCTTTACGAGATCGGAATGGAAATGGGATTCCGCCACGTCGAATCAGGACCGCTCGTTCGCTCCAGCTACCACGCGTGGGAGCAAGTTCAGGCGGCGGGCGTATGAGCACCGAAGCAACGCGTCCTCCCGTGCAGAAGCGCAAGGAAAAGGGTGCCGCAACGGACGGTCAGGGAAAAAACGAGCCAACGGACCGGAAAGGCCCCGTCGCCGAAAAGGATCCTGAAAGAGGCACAGTAACCGAGCCGAGCGGCGCACCGCCCGACGTCGCCGGCACGACCGTCGAGCAGCGCCGGGATCTCCTTCGGTCGATGCTCCTCCAACGCCGGTTCGAGGAGCGCTGCGCGGAAGCGTACGCGCTCGGCAAGATCGGAGGTTTCTGCCACCTGTACATAGGCCAGGAAGCGATCTCGACCGGTGTGATGTCGATGATCCGCCCCGATGACTACGTGATCACCGCATATCGTGATCACGGCCAGGCGCTCGCCCGCGGGATCAGTCCGCGCGCGATCATGGCGGAGTTGTTTGGGCGAGCCGACGGATGCTCCGGCGGAAAGGGTGGCTCAATGCACCTTTTCGACGCCAAGACAAACTTCCTTGGCGGGCACGGCATCGTCGGCGGGCACGTACCGGTTGCGGCAGGCGTTGGGTTCGCGATCAAGTACAAGCGTGGCAATCAGGTGTGCATTTGCTTCTTCGGCGAAGCGGCTGTCAACATCGGCGCGTTCCACGAAGCGCTTAACATGGCGTCGCTGTGGGATCTGCCAGTGATTTTCATTATCGAGAACAATCGTTACGGCATGGGCACGGCGATTTCCCGCTCGACCGCGAACGAGGACGTTGTCGTGCGCGCGCAGGGCTATCGCATGGATGGCGAGTCGGTCGACGGGCAGGACGTCTTCGCGGTGCGCGAGTGCATGGCCCGCGCTATAGAACGAGCGCGCAAGGAGAAGAGGCCCACACTCATCGAAATGAAGACGTATCGCTTCATGGGCCACTCGATGTCCGACGCGGTGAGCGGGACATATCGAACGAAGGACGAGCTCGAAGAAAACATGAAGCGCGACCCGATCATCGTCCTGCACAACAAGATGTACGAGGCGGGCGAGCTCACCGAAGGCGAGATGCACAAGATCGACGACGACGCGAAGGCGATCGCGCAAGACGCGTGGGATTTCGCGGACGCGAGTCCCGAGCCTTCGCTCGAGAAGCTCTACACCGACGTCTACTCGGACACGAGCTCCTGATGGCCGTTCTCACCTACCGCGACGCATTGACTCAAGGTCTGCGCGAGGAGCTGCAGCGCGACGAGAGCGTCTTCCTGATGGGCGAAGAAGTGGCGCAGTACAACGGCGCTTACAAAGTTTCCAAGGGACTGCTCGACGAATTCGGACCCATGCGCATCGTCGACACGCCCATCACCGAGCTCGGCTTCGCTGGGATTGGAGTAGGAGCAGCGATGGCGGGACTGCGTCCGATCGTCGAGTTCATGACCTGGAATTTTGCGCTGCTCGCGCTCGACGAAGTCGTGAACGCCGCCGCGAAGATGCTCTACATGTCCGGCGGTCAGTACAAAATGCCGATGGTCTTCCGCGGTCCGAACGGCGCCGCGCTGCAGCTGGCGGGGCAACACTCGCAGGCGTGGGAGAGCTGGCTGGCCCACATTCCCGGCTTGAAGGTTTGCACTCCGGGCACGCCCGCCGACGCCAAAGGATTGCTCAAGTCCGCCATTCGCGACGACAACCCGGTGGTGTTCCTCGAGGGCGAGATGCTCTACAACACCAAGGGCGAAGTGCCCGAGGGCGAGCACATCGTCCCCCTCGGCGTTGCCGAGCTGAAGCGCGAGGGTGATCACTGCTCCATAATCACCCACGGCAAGATGGTTCTCGTGGCGATGAAAGTCGCCGACGATCTGGCGAAAGAAGGCATCACCATCGATGTCGTCGACCTGCGCACCGTGAGGCCGCTCGACGTCCAGGCCATCGCGCGTTCGGTTCAGAAGACGAACCGCGCCGTCGTTCTTGAAGAGGGTTGGGAGATCTGCGGCATGGGCGCACAGGTGGTCGACTTCATCCAGCGCGAGTGCTTCGACGATCTCGACGCACCGGTGCTGCGCGTGCACCAGGAAGATGTGCCGATGCCCTACGCCAAGAACCTGGAGAGAGCGGCAAAGCCCGACGCCGGCAAGACGATCGCGGCGATCAAGAAAGTCATGTACCTCGACTGACCTGTCATGGCAACTAAAGTGGTGATGGAGGCGCTCTCGCCGACGATGGAAGAAGGCCGCCTCGTCAAGTGGAGCAAGAACGAAGGCGATCAGATCAAGACGGGCGACGTTCTCGCTGAAGTCGAAACCGATAAGGCGGTGATGGAGCTTGTCGCCCGCGCTGATGGAGTGCTGCGCAAGCGACTGGCGAACGAGGGCGATGCGTCTCCCGTCGGAACTCTGCTCGCCGTCATTGCCGCCCCCGACGAGAACATCGATTCGCTCGTCGGATCGGCCTCACCTGCTGCCGCCGCCGCCCCCGCCGCGCCAGCCGCCGCTCAAGGTGAGAAAGGCGCCCAATCGGCCGCGCCCAACGAGGTCGTCGCTGAATCGAAACAGGCTGGCGGCAGTCCGATCCCACAATCGCCGGCGCAATCACAAGGCGAGGCGTCTACTCCTCCGCAGCAAAAGGCGGCATCACCGGCTCCGGCAGCGCCAGGCAGACCGGCCGCGCCACCACGTCCGCCGTCCGCTCCCGCAGCGCCGCGCGGAAACGGCGCATCGCGGCCCGGTGCACCGGCTGCGGGAGGACGTCAGCGCTCCTCACCCCTCGCGCGCCGACTCGCCAGCGAGAAAGGAATACAGCTCGGAGGCGTTCAGGGTACGGGGCCGGGCGGACGCATCCTCAAGCGCGACATCGAAAACGCCAGGGCGACCACTGGTGGCGCGGGCCGCTCCGCCGCCGCTGAAAGATTGGCGACGGAAGGCGACTTCAGGGATGCTCCGCTTACGCAGATCAGAAAGACGATCGCGCGTCGTCTCGCCGAGTCCAACGGGCCGGTTCCGACATTCTTCCTGACCGCGGAATTCGACGCTACGCGAGCCGCGGAACTGCGAACACAACTGAGCGAGATGGGCGACCAGTACAAGGCGTCGTTCAACGACATCGTCATCAAAGCCGTCGCTCTCGCCCTCGCCGAGCATCCTGAGGTGAACGCGCACTGGATGGGCGACAAGATCCGCCACTTCAATCGCATTCACGTAGCGATGGCGGTGGCCGTGGAGGACGGCCTGATCACACCCGTTCTATTCGACGCCGACCGCATGACCCTCTGGGACATTTCGGCGAAGGCCAAAGATCTCGCCAAGCGTGCCCGCGAGCGGAAGCTCCAACCCGAGGAGTACACCGGCTCGACTTTCTCAGTCTCGAACCTCGGCATGTTCGGGATCGATCAGTTCACCGCCATCATCAATCCGCCCGAAGCGGGAATTCTTGCCATCGGCGGCGTCGAAGAAAAGCCCATTGTGGTCGACGGGCAGCTGGAGGTTCGCCAGCGCATGCGCGTAACCATGAGCTGCGATCACCGCGTGATCGATGGCGCCACGGGAGCGAAGTTCCTCCAGACGGTTCGACGCTACATCGAGAATCCGCTTTCGCTCATCATCTGAGCGCATACTGGGGCAAAAGGATAGCCGGCATCTAAAGCGCAGGCGCCAATAACCCTCTGACCGTGACGCACTGCAGTCGCCCGCCGCAGTCCGTCATCCCGACCCCGACTAAGGTCCGGGTGACCCCAGCCCGTACCAAGCCCTACTATCGATTTACGGAATTCTCCGGTCTGTGGCCAGGCTCGAACTGGGGGAGTGATGCGTCGAAAACTCGTAGCGTATGTGCTGTTACTTACTCTGTATGCGCCCTTCATTGTGATCGACGCAATCGCGCAAACGGCGACACAGGCAACCGCAAAATCCCCCGTCCCTCAGCAACAGACCCAAACAACGGCGAAAGCGCCCGCAAATCCGCAACAGACGGCTTCGGCGGCAACGGCTGCAACCCCCGCCGCTGTCGGAAGCAAACCTGCCAAAACGTTCAAGGAAGAAGAGCTG
>JBJMOA010000088.1:0-12954 GCA_045803975.1 Gemmatimonadaceae bacterium
CCACCGCGAAGACCGCCTTCGGGCCCCAGATCCACGATCCAATCCGCGGTTTTGATCACGTCCAGGTTGTGCTCGATCACGAGTACCGTGTTGCCCCGGTCGACGAGGCGGTGCAGCACACTCATCAGCATTCGTACGTCCTCGAAGTGCAGACCCGTAGTCGGCTCATCGAGGATGTAGAAGGTCCTGCCTGTGTCGCGCTTCGATAGCTCCGCGGCGAGTTTGACGCGCTGCGCCTCTCCGCCCGAGAGCGTCGTCGCCGATTGACCAAGATGGATATAGCCAAGGCCGACATCGAAGAGTGTCTGCAGCTTCTGGCGAACGCGCGGTTGATTCTCAAAGAAGTACAAGGCGTCTTCGACTGTCTGCTCCAACACATCGGCGATGCTCAAGCCGCGGAACCGGACCTCGAGTGTCTCACGGTTGTAGCGCTTGCCTTTGCACACATCGCACGGCACGTAGACGTCGGGCAGGAAGTGCATCTCGATCTTGACCAGGCCGTCGCCTTCACATGCTTCGCAACGTCCGCCTTTCACGTTGAAGGAGAATCTGCCCGGACCGTAACCGCGGATCTTCGCTTCGGGCAGCTCGGCGAACAGCTCGCGAATCGGCGTGAACAAACCCGTGTAGGTCGCCGGATTCGACCGCGGAGTGCGGCCGATCGGACTCTGATCGATGTCGATGACTTTGTCGAGGTGCTGGAACCCGGTGATTCGAGTGTGTGCTCCGGGGATGACGCGAGCGCGATAGAAGTGGCGCGCCATCGACCGATGCAGAATGTCCTCGATCAACGTGGATTTGCCGCTGCCCGAAACTCCGGTGACCGCGACGAACAATCCGAGCGGAATCTCGACGTCGAGATTGCGCAGGTTGTGCTCGCGCGCACCCTCGACGCGAATTACGCGGGTAGGATCCATGCGGCGACGCACTTCCGGAATCGGAATCTCGATCTCGCCGCGGAGATATCGACCGGTGATCGACTCTTCGTGGTTCCGCACCTGCTCCACGGTCCCCTCGGCGATGACCAGACCGCCGTGCTTGCCGGCTCCGGGCCCAAGATCGATGAGGTGATCGGCGGCCTCCATCGTCTCCTCGTCGTGCTCGACGACGATGACGGTGTTGCCGAGGTCGCGAAGCTGACGAAGAGTATTGAGAAGGCGGGCGTTGTCGCGCTGATGCAGCCCGATCGATGGCTCGTCGAGAATGTACAAAACGCCAACGAGCCGCGAGCCGATCTGGGTCGCAAGTCGAATGCGCTGCGCTTCGCCGCCGGAAAGCGATTCGGCAGACCGACCGAGAGTCAGGTATTCCAGACCAACATCGTTCAGGAAGCGCAGTCGTTCGCGCACTTCCTTGAGAATTGGCGCCGCGATCTCGGGATCGAGTCCAGGCTTGCCATCACCGCGCACAGGAACGCTCTCAAAAAAGCGAAGTGCGTCCGTGATCGACAGCGCAACGACGTCGCCGATGTTCTGGCCGGCAAGCGTTACAGCGAGTGACTCCGGTTTGAGTCTGCGACCGCCGCACGTCGTGCACGCGCGCGCCTGCATGTACTCCTCGAGCTCGAGGCGAACCGAGTCGGACTCGGTTTCGTCGTAGCGGCGCTGGATGTTCGAGACAATGCCTTCCCAATTTGTTCCCGACGTATCGACGCGTCGTCCACTCTTGCCGCCAGTACCGTAGAGAAGCTTCTCGCGAACTTCTTCGCTCAGCTTTCCCCACGGCGTATTCAGATTGAATCCGAATTGGCGCGCGAGCCCTGGCAGGATGACTTTCTTGAGGTAGCCATCTGGCTCACCCCATGGCAGCACCACGCCTTCGAGGATCGTGATGCTGGGATCGCCGAGTATGAGCTCCTCGCTGACTTCGCGCCGCGAACCGAGGCCGCCGCAGGCGGGGCAAGCGCCGAACGGCGAGTTGAAGGAGAAGTGACGCGGCTCGAGCTCAGGCAACGAGATCCCGCACTCCGGGCAGCCGTATTTCTCCGAAAAGAGATGGATGCTGCGGTCGTCGGCGCGCTGAATTTCGACGAGTCCTTCGCCGAGCTTGAGCGCCGTCTCGACGGAATCATTGAGGCGCCCGCGGTCCTCGGCGCGCACAACGAGTCGGTCGACGACGACGGAGATCGTGTGATTCATGCGCCGATTCAGCTTTGGCGGATTCGCGACCTCGACGAGCTCACCGTCGACGATGGCGCGGACAAACCCCTGCTTGCGAGCGGCATCGAACAACTCGCGGAACTCGCCTTTGCGGCCGCGGACCAGCGGCGCGAGCACTTCGATTTTGCTCCCTTCCGGCCAGGTTAGAATCGCGTCGGTGATCTGACCCGAGCTCTGCCGCTCGACGGGTCGGCCGCAATTCGGGCAGTGAGGCGTGCCCGCCCGGGCGTACAGAAGGCGGAGGTAGTCGTAGATCTCCGTAACTGTCCCGACAGTGGACCGCGGGTTATGGCCGGCCGACTTCTGTTCGATCGAGATCGCTGGCGACAGCCCTTCGATCGAATCGACGTCCGGCTTCTCCATAAGGCCGAGGAACTGCCGAGCGTAGGCCGAGAGCGATTCGACGTACCGGCGCTGGCCCTCGGCGTAGATCGTGTCGAACGCCAGGGAGGATTTACCGGAGCCTGAGAGCCCGGTTATGACCGTCAGCCGGTCCCGCGGGATCGTAACGTCGATATTGCGGAGGTTGTGCTCGCGGGCGCCGCGGACGATCAGTGATTCTTCTGGCATAGCCTCTTAACTTCGCCGGATACGCGCCGAGACTCAAGTTCCGCAGTTACTCCGGATTGCGGACTAACGGCATTTCGGACTGCTGACTAATTGCGGATTGGGAGACCTACTGCGCATTGATGACCAAGGGCTGTGGACTACGCACAGCAAACGCGCTGTGAGTCCGCAGCCCGCAGATTTAAGTGCACCAATCCGCAGTTAGTCTCCCAATCCGTAGTTGGTCAGCAACCCGCAGTGCACTTGGTCCGCAATCCGCAATCACGGTTAAATTTGCGTACCGTTGAGGCGCCCCTTTTGCACCGGAGAGCGGCATGCCAGTACTTAAGAGCCTGATCGACGTAATAACGCTGAAATCCGAGAAGCCAATGCGCCGACTTTTGGCGTACTATGGCATCCTCGCGATCATTGTTCTGCTGCTCGTGTACCTCTTCCCCGGATTCCTCGACAGGGTGTCCGCGCACGGCTTGACCGAAGTGTCCGAGGGCCCGACGGTGCTCCGGGACGCCCTGTCCGGTAACGCATCGGCAAAGGTCGTCGTCCCCGGATCGCTCGGCGACGTAGCGATCACGACGGTCATGATCCTGCTCGGCACCATCGCCCTTATGCTGCCGGTCACATGGGTCTACATGTCGGCAAGGCCGATCCCCGGACACAGCCAGACCATCGTTCAAACCCTGCTCTTCCTCCCGCTGGTGGTGGCCGGGATCGTGTTCATCGTCCAGAACAGCCTCGCTCTGGCCTTCAGCTTGGCCGGGGTTATGGCCGCGGTACGATTTCGAACGACGCTCCGGGACACGCGCGACGTCGTCTACATCTTCCTCAGCATCGTCGTCGGGTTCTCGGCGGGCGTTCAGTCGCTCGCGGTGGGAGCTCTCGTGTCCATCGTATTCAACCTCGTCATCCTCATCACCTGGCGTTACGACTACGGCCGCAACGTTCTGACGCCGACCGCAAATTCTCAATGGGCCGGACCACTGCACGCGCTCGCCGGCCCAACCGGCAATCACGCCATACCTGATCGAGACCTTGTACTCTCGCTCACTCCCCAAAAGGCCGATGCGTTGGCGGACCGGTTCCAGCGAGTCAGCAAGAAGCTTGGCAGGAAAAAGAAGAAACCACGCTTCGACTCCGTCCTGAGCATACGGACGTACCACGTGCCCGAGGCGCAGGCACAGATCGAACGAATCCTCGAGGAAAAAACGAAGCGTTGGGACCTCGACGAGGTCGTCACCAACACGGGACGGCCGTCGGAGATTTACTACCTCACGCGGCTGAAGAAATCAGTTCCGCGCGACGAGGTTCTGACCGCGATTCACGAAAGCGCCGACGGGGTCATCGACTCCGTCGATCTCGAGACGCGCGGACCCGCGACCGAGGACAGGAGCGTTTCGAGCTCATGACCGGCATACGAACGCTCGCGTTCCTGGCGGGCGTTTTTGGTTTCTGCAGCGGCTGCCGGGAGAGTCCGGAGGCGAGGGCTGCGCAGCTCCGTCAAGTCCAGGCTTCGCGTCAGCAGGTTTTCGCGCAGCGTCTCGCGACGGCCGGCGTAAACCGCGCCGACACCCCGCTGGCTTTGTGGATCATGCCGCCCGAGCTGCGCGAAATCTCAGGGCTCGCATTGACGCAGAGCGGACGCGTGCTCGCGCACGACGACGAAGTCGGAAGGATCTACGAGATCGATCCGAAGACCGGCCTCATCCTCAAGAGGTTCACGCTCGATGGCGTTCCACACGCCGATTTCGAGGCGATCACAATTGCTGGCCAGGACATTTATCTCCTCCAGAGCAACGGGACGCTCTTCAAGTTCAAGGAAGGCGGAGACGGTAGCCTCGTCGGCTATACGAGATACGACACGAAACTCGGCCACGAATGTGAATTCGAGGCTGTCGCGTTCGAGGCCGACAGCTCGAGACTCGTAATGCCGTGCAAAAGAGTCGCGACGAAGGGGGCGAAGCACGATTTGGTGATGTATCGCGTGGCGCTGCCCCTAACCGCCGCTCCGAATATCTCGATGCGGGTGATTCCCATGGCCGACGTTATCGGAGCGAATCCATGGAAATCGTTTCACACCTCGGACATCGCGATCGATCCAACAACGGGCAACTATGTGTTGATCGCGTCGCAGGAAAAAGCGCTGGCGGTGATCACGCCAGGCGGCTCCCTGGTTCGGTCCGAATCCCTGCCGCCCGGTCATGATCAGGCCGAGGGCGTCGCGGTCACGAGAGACAGCATCCTGATCGTTAGCGACGAGGCGGGAAAGAAACCAGCCGACATCGCGTTATATCGCTGGCGACCGTGAATCGTGCCGGGCTCACCGCGTTAGTCATCTTCGCGATTGGCTGCTCCGGCGAAGAGCAACCGACCCCCCCTCCGCCCGGTTCGCCAGTTAAAGAGTCCGTCCTGGATAACGCCCCGGTGATGATTGGGGTTGGCGACATCGGCGTCTGTGGCGCGCAGGGCGACGAGGCAACTGCAGCGATGGTCGACAGCGTATTAAAAGTCGACAGCGCCGCGAATCTGCCGACGATTGTCTTCACCCTCGGCGACAATGCGTATCCATCGGGCGATCGCGGAGTCGAGGATGACTTTCCGCGCTGCTTTGCACCGTCGTGGGGAAAGCCTCGGATCATGCGAGTGATCCACCCGTCGCCCGGGAATCACGATTACGACAGCGGGTCGGCAGAACCTTACTTCAGCTACTTCGGCGCGCGCGCCGGACCGGCAGGGAAAGGTTATTACAGCTACGACTTTGCTGGCTGGCACATCGTCTCGCTAAATAGCGAGATCATGGTAGGTAGAGATGCTGCCGAAGCGCAGGAAGAATGGCTGCGTCAGGATCTAAAGGATCATCCTGCGCTTTGCACGCTCGCCTATTTTCATCGGCCGCTTTTCACGTCCGGAAGTCGCGGCTCCAACCGCCAGGTTCGCGGCTTATGGGACATTCTCTATCAGGCAGGCGCTGATCTCGTGCTCAACGGACACGAGCACAACTACGAGCGTTTTCGTCCGCAGACTCCGGGAGGCGTCTACGATCCGGTCAAGGGGATCGAGCAGATCATCGCGGGAACGGGCGGCGGCGATCTGCGCAGTTTTGCGTATCCGCTTGCTCGGAATTCCGTCGTGCACATTCACGGGCACTTCGGAGTTCTCAAGTTGATGCTTGGGAACGGGGAGTACCGGCACGCGTTCCTCGATACGCAGGGGAGGGTTTGGGATCCTGGTGGGAGAAGGTGCCACTGAAAACGCGGGAGGCGGGAGGCGGGAGGCGGGCGCGCTTTCGATTAATACGAATCGAGCGCCAGACCCTCGCTGATTTTTTCGTGTAGGCGGCGAATGTAGCGGTTCGCTTCGGCGTCGCCGAAACCCGCGGCGCGGAAGGCATCGCTCCACTGTTTTGGTGTCAGGCGTGAGAGCAACTCCGAGATCCATCGCACATCGGCGGGGGTGATGCTGCGCACGAGTTGGGGCTCGAGCCACGCGCCCTTGTAGGCGAAGTGAACACGGTTCCCCTCTACACGCTCGATGAACGGCTCTTCCTCGAATCCTTCCGGATCCGCTTTCGTTCCACCCACTGGCCACGCAGTTCGACCGAGCGAAGCGCCGAGGTCCTTTACCATGTATTGCTCGCGCGGGCCGGGCACGTCCTTGTCCTTGATCTCGTAGAGCGCATTCTGCTGGGACTTCACGTCCCAGTTGTTGATCATCACCTGATACACGAACAATCCTGCGAGCTGCCGCGTGTGCAGGAATGGGCCGTGTCGCCACGACCATTCACCCAGATTCTTGGTGTTATCGAGGCGGAACCGTCCGGCGGGCTGCACCGTCTTTTTGCCGTCGCGCAGCAGCGTCCATCGCGGCAGGTAGTACACGCTTGGCTGATGGTATCCGATCGCCCAAAGGATCCGAGAGACCGCTATCTCAGGGCGTGCTTCCTCACCGAGCTTGACGCTCCACTCGCGGCCCTTGGAATCTTTTACGTCGTAGCCGGGCTGCGTTCCAACGGCTTTCTGTTCCTTGAATTCGTAGACGTCGTTGGGATCGGGCGCGTTCTTCGATCCACCGACACCGAGAAAAAGATCGCGCTGCTCGATGTCAGTGGGTGGCTCCCATAGCTGCGACATGCGCGCCGGGTCGACAGTCGGACGCTCGTTGAGCGCGCACGAGATTACGACGACGATCAGCAACAACGAAGAAAGCGCGCGTGATCTCATGGCGTGAGGCCGAGCAATGTGAAGTAGACGCGCGCGCCTTCGCCACTTCCAAAACCAAAGTCCACGCGCGCCCAGGTTTCCCAGCCCTTCATGATGCTCAGGCTGATACCGAAATCGCGGCGGAGATCGTTGAAGTCCAGGTCGGATCGTGTTGGCGCAACCTTGCCGGCGTCGACAAACGCCGTCGCGTCGATTGGTCCCCAGAGCGGCACGCGATACTCGGCTTGCAAAAGCATGACGTTGCGATCTCGAAATCGGAGGTCGCGATACCCGCGCAGGGTCGCGCGCGTTCCGTCGGAGCCCAATCTCTCGTCGTGAACGCTGCGGATCTCGGAGTCTCCGCCGAGGGTTGGCAGCAGCTCGAACGGAATCTCCTGGCCGGCGTCGGTCGTCAGCGACGCCATCCATCCGCTCAACGTGAGCCTGTGATGCGGCGCGAAGCCGGCGAATGTCTGTTGCGCTTCAATGTCGAGTCGTCGGAAGTTGAACTCCTCGGCATTCTGCTGATCGTAGATCGCGTAGGTCACGCGCGATTTGGTGCCCTGATAAAAACCGTCGCCGGCTGCTGCCGGAAGCTGAACGTCCAGCGACCCCTGGTAGCGGCCAAATCTCGTTGGCTTGAAGAGACCGGGCGTCGGAAAGAATCGCAGCTCGATCGTCGGCGGTCGGTCGCCGGAAGTTCCATACGGCCACGTCTCCTCGACTCGGCCCCCGAGCGTCGCCCACGGTAAAACGCGAAACTTTCCGTGGACACCTACAACCGGTTCGTGCAGCGAGTAACTCGTGCGATCGAACAGATTGCTATGCGGGCCGGGCCCGAAGTAATTGAGCCGCGTCATCTCGCGGCCACGCGCGAACGCTTCCACCTGCGCCCGACGACCTTCGTACCCTGTCATGGCTTCGGCGAGCCAGTAGCTGTTCCACGTGTAGAGCGCCCTGGCGCTGGAATGCCACGGTCCAATACCGGGCGAGGTGTAGCCGAGTCCGGCGCCCAAGCCACCGCCCGGTCCGACAGTGCTAATGACAGGATGTAGCGGCGCTCCAAACACCGATTGAATTCTGCCGATCGTCCGCTCGATCTTCGCGTACAGCTCGGTGTTGGGTGTAACGGGGAGCTGCGCGGCGGGCTCCTGGGCCGCGACACCGGTTGCGACGAATAAAACCGAGATCGCGACCAGAACTGCGTTCGCCCTTCTCCGATTTGAGACGGTCAAGGCAATCGAACCCACGACACGCTCACGCCGAACTGCAGGCCGCTTTCGCCACGAAACATTCTTTGCGCGCCGACGTGAACGTCGAGTCCGCGAAAGCCGAGCTGCTGGAGACCGAGTCCAAAGCCGAAGAAGTAATTGGTCTGGCCGGGCGTTCGTGCGCCGGAACAATCCATGTCCCACACTATACCCGGCGTCACGAACGACACGAGGTGGACGCGCTCCAACGTCGCGATCGAGAGTGGAAGGCCAAGGTCGATCGTGCACGCGTTGAGATCCGGGGTTATCCTCGGCGCGTACCCAAAACCAAGCTCCGTCCCGACTGTCGTCGTCGCATCATTGTCACCCCAAATCGCGGCGAGCGTCGGACCCGATGTCATCACGTTGAACCGTGCGCGCGCGCCAAAGAGGGTATGGCCGCGGCAATCACTGACGGCAGCGTTACAGTTCTGCCGAGACTGATAGCCGCCGGTGAGCCCAAAGATCGACCCGCCGCGCAGCTGATAGTCTATCCCGCCGGCGATCGCGAACAGATCTTCCGGCCCGCCGCGTTCCCTCCGTTCGCCGACCTGAAAGCGAAGCCCCCAATAGCTCTGGTCGCGGCTGGCCGGCATTGGCAACGCAATCGGCGGAAGCGCACCAATGGGGGTCGCCTCGAAGGCGCGAATGGGAAGCGTAGCGAGGGTCTGCGCGGGGAGGGGGGATGGTTGCGCAGTGATGATTGCCAGTGCGAGGAACGGGATGAGGGATGGGGGATGGGGGGTGCGTAAACCTTTCGGCAGTTTGGCGCCGCCCGCATTCCTCATCCCCCATCCCTCATCCCGCATCCCCCATCCCGCCATTACCGCAGCTCCAGCCAACGCGAATACGCAAGCGCACCCTTGCTTGTCGCCGGATAACGGAATACACGCAGAAGAACGCCTTTGTCTCGCATGATGTCGATGCGCA
This sequence comes from Gemmatimonadaceae bacterium, assembly GCA_045803975.1. Classification (GTDB taxonomy): domain Bacteria; phylum Gemmatimonadota; class Gemmatimonadetes; order Gemmatimonadales; family Gemmatimonadaceae; genus UBA4720. Next base: position 9,100 of record JBJMOA010000088.1, read on the forward strand.
TGAACCCCGGGCGATGCTGGCTGACGTAATAGCTCTCGCGGAGCCTTACCGCGCATTCAGTTTTGCTGGGAGAGCCAGCGCCGCTTACGAGGAGATAGTTCACATTAACACCGCCGCGCAGAACCTGAAGGTTGTGATCATGGCCCGCTACATAAGCCAGGGGCGGGTGTCCAGCAAATGCGGCGCGAAGCGAGTCCCGCATCGTGCGGTTCCCCGACGAGATGATGTCCTGGCTGCGCCCTCCGAAACGGCGAAACGGCCCCGTGAGGCCACAATAGCCGCCGTGCGGTCCGCCAGTCATCAACGGATGGTGGCCGGCGACGAGCACGACGCGATTCTCTCCCGGCGGACGAACCTCGGCGCGCAAAGCGGCGGTCACCGTTGCGAAGGTGTTGGTCGGGCAAGCCGAAGTGCTGTCCTTCACGATGAAGCTGTGTAGCCACCATTGTGTATCCATGCCGATCAGACGGAGGCGTCCGACGTCAACAACCGCGGGACCAGGGCATCCGTTTCCGGGCAGCAGCCGCACGTTCCGACCCTGTGCCAACCCCGCTATCATCCGCTCCTGCAGGCGAACCGAGTACAGTCCAAACGGGGCTTCGTCTGCCCAATCGTGATTGCCGGGCAAGAAGATTCCCCGCGCTCCAGGCGGCACCGATCGCACTTCCGCTTCGAGTCGGCGACGCGCATCAGCCCACTCCGCCGCGCCCTCCTGTGGAATGCCCGCCGGATACACGTTGTCGCCAAGAAAGACGATGACGGTGCGCTGAGGTGCAACCGACGCCTGCACGGTGAGCGAATCGAGCGGAGTACCAACTTGCCGAGGATCTGGCTCGCCGGCATCGCCGACGAGAAACAGCGTAGTCTCGATATCCGCGGCGGGAATTTCGCCAAGCGACACGCGATGGCCGCAGCCGGCACAGATGGCAAGCATCGATGCGCATAGTCCGAGCGAGATCTTTCGCATAAATCTGGTGCCTCCGAACGCACGGTCCGGGCCAGGCTTCCATTTTGCGTTTCACAGGGTAATGCCAAAGTCCCCACAGAGGTGTGTTGTCGCTGGAATCGGCGCGGCGGTGCTGGCATCGCTCATCGCTCCTACGGGCGTACAATCACAGCCTGCGCCGCAAGTTGCGACAGCGCGCGATACAACCGTCGTCCCCAATCCACGCTTCGCGGCCGGCAGCTTTCATCGTTCCTTGTTAGGCGACAACTGGCGCGATGCGTGGATTACGCCGATCACAGTTCCATTTCTCGACCTCAAATCTTTCGACGGCGGACTCCATCCGGTGGAATTGGGCGGTGGCCGTCAGACTGTTACGCTGCGGCTCGAGGCAAAGAACGGTGACCCATGGGTTTTTCGGCCGGTCAACAAGGGCGTCGATCTTCCAGATGTCTATCGCCACACGATCATCTGGTACGCGCTGGCCGACGGCCGCAGCTCGTTGCATCCAACGGCACCAGTCGTAGGCGTCCCGGTATTCGCCGCAGCGAATCTTCTTCACCCGAGTCCACGCCTCTTCGTGATGCCCAACGATCCGCTGCTCGGTGACTTCCGGACGAAATTCGCGGGCGTGCTGGGAACGATCGAGGAGCGTCCGAAGGTGCCGGAAAATGGGACTGGCTTTGCCGGCGCGAAGAAAATCGTCGACAGCAAGGATCTACTGGAGCTGATCAACCGCGATCCGCAGGAGCGCGTCGACGCCCACGCTTATCTCGCGGCCCGACTCGTCGACATGCTGCTGAACGACAACGATCGGCACCCTGGCCAGTCGGATTGGGCCCGGTTCGGCTCCAGCTCCGACGCACCGTGGATTCCAATCGGACGTGACCGCGACAAGCTCTTACACTCAGAAGAAGGCCTCTTCGCTCGGCTCGCCAGCTCTGTTAATCAGAGCATCATAAAGTTCGACACCCATTATCCGCCGCTGCCATCACTAATCACCCAGGCGCGCGAGATGGACCGACGGCTGCTGATAGGGCTCGAGCGGCCGACATACGATTCAGTTTCCGCCGAGCTGGTACGGAAGATCGACGACCAGGTGATCGACGCGGCTGTGCGGCGGCTGCCGCGTGAATACGCAGCGTCGTTTCCACGGATTTCCACTGATCTGAGAGCGCGGCGTGACGGCCTTCCCGCACTGGCGCGCCGGTACTACGCCTACATCTCACAGGTCGCGGACATCCACGCGACTGATGCCGATGAAGTCGCGACGGTGACGCGAGCTGGCGAAGGAATCGTCGACGTTACGATCAAACCGGGGACTCGCCCGTTCAGTTTCAGGCGACGCTTCGACGCGAAAGAGACGAAGGAGATCCGGATCTATCTGCACGGTGGAAACGACATCGCCGTCGCACGCGGCGATGTGCGGACGAGCATTCCAGTCCGAATCATTGGAGGCGCCGGCACCAATTCGCTCTTCGATTCGTCTCGCGTCGGCGGGCGTGGCCAGACATTTCTCTACGATCAGAGTACGGTTACCGCCGTCAGGTACGACGCCGACAGCGCGGACAAGCGGGAGTTCTCGGAGGAAGTGCTGCCATTCAATCGGCGACCGTGGACGCGCGCATACGGTATCCTCGCTCCAGCGCAGAAGGATTACGGATCGTCGATGACTCCGACCGCGTCTATTCATGGCGGGCACGGGCTAGGTCTCGTGCCGAGCATTGGGATCGCGCGCTATCAGTACGGTTTCCGAAAGGTGCCGTACGCCAGCATGATGGCAGCCGAGGTGGCGTACTCGACGGCGGTCAAGGGCTTCGATATCGATTTCGCCTACGACAAAAGGTACGAGAGCTCTTCGTTCCACCTGCCGATCGCTGCTCAAATGTCACAGCTCGAGGTCGTCGAGTTCCGAGGGTTCGGCAATGACGTTCCCGACGTCGGTGGCGATTTCTACGATGTACGACAGCGTCAATGGACGTTCAGACCAGCGCTCGGATTTTCTCCGAACACGAGGAGCGATATCTCCCTGGGACCGGTGCTCCGATACACCAGCACCGACAGCACCGCGAATCGATTCATCTCTCAGCTCCAGCCGTACGGGTTTGATGGTTTCGCTCAGGCTGGACTTCAGCTCCAGCTGCATTACGACACCCGTCCGTCATCGGAGTTGTTCGCGGTCGGGGGACGCAACGTGTTGATCGGGCTGGCGGCACCGGATAGCTCACCAGCGATCTGGGGAAAAGCAAATCTCACCGCCAGCGCGTACCCGGGAATGCTGGATGCGCGAACGGCATACGAGAAAGTCGCCGGCGTCGTGTCCGCTTATCTGAGCGTGCCGGCCCGATGGCGCCCGGTGCTGGCGTTGCGCGGCGGCGGCGAAAAGCTCTACGGCGATTTTCCGTACTTCGATGCCGCGTTCATCGGTGGCTCGCGATCACTGCGCACGGAGCATCGTCAACGATATGCTGGAGACGCTTCCCTCTACGGAACGACCGAGCTGCGCGTTCCCATTGGGACCTTCCCCGTAGTCATCCCGTTGAATATCGGCGCGATCGGCTTCGCGGATTTTGCGCGGGTCTACATGAACGGCGACTCGCCGGGCGGCTGGCATCACGGGGGCGGAGCTGGACTTTGGTTCAGCTTCGTCCGGCCTGACCTTGGGCTGACGGTCATGCGCACGAACAATCCGGAGCGACGTGTTGTTACTACGCTCGGGTTCGCGTTCTAGAAGCGGGAGGCGGGAGGCGGGAGGCGGACTAGTAGCTGCGGAGTGCGAACCAACTGCACTGCTGACTGCTGACTAACTACGAATTGGGAAACTAACTTCGGATTGGGAGACTAATTGCGGAATGCGGACAGGTTCGCAATCCGCAGCCGTTTGTCTACCAATCCGAAGTAGGTCTCCCAAT
>JBJMOA010000089.1:0-7009 GCA_045803975.1 Gemmatimonadaceae bacterium
GAGACGACTTTTTACGTCAAGAACGGGACGATAACGAGCTGCGATGACTCGATCCCGGATTACCACTTCCGCTCTGGCCAGATCAAGATGGTCTCAAAGAACATCATGGTCGCGCGACCGGCGGTGCTCTACATCGGCGAAGTGCCGGTGATGTGGCTTCCCTTCATCTTCCAGGATATCCGCTCGGGTCGACGCAGCGGTGTACTCACGCCGCGCTTCGGCGTCAGCGAGCTGTTTCGCAATAGTCCTACCTATCGGCGTCACCTCGAGAACCTCGGCTACTACTTCGCCATCAGCGACTACATGGACGCGCAATTCGCTCTCGATTGGCGGAGCGGCGCGCGTGACACCGACGGCGATCCCGGTTGGGTGGTTTTGAACGGTGAGATGAATTATCGGTGGCTCGATCGATTCATTACTGGCAGCGTCGCGCTTTCGCGTCGCAGTCTGCGCGACGGTTCCTCGAACACGTCATTGACCTGGACGCACGGACAGGATTTTTCGCAGAGCACGCATTTCAGGACGAACGTCAACTACGTCACGAATACCACGATCCAGCGCACGACGAGCTTCATTCCATCGCAGGTTCTGGCAACGATCGGTTCGACAGCGAATTACGATACTAAGATCGGTCCGGCTTCTGTCTCTCTGGGCGGGACGCGAACTCAGTACCCTGGTCGAACCGAAGTGCAACAAACTTTTCCGAGCTTCAACGTCGCGGTGCCGACGCTGTCGCCTGTGTCGTGGTTCGAGTGGTCGCCTGGTTTCAATTTCCAGACCTCTCAACGGCTCAACATGGATCAGGTGAGCGAGTTCCCTTATCAGTACTTCCAGAACGCCAGCGGAGAGCGGGACAGCGTGAGGAGAAAACAGAACACCCGGAATACAACCTCCGCGTTCAACACTCCGTTGAGAATAGGCGGATTCACCTGGACGAACTCGTTCAACCTGACCGATCAGGAGAGCGACGCTCCGACCACAATCACGCTGGTCGACGTCAACGATTCGTCCAGAAAAGAGAATCGGGTGTTCGCAAAGACGTTTTCGACTTCGCTCGACTGGCAGACCGGAATCACTCTGCCGGCTTTTTTCCAGAACGCGTTGAAGCTCACGCCCTCAGTATCGTTTGTGAACGTCGATGGCCACGGATTCTGGCTGCGGTCCGAGCAGACAGGCGGCAAGTTCGTTCATCAGTCGAAGCGCGCCGTCGCGGGTCTCAGCGCGTCTCCGACGTTATTTGCGCTTTTCCCCGGCTTCGGTTCAGTCGCTCGGTTCCGTCATTCGATCACACCAATTCTCACTTACAACTACGCTCCGGCCGCCGACATCAGCACCGAGTTCTTGCGCGCGCTCAACAAGAGCAGGCAGGGCTACCTTGGCGCCCTGGCGCAGAACAGGTTGACCCTCGGCCTGTCGCACGTGCTGGAAGCGAAGTTGAGCTCGACAGATACGAGCAGGAACGCGGAGCCGAAGAAGATCAAGGTACTTTCGATGAACCTGTCACCGCTCTCGTACGACTTCGAAAGGGCGCGCGTGACCCACCGTTCCGGGTTCGTGACCGACGCCATCAGCTCTGACTTTACCACCGATCTAATCCCGGGTTTCCGTGGCAGCATGCGTTACTCGTTGTATCAGGGCGACGTTTTGAGCGACACAGCGCGCTTCAAGCCGTTTCGCGAAGCAATCGAAGCTTCGTTCACTGTGAACTCTCAGTCGGGGATCTTTGGCGCGTTGACCAGGATTTTCGGCCGTGCGGTCCCGCAAAAAAATCCACAGATCGAACGGGTCGAAGCCAGCCCTGACGACGCGCTCGCAAACGCCGTTGCTGCGACTCCAGTGGCCGGAATCACGACGCGGAATCGGCAGTACTCAATACCGCCCACGCAGGGATGGACAGCGACGCTTCAGTACAGCTCGAGTCGCCAGCGCCCACCGACCGGGAATGGAATCGTCCTGACCGAGGACCCGGCAAGCAAGTGTCTCATCTACCAGACGAACCCGATCGTCTATCAGCAGTGCATCGAGGCAGAAACGGCGAATGCCGTCGGCGGTGTCCCGATCACAAGCACGACTGCGGGAGCAGCATTCATTCGTACGCCGCCGCGCGACAATCTCAATTCGTCGATGAGCTTTCACCTGACGCCGAAGTGGTCGGGGACCTGGTCGACGAATTACGATTTCCAGGCGAAGAAATTCGGCAGCCACCAGGTGAGCCTGCAGCGGGAGCTGCACGATTGGCGCGCGATATTTGCCTTCACCCAGGCTCCCAATGGGAACTTTGCGTTCAACTTCTTCATTGCCCTCAACGCGGAGCCCGATCTAAAATTCAACTATGACAAGCAGACCTACCGTCCTGTAGCCCGCTGACGTTGACGCGCCGCCTCAACATCACCAACGGCGACATCGCCGCTGGCACTCTGGCCGAGGCTGGCATCGAGGGCAAGATAATCCCGTGGCGCGACGTGCTGCACGAAGGACCAGTCGACTCCTCTCTCCCTCTGGAGGAGCTCAGTAAAGTGCGCGCCGGCTTCATCGCCAATCAGGATTGGGACGATTTCCCGCATGTGAGTGGTGAGTTCGCGGAACGCGATCGCGCGATACGTAACGTCGACGACTTCGACGAGGTCGTGTTGTGGTTCGAGGACGACCTGTACGACCAGCTCCAGCTGATACAGCTCCTCGATTTTTTCGGACAGGAAGGCGGGCGTGGCAAGCGCCTGTCATTGATCGTGGTCGACGGCTATATACCGCCGCTGTCCGCCGAGAAGATCAGAGAGCTCGATAAGAACCGCCCGCGCGCGACCACCGAACAAATCGCTCTGGCGAAACGTGCGTGGAAAGCATTCGGCTCCGCGGATCCTACGGGGATATCCAAGTTGCTGGAAGAGAACACCAGTTCGCTGCCATACCTGGCTCGCGCCCTCGGCCGGCATCTGGAAGAGTTTCCGTCGACTGTGAACGGATTGTCCCGATCCGAGCGAGAAGCGCTAACGGCGATCGAAGAGGGCCACAACACTCCGATCAGTGCATTTCTCGATGTCGCCCAAAAACAGGAAAGCATTTTCCTCGGCGACATGGTGTTCTACTCGTATTTGGAGCGTCTGAGCGGAACGAAGGACGCGCTCGTTACCTGGGAAGACGGCACGCCAATCATCGCGCCGACGGCGGAGCAATCCCGCGAATTCGTCGACGGACGTTTGAGCGTCACGCAGCTCGGCCGAGATGTTGTGGCCGGAAGAAAGGACTGGCAGGTGATCAACACGAGTACGCGGTGGCTCGGCGGCGTAGAAATAAAACCCGGCGCAGCCGGATGGCGCTGGGACCCCGCAGGTCGGCGACTGGTCCTGAAGAAATGAGCGAACGACTTATCATCGACGGTGACAGTCTCACGGTCGATGAAGCCTACGCCGTCGCTGTCGATCGTCTACGCGTCGATCTCTCTCCCAAGGCGCGCGCGCGCATGCTACGAACGCGAGCGGTCGTCGACGACATCGTCAGGCGCAACGCAGTCGTATACGGCGTCACGACCGGATTCGGAAAGCTTTCCGAAGTCGCAATACCCCCTGAGCGACTGGCCGAGCTGCAGGTAAATCTCGTGCGCAGCCACTCCTCGGGCGTCGGCGACAGGCTGCCCGAGCCGGAGGTGCGAGCCATGATGCTGCTTCGCGCCAACGTCATCGCGAAAGGCTATTCCGGCGCTCGACCGGAGCTCGTCGATCTCTTGCTGGCGATGCTGAATGCCGACATGTATCCGCCGATCCCGGAGCAGGGAAGCGTTGGCGCCAGCGGAGATCTGGCGCCGCTCGCGCATCTTGCGCTGGCGCTGATTGGTGAGGGGACGCTGATCATGGGCGAGCGCGAGGATTCCGCGGCGGCCATTCTGCGCGAGGTTGGCGTGAACCCCGTAGTCCTTGGTCCCAAGGAAGGCATCACCCTCATTAATGGCACGCAGGCACATACGGCTGTCGCTTTGATCGCGCTCGTTCACGCGCGGGCTCTCTGGCGCACCGCTCACGTCGCCGGCGCGATGTCGCTCGAAGCACTCCTCGGCACCCCGGTCGCATTCGACGAGCGTATCCACGATGCCCGCGGCCAGAAGGGGCAGGCGCGCTCAGCGGCGTTGCTTCGCGATCTGCTCGCCGACAGTGAGGTACGTGAGTCGCACCGGGTCGGCGACCCGCGTGTCCAGGATCCGTATTCGCTGCGGTGCATGCCGCAGGTCCACGGACCGGTGCTCGATGCGCTCGACTGGATCGACGACGCGATCTCGCGTGAGCTCAACGCCGCCACTGACAACCCGCTCGTCTTCGAGAACGGAGAGACGCTGAGTGGTGGAAACTTTCACGGACTTACTGTCGCGATGGCACTCGACTTTTTGGCGATCGTGCTCACGCATCTCGCGACGATGGCAGAGCGGAGAATCGATCGGCTCGTTCATCCCGATCTCAATCAGGGACTGCCGCCGTTCCTTACGCCAAATGCGGGAGTCAATTCCGGATTCATGATGGCGCAGGTCACCGCCGCCGCGCTCGCGAGCGAATGTAAGGTCCTCTCTCACCCGGCCAGCGTCGACACGATTCCGACCGATGGGAGCAAGGAGGACGTCGTCCCGATGGCGATGGGTGCTGCATGGAAGGCGCGGCGCGTTCTTCGCAATCTGGAAAACATTCTCGCTATCGAGCTTATGTGTGGCGCGCAGGGGATCGACTTCCGCGCGCCACTCCGCCCGGGGCGTGGTGTGCGCACCGCGCACGAGCGCGTGCGAGACATCGTGCCGAGGCTGGAGGGCGACCGCGTGCTGAGCACCGACATCGCGGCTCTCATGAAAGCCGTATCGGAGTTTCGTTTCGCGGACATCGGAGCCATTGCGTGACTGATCTGAGAGTGCCATTCGATCCAAAGGCGTTCGAGGCCGCCGTTCGCGCGCACGGACCTATTCGCGCGCCACGGGGCAAGGCGATCTCGTGCAAGGGATGGCAGCAGGAAGCGGCGCTCCGAATGTTGATGAACAACCTCGATCCAGAGGTTGCTGAGCGGCCCGAAGACCTCGTGGTTTACGGCGGAACTGGAAAGGCAGCGCGAAACTGGGACTGCTACGATGCCATCGTTCGCGAGCTCACGAACCTCGGCGCCGACGAAACGCTACTCGTGCAGAGCGGGAAACCCGTCGGTGTGTTTCGGACGCACGCCGGCGCGCCCCGAGTGTTGATCGCGAACAGTAATCTTGTCGGACGGTGGGCGACGTGGGAGCACTTCCGCGAGCTCGAGCGGAAAGGCCTCATGATGTACGGCCAGATGACGGCGGGCTCCTGGATCTACATCGGGTCGCAGGGAATTGTGCAGGGCACTTACGAGACCCTCGGTTCCGTTGCGCGAAAACATTTCGGCGGCAGCCTGCGCGGCCGTTTCGTTCTCACCGCAGGCTTGGGGGGAATGGGCGGCGCACAACCGCTTGCCGCTACGATGCAGGGCGCCGCCGCGCTCATTATCGAAGTCGACGAGACGCGGATCGAGAAACGTCTCACCACACGGTATCTGGATCGTCGAGCGCGGGATCTCGACGAGGCCCTTGAGCTGGTTTCTGCGGCGACCCGTTCCGGCGAGGCGATCTCGATCGGCCTTCTGGGCAATGCTGCCGACGTGATTCCGGAGCTTGTGAAGCGTGGCGTCACGCCCGATGTGCTCACGGACCAGACGAGCGCGCACGATATGCTGAACGGCTACGTGCCATCCGCGATTACACTCGCGGAAGCGCTAAAGTTGAGGGAGTCGAACCCCGCCGAGTACGTGCGGCGATCGACGCAATCGGCTGTGGCGCACGTGGGTGCGATGCTCGAGATGCAGAAGCGCGGCGCCGTTACCTTCGATTACGGCAACAACATTCGCACGGTCGCATTCGACGCCGGCCTCACGAACGCGTTCGACATTCCGGGATTCGTCCCCGAGTACATCCGGCCGTTGTTCTGTGAAGGCAAGGGTCCATTCCGCTGGGTGGCGCTGTCGGGCGATTCTAAGGACATAAAACGCACCGATGACCTCGCGCTCGAATTGTTTCCGCACGACGAGCATCTCCGCCGCTGGATCTCGCTTGCGCAGGAAAAAATAAGATTTCAGGGACTGCCGGCGCGCATCTGCTGGCTCGGACAATCCGATCGCGCGAAATTCGGCGTTGCAATCAACGATCTCGTCGCGTCAGGCGAGATTTCCGCGCCGATTGCTATTGGTCGCGACCACCTCGATACAGGCAGCGTCGCGTCGCCATTCCGCGAGACCGAAGGGATGCGCGACGGAAGCGATGCCGTCGCCGACTGGCCGCTCTTGAACGCGATGCTCAACGTCGCGAGCGGCGCGTCGTGGGTGTCGTTCCACCATGGCGGCGGAGTCGGTATCGGCAATTCGCTCCACGCTGGACAGGTGATCGTCGCGGATGGAACTCCCGAGATGCGAGTACGGCTCGAGCGAGTGCTCACAAACGATCCGGGAACCGGCGTTGCTCGCCATGCCGATGCTGGATACGAGGAGGCGATAGAAACGGCGCGGGTGCATGGGTTGCGTCGTCCTATGGTGGGGCGGGAGGCGGGAGGCGGGAAGTGACTTACTGATGCTCACCGCCGAGTTCAAGCCGTGGCATGTACCGGCTTTCCTGGCCAAATACGCGTATCTCACCGTTATGCGGCGGCCGGTGCTTGTGCACTTCGAGGTCACCATGCGCTGCAACGCGCATTGCAACTTCTGTGATTACTGGAAGACCGACGCCTCGACGAAATCAGACGAGCTGCATTCCTTCGCCGCCGCCGCCCGCTTTTTCAATCCAATGGTGATCACGTTTACTGGCGGGGAGCCGACGCTGCGACGCGATCTCGAGGAGCTGGTCGCTGGTGTCAGAGATGCTGTCACGCTGAAATACATCACGCTGATTACCCACGGTGGGATGCTGACCCCGGAGCGTGCACGTTCGCTCTGGCAGGCGGGAATCAACCAGTTCAACATCTCGCTCGACTACCTCGAT
>JBJMOA010000090.1:0-6527 GCA_045803975.1 Gemmatimonadaceae bacterium
AGGCTTGCGCCGGGTTTCGGGTTGTTACCCGGCGTGATCGTCGATCAGCACTTCGCCGAGCGTGGGAGGATTGGCCGTCTGCTCGGCGCGATCGCGCAGAACCCGCGCATCCTTGGCATCGGACTCGACGAGGACGCGGCAATCCTGGTGAGGCGCGGACGATTCCAGACGATCGGCTCGGGTGCGGTGTACGTCGTCGACGGTGGAAAGGTGACGTTCAGTAACATCAACGAAGCGAGACCCGACGAGCCGTTGTGCATCTATGGAGTCAGGCTCCACGTCCTCAATCAGTCAGATACGTTCGATCTGAAAAAGAGGCAGCCGATTTTCCACCGGGCGGAGGAAATCGAGGAAGTTCTCGGGATTGATATAGATAAGGACTGAAAGCCACGCTGCTTTGCGTGCTCGAAAACTGCCCATTGACCAAAACGGAAAAGCGTCCTTATGTGGAGCGACGATTGGGACCGGGAGGTCAATATGGGACGCGCTCGCATGCTCGCCATTCTCATCCTTCTCGCATTTACTGCCGTCGTCCCTCACAAGCCCGCCGCCGGACAGGCCGCGCCACCAGCCGGGACTGCAACCGCTGGAAAGCTGACGCTCACAACCAGCTCCCCTGCGGCGAAGGCGGAATTCTGGCAAGGATTGGAGGATTGGCAGACCGGCGCGTACACCAGCGGCGTGCGGCATTTCCGCCGCGCCTCCGCCCTCGATAACGGATTCGCGCTCGCGCGTCTGTTCTCCATGGGAGAGTACGAGGCACGCGAGCACCCCATGGATCGGGATCGCGCCGTCGCCGATGCAGCGCGGCAGTCCACGGAGGAAGGATTGCTCGCGTTATTCTGGCGCGAGAAGGCACTGGGTCATCCCGCAAGTAGCAAAGCGCTCCTACGTGCGGCGATGCAGCTAATGCCCAACGAGCCAGCGCTTGCAACGGAGTACCTCTGGGCTTCAAACGGCGAGGGGAATGATCTGAAACGCGCGCTCGATTCAGCACGTGTGCTGCGTACACGGTTCCCGGACTATACGCCGCTCGCCTTCCCGATCGGGTTTCTCGCGATGAGGGCCGGAGACACCGCCAGTGCGTTGCGTGCCGCTGAAGAATACACGCGGATTGCGCCGCGGACGCCGGTGTCTTTCAGCACGTACGGCGGCCTCCTGCAACAACTCGGTCGCTTTGACGAGGCCGAGGCGCAGTATCGGAAAGGAATGGCGTTCCTTCCCGCGCATCCGGATTACGGCTGGGACCCGGCGAGTGCGCTCGCCGAGCTATACATATTGCGCGGGCGAAACGCCGATGCGCGCGCGGTGGCAACCGAAGCGCTCTTGCGCGCGGCGGATGCAAGCGATAGCGCGATGTACATGACGGAGCTTGCCAGTACGTATGTCGGCACGGGTGACTATCGTCGCGCTATCCAGCTTCTCGAGCAGGCGCGCCAAAAGAGCCCGACAGTGGGGAGCGCGATGAACCCGCAGCCGCTCGACTACGCTCTCGCCGAAGTGAGCGCGCTCGCTGGCGACTTGAGCTCGGCACGTTCGTATCTTGCCCGGCGTCATCCACAGACGCCTACCGACTCCGCGATCCTGGCCGCGAACACAGCATTCGACTACGGCTACGGTGGTCAGCTCGACTCGGCGATGGCGTATAGCGACCGCCTGGCGAAAATCACTACGGTGCCTTGGAGTGGGCCGTGGTCGCATCAGGCACGGGGCGTAGCGTTAGGCGTCGCCAAGCAATGCAGTCGCGCGCAATCGGAGCTCGCGCAAGTCGCTGACACAGCATCGCTCGAAGTTCGGACGGCGCGTGCAGACTGCGAGCTCCAGCTGGGTAACCGGACCGCGGCGCTCGCCGTGCGTGATCGCGCGATTGCATCGCAGGACTTCACATTGTTGGACCCCGTGTACGCTCGTTTCAGGGTGCGGTTGGCGCAGATGAAATGACGGGTTTTTTCAAACCTCCAGCGTCGTGAGAACCGGAGCGACACGCTGCGGATTCCAGGTGTGTCGCTCGGCGCGAGCTTCGCGCAGCCAGGCATACAGTGCGTCGTAGATGACGAATCCGTGGCGCAGCTGCTCGTGGTCGTCCTGAAAGATCCGCGACAATCCCAGCGATATCGCCAACAGTCCGGCGCATTGCGGCGCCGTGTCGAGCGTATCCGTATCGGCGCCGCGAACGATTCTCGCAAGCTCGGCGAGTGCGGGATCGCGCAGCTGGTACTTGTCGAGAAATGCGTCGAAGCTGCAGCGCGGTCCGTCGTGGGATAACTCGACGCCTTCGACATCGAAGGGAATGGCGCCGGTGTCGCGCGCTACCGCGGCAACATCGCCCGTAGGCACGAAGAGGAACTCAGCGTCCTTGTCGATGAAGCGGGCGATGAGCCAGGGACAGGCGATCCGGTCGATCTTCGGTCGTTCTCGTGTAACCCACTTCATGTGACCTCCTCAAAAGGAAATCATGTGCGCCCGGCGTGCGTTCTGCTAGACACAAAATCGTACGCAAACGTACGATTTTTGTGGCTAAGCGCTTGCATAACTGACGGTTACAGGGTCTGAGGACCCTTTCCATTTCGTGGAGACAGCGGAAAACAACGGGCGGCGAACAGTTGAAAGGTTGGGGGGATTCAGTGGACACGAGCTACGCACAGTCGCGTTGGACAATTCCTTTGACTCAGCGCCCTCTCCTGAGGGAAGCGCTGGAGAGTGATGTGGACGAGGTCACGGCGCCGTACGAGCAGCGCCGGCTCATTCGAAAGATCTGCTCCCTGCCCGAAGTTCGAGCGCTCCCGCCGGAACAGTTCGTCGTCGCGTTCAAGAACGCCGTCAACGATACAGCCACTCGGCTCGGCATCGCCGAAGGTCCACCACGCGAGCAGCTCGTGTCGCGCCTCGTGAGCATCGCCATCGAAGAGTTCTTCCATAAGGATGGCGACCCCGATATTCGCTTCGGTCAAAAAACCACGTGGAGCGAGCGCCTTCATTTGGCAGCGATCCGCCGCAACTTGAACCGAAAGTTACAGCAGGCGAAAGGCGACGTGGAATCCCACCAGTCGAAAGACGAACGCTGCAGGGGAATGAAGTAGCGCTACCCCGCGGTGTGAATCGGCTCGTCGCATTCGTCGCCAACGAGTGTGACGTTGCGCCTGCTCTCCTTGAGAAACTTCGAGGCCGTCTTGCACTCGCCGTCGACGACAAGGCGCTTTCCGCCGGCAATGACGTCGCGGATCTCCAGCGCTCCCTCCGTCAGCACCAGCAGGTCGGCGTCACATCCTTCCGCGAGTCGACCCTTGGTCCTCAGCTTGAGGATCCGCGCCGTGTTCGACGTGACGAACTGGAGCACGAGATCGAGCGGCAGGCGGTGCCTGACGACCAGCTCGCATATCTGACCGTAGAACACATCGGGCGTCGTCGAGTCGGCGTCTGAAGAGATCGTGAACCTGTCCGGTGGTCCGCCCCGCTCGAGATAGTACTTCGTCCACTTCCCTGCATCTTTCTCGACGACGTCGATGTTGATCGGCATCCCATCGTTCGCGAAGGCGATGGCCTCGTCCATCAGCTCGGCGCTCCGCTGCACGTGCGTCGGGAATAGCCACTCCGGTTTGATGTCGAAGTTCTCCAGGAGCTCGAGGATCGGTCTGAGCTTTTTATCCGACTCACCAACATGAAAGTGCGTGATGCCGGATTTGCCCGTGAGCAGCCCACCGACGTGCGCATCGAAGACTACTCGGGCGAGAGAGTGTTTGTCGGGCGCGAGCGAGCGCTCGTCCGAGATTGCAATCTCGCCGGCGCCGATGCACTCCTCGATGAACATCATGTCCTGCCGGACGTCGCCGAGCATCGTAGTCGGCGGAACGTCGTAACCGCCGGTCCAGAGGTAGGCGGTCAGCCCTTCTTCCTTGAGCGCCTTGACCCGGGCGAGCAGCCCCGCGAGGGTCTTCATCGTCGTGTCGACGCCGAGCGTGCCGACGACGGTGGTGATGCCGGCGCGACAGATCTCGTCGATGAAAAGCTCGGGGCTCTGAAGCGCCAGACTTCCTTCGCCACTCCCGCCCAGCAAATGCTCGTGTGGATCGATGAAGCCGGGGGTGACGACGCACCCCGTCGCGTCGATCACATCGCAGTCGATGCCGAGCGACTCGAGTTTCCGCCGGTCCACTCGGCCCACCTTCTCGATTTGCCGGTTGGCGACGAGGATGTCTTGCCTGCCCCTGTGTTCGGGCGCGTACACGTCGGCGTTTTCGATCAGCAGCAGCATGCAGGCGAGATAGGAAATAACCGGGCCACGCTGTTACCCGTTACCGGGCTGGCGGAGGGCAGCTGACGAATTCGATTGCGCGCCTGTCGGTTCAGTGGTATGGTGGTGATCGATTGTCCGCCGACAACGCGAGGAGGAGGGAGATCCGCAGGAAGGCCCGTAGAAAGAGCGAGTCCACTGCTGTTGCTCCCTCCGTTTTTTTTCTATCCGCTCCGCTGTGCGACGCCCAATAGCGTTGATAGAGAAAGAAAACATCTCTCTGCGAGGTCCCCATGAAGCCCCAACGTTTCGCGGCTGCCACACTAGCCGCACTATTTATTCTCGCCGCTTGCGCGGAAAATCCGACCGCGCCGGCAAGCAACTCCAGCTATGCGGCAAATTCGGCGTCATTCGCTCGGGGAGGGGGAGGAATTAGTTCCTACACATTCACTCGACTCGACGTCCCCGGCGCGACGGCAACGATACCTTCGGGAATAAATGCCGGCGGGCGCGTCGTGGGTTGGTACGTGCAGGGCGGCGTCACTCGCGGATTTATCTATGACGCTGGCACGTGGACGACCGGCATCGTCTATCCAGGGGCGACGCTTACGCAACTTCGCGGTATCGGACCGGACGGGACAATCGTTGGTAATTATCGAAACGCCACTGAGGCAACCACCGTCCCTTTTCATGGATTCGTTCTCACAACCGAGGGCGTTTTCATCCCAGTGAACTTTCCAGGTCACCCCAACAACGTTACGCAGCGAATCATGCCCGACGGTTCGTTGATCGGTTGTTACCATGACGGTGACACGATGGCCAGCATGCATGGCGCCATATATTCCCGCGGGGTGTACGCGTCAACACCGGCGAGCACTCTCGGCGAGCGTGACTCGATTAGCAATTTTGCAAGCATGATCAACGGCGCCGCACCGGGGGGCCGGAGGTTCGCTGGACAATTTGTCGACACAACCGGGACCACAGATGTCGGACGGGCATTCCTTCTCGACGGAGACGTTTTCGCTCCATTCGACGCTCCGGGCAGTGACTTTACCGTTGCGTGGGACATGAACCCCGCCGGAACAATCGTCGGCTTGTTCGAAGTCGCCCACACGGCCACCATTCGCGGGTTCGTGCTCGACCACGCGCGTGTCGTCGGTAGCGCAGTTAACGGAACACACACGACGATCACCTTCCGAGTGGTGCCAACTGCTGGTGCGCCTTTCGATGCGGTTTACACCGACGTCTTGGGCGTCAACGCGTCGGGCGATATCGTCGGAAAATACAGAGAGACTTCCCTGACCGGTCCATTTCGCGGCTACCTCGCGACGCGAAATACCACGGAGTAATCGAACGGCGCGCGCGGGCTAACCTGTGCGAGCCAACCTTTGGCCAATCCGAACCTGTTGCCGGGAGGTAACTATGCATCCCCGTTCGCTTCTACTCGTGGTATTCGCGGCCTTCGGCTGCGCCGACCCTGCCACTTCCCCAAGGCCACTGAAAGTCCCAACAGATCCTGTCCTTGCAACGGGCGCACAGCCGAGCGAGTTGCCCAACCTCATACGCTTCAAAGACGTGATCATCTTCCAGATTGTCGATGAGAAAAGCGGGCTAATCGCAGCAGGTGGCCTGCCGGACAACTTGCGGGAGAGTGACATATGCGGCGGCACGGCGGAGGCCCACTTTGGGGTGGTCGAAGTTCAGTGGGTCGGCCTGCAGCAAGCGATCATCAAGGCGCAGGCACGAGGCGAAGGCAACCTCGATGTTTATGATCTCGCTACGTTCACGGATTTCTGTGCAGATGCTCCAATAGCGCACGGTACAGGAACAATCGCGGGCCATACCAACGACCTTTTCATGACGAGCGGTCGCGCCTTCCTGTTCGGTTTTTCGATGCAAGGCACGGTAACTCTCGCCTCCGGTGGCACGGCCCAGTTATCGGCTAACGTCCTCGAGCAGATTTCGGCCAGTGGGGAATTCCGGCCGACGGTGAGTCAGGTCAGACTGCGCTAAGATTCGCCCATCGAACCGCGCGAGCCAGGACTCGATCCAAACTCTGGCTCGCGCGGACGATATCTCCGCCCATTAGCCCATTAATCGATCAATAGCCCGCCGCGCCATCATCTCGCGGATAGGCCGCACTCGGGATTGACACCGATGACGACTGAGCGCCGAGTCAACGCTTCCGAGCGTGCCGAAGAATATTTTGCCGCGGCGCAGAAACTCGAAACTGTCAGTTTTCTATCAGTACCAGGCGATAGAACATGAGGATTTGTCGAGGTACTGCCTTTTTCTT
>JBJMOA010000091.1:0-2736 GCA_045803975.1 Gemmatimonadaceae bacterium
CGGGCCAGGCGGCCGCATCATCAAGCGCGATGTGGAAGCGGCCGTAGCCTCCGGAAGCGGCCCGGCCACCGCGGCCGGTGCAACCGGGCCCGGCTCCCGGCTCCCGGGTTCGCAAAACGATTCCCGAGACGTCCCTCTTACTCAGATTCGCAAAACGATTGCGCGGCGGCTCTCGGAGTCCATCGGGCCCATCCCGACGTTCTACCTCACGGCCGAATTCGACATGGAGCGCGTCGCCGAGATGCGCACCGCCATGGCGGCCATGGGCGACGAGTACAAGGTCTCGTTCAACGACATCGTGCTCAAAGCCACCGCGACCGCCCTCGCGCAGCACCCTGAGGTGAACGCGCACTGGCTCGGCGACAAGATCCGCTATTTCAACCGCGTCCACCTCGGCATGGCTGTCGCCATTGACGAGGGACTCATCACGCCCGTGCTGTTCGACGCGGACCGCAAGCGGATGAGCGAGATCTCACGCGAGTCGCGCGAGCTGGCGAAACGCGCACGGGAGCGAAAGCTCAAGCCCGAGGAGTACACGGGATCGACGTTCTCCGTCTCGAACCTCGGCATGTTCGGCATCGATCAGTTCACGGCCATCATCAATCCACCAGAAGTCGGGATACTGGCAGTCGGCGCGCTCGAGGAGAAAGCGGTCGTGATCGACGGTGCGCTCGTCGCTCGGAAGCGCATGCGCGTGACCATGAGCTGCGACCACCGCGTCATCGACGGCGCCACTGGCGCGAAGTTCCTTCAGACGGTCCGCCGGTACATCGAGAATCCGCTGTCGCTCATAATCTGAGTACGGACTGCGGGCTCACTGCTCCGTGCTGCGGACCAAGTGCACTGCTGACTGCTGACTAATTACGGTGGGTCTCCCAATCCGTAATTAGTCAGCAGTCCGAAATGCCGTTGGTCCGCAATCCGTAGTCACGGCATAGATTACTCTGAACTCAAACGCACACCGAAATGGCAAGTTACGACGTGATTTTCATAGGTGGCGGTCCCGCCGGCTACGTTGGCGCGATCCGCGCTGCACAGCTCGGAATGTCGGTCGCCGTAGTCGAAAAAGAAGGACTCGGCGGCACCTGCGTCCTTTGGGGCTGTATCCCCGCAAAGGCGCTTCTTGAATCCGCCTCTCTGGCAACGAAAGTCTCTCACGCGAAAGACTTTGGCATCACCGTCGGCGACGTGAAGCTCGACTACGGCGTCGCAATGAAGCGGTCGCGCGCGGTCAGTACTCAAAACTCGAAGGGCGTCGAGTTCCTCTTCAAGAAAAACAAGATTACCTGGATCAAAGGCACGGGCAAAATCACCGGCAAAAACGCGGTGACGGTCAAAGCCGATGGCAAAGAAGAGAAACACGAAGCTAAGAGAGCGATCGTCGTTTCAACCGGCTCTCGCGTCAAGGGACTTCCGCAGATCGGGCTCGAGCTCAACAAAACCACCGTCATTTCCTCGGACGAAGCGCTGATCCTCGAAAGCGCGCCGAAGACGATGGCGATCGTTGGCGCCGGCGCAGTCGGCTGCGAATTCGCCGACGTCTTCACCGCGTTCGGAACGCAGGTCACTTTGATAGAAGTCCTGCCGGGAATTCTCCCGCTGGAAGATGCCGACTGCAGTACTGAGCTCACACGCAGCTTCAAGAAGCGGAAGATCGAAGTTCTGGCAGGCGCCAAAGTCAGCAACGTCAAAGTCGGCAAGAATTCCGTCACGATGAGCGTCGACGTCGGAGGCAAAAAACAGGAGCTCGAGGTCGAGAAGGTGCTCGTCGCAGCCGGCCGCGCGCCGGTGATAGATGACATCGGAATAAAAGAGCTCGGCGTGCAGCTCACCGACCGCGGCTTCATCAAGATCAACGAGCGAATGGAGACGTCGGTCAAGGGCATCTACGCGATTGGTGACGTCGCCGGTCCACCAATGCTCGCGCACAAGGGCCAGCGCGAAGGCGTCGTGTTCGCGGAATTCCTCGCTGGCCAACAGCACGTCCACAAGGTCAATTACGGGAACATCCCCAACGCCACCTACTGCCACCCCGAGGTCGCATCGATCGGCATGACGGAAGCTCAGGTCAAGGAAAAAAAGATCGATTACAAAGTCGGGAAATTCCCCTTCATGGCGAACGGCCGCGCGCGTACTTCCGGGGACACCGAAGGCTTCGTCAAGATCATCCGCGACGCCAAGTACGGGGAAATACTCGGCGCTCACATCATCGGCGCGCACGCAACTGAGCTGATCCACGAGCTAGCGGTGGCACGCGAGAACGAGTTCACGGTGGAAGAGGTGGATCTGGCGATCCATGCCCACCCCACTCTCTCCGAAGCCGTAGCCCAGGCTACTCTCGACTCGCTGGGAAAGGTTCTCGACGCATGATTGCGGTGATGCTCTGTGGCTGAGCGCGAGTTATGGACTGTTCCCCTGGGCCGGATGGGTTATGGGGAGGCGCTCGAGTTACAGCGCAGCATCGCACGCGACAGAATTTCCGGCACGATCCCACAGGACGTTCTTCTCCTCCTCGAGCATCCGCCCGTCGTCACCCTCGGCAGAGGAGCGAAAGAAAAACACCTCGTGGCGTCGCCTGAATTCCTGCAAAGCAAAGGCGTCGAGCTGTTCGAGGTCGAGCGCGGCGGCGACGTAACGTTTCACGGACCAGGACAGCTCGTCGGGTACCCGATCATCGATCTCAAGCGCCACCGTCAGGACTTGCATTGGTACCTGCGAACGATCGAGCAAGCGCTC
>JBJMOA010000092.1:0-24155 GCA_045803975.1 Gemmatimonadaceae bacterium
GAGCGATTGCTCGGCTATTTCACCTGGCACGCTGACGATTCGCCGCCGATCAATCCGCTTGGCGATCTATTCAAGACGCAAGTGTGGCAGCTCGCGACGTTCCTTGGCGTGCCGGATGTCGTAGTTCGCAAGCCAGCATCGGCTGATCTCATCGAGGGTCAGACCGATGAAGGCGACTTCGGGATTAGCTACGCCGAGGCCGACAACATTCTGAATTGGCTGGTGAGCGGGTACAGTCCCGCCTCGCTGAACAGTCGCGGATTCGATCCGAATAAGGTCGAGATCGTTCGGAAGCGTTTGGCTGGCACGCATTGGAAACGGAAATTGCCGACTGTAGCTCTGTTGAGTCCGACAGGAATCGGAGAGTCGTATCTCAGGCCGGTCGACTACTAGCAAGCATGATTTTCTGCGCTGCTATTTAGCGACGCACGACGATCCGGTGAGCCCAACCGTCGGCGGCATTCGGAACTCGCACGTCGACGCGAGCTTGTAGTGAATGTTGTAATCGCGCTCTGCGTTGGCGACTGCCTCGAGCTTGCGGTACAGCGCCGCTGAATCAGTCGTTCGCGAGCAATAGACGAGATAGTAGCGCGGACCGCCGCAGGCTCTCGACCCAACCGGGGCCGTTCGACATTCCGCGGCTGATGTGCATCCCGTCGAGTCGACAAGCGCCTTAGCAGAGTCCTCGAGCGCGACGATCTGAGCCCAATCAGCTTTCAGATCCCCAGTGAAGACGACTTTGTCGCCACTCGGTGTCGATGGCGTGCCCGATGTACCGGGCGCGCAAGCGAGCAGAATAGCCACGGCAGGGAAAACCCAGACGATTCGTTTCACCATTGCTGTCTCCGTGTTGTGTCATCCGTTCGGCATGAAGCCGGCCATTTTGCCCCGCGGCTTCGCAGCGTAGCCCGTCCGGCGCACTACCTGCTATTTTTGGATAGCTAGACCGCCCGCCGGAGAATAATGGCTACCAGAACGCTCCCCGACCGCAAAACCCCCGCAGGTTCACCCAGCGCCCGGCTCTCGCCAGAGCAGCTCGTCGCGGCGTATCGGAACATGTTGTTGTCGCGCCGGCTGGACGACAAGGAAGTCCAGCTAAAGCGGCAAAACAAGATTTTCTTCCAGATATCGGGTGCGGGCCACGAGGGGATTCTCACGGCGGCAGGAATGCTGCTCAAGCCTACCTACGATTGGTTCTACACCTATTATCGTGATCGCGCGCTTTGTCTCTCGTTGGGAGTCACGCCCGCGGAGATGCTTTATGAGGCGGTAGGAGCAGCGGTCGATCCGGCATCTGGCGGACGTCAGATGCCGAGTCACTGGGGACACAAATCCTATAACATCGTCTCGGCTTCCTCCCCGACAGGCACTCAATTTCTGCAAGGCGTGGGCTCTGCGGAAGCAACTTTGCGCGCGAAGCTGCTCAACATCACGGACGGTTTCCGCAACGATGAGGTCGTCTTCATCTCGACCGGAGAAGGTCAGACGAGCGAAGGCGAATTCTGGGAATCGCTCAACACCGCGTCGAACCTCAAGCTTCCCGTCGTCTATCTCGTCGAGGACAACGGTTACGCCATCTCGGTGCCGGTCGAGGTCAACACGACTGGCGGTAGCATCTCAAAGCTGCTTCGATCATTTCCCGATCTGTTCATCGAAGAAGTCAACGGCTGCGACTTACTCGCGAGCTACGATGCGATGCACCGCGCTATCGATTACGCGCGACTTAGAAAGGGGCCGGCACTGGTGCATGCGCACGTGATCCGGCCCTACTCGCATTCGCTTTCCGACGACGAGACGTTGTATCGTCCGCCCGCCGAGCGTGAAGCTGACGCCGCGCGCGACCCGGTGACGCAGTTCCCGAAGTGGCTCATGAGTGAAGGCCACGCGACCGAAGACGAGATCGCGAAGATCCGGGAAGAGGTGGATGAGATCGTCCTGGCTGCGACCGATGATGCTTTGGCGCAGCCGCAGCCGGGACCAGAGACCGTTTACTTCGGCGTGTACTCTCCGGATGTCGATCCCACCAGCGAGCAATTCGACACCGAGGACGATCCGCAGTTCTCGGGCGAGCCGACGACCATGGTCGACCTGCTCAACGCCTGCATGAAAGACGAGATGCGACGCGACAAGAAGATCCTCGTTTTCGGCCAGGACGTTGCCGACGTGTCGCGCGAGGAACACCTCGGCAAAGTCAAAGGCAAAGGCGGCGTCTTCAAGGTTACGTGGGGTTTGCAGAAGGAGTTCGGTGGCGCGCGTGTCTACAACTCGCCGCTGGCCGAGGCGAACATCGTCGGACGCGCGATCGGCCTGGCGGTGCGCGGGTTCAAGCCGGTCGTCGAAGTTCAGTTCTTCGATTACATCTGGCCGGCGTACATGCAGCTCCGCGACGAGCTCGCGACAATGCGCTGGCGATCCAACAACAATTTCTCGGCGCCCGTTGTCGTCAGGACGACGTACGGCGGCTACATCCGCGGCGCGATCTATCATTCGCAGACTGGCGCATCGATTTTCACGCATTGTCCGGGACTGCGTGTCGTATGTCCGGCGACCGCGCTCGACGCGAACGGCCTGCTGCGCACCGCGATTCGCTGTGACGATCCGGTGCTCTTCCTCGAGCACAAGCACCTCTACCGACAGACGTACAACAAGTCCGCGTATCCGGGTCCCAACTTCATGATCCCCTTTGGAAAGGCGAAGGTCGTGCGGGAAGGGACGGATGTGACAGTCGTTACCTATGGAGCAACGGTTCAGCGCGCGTTGACGGCGGCGACTGCCGTCGCGGACGACGGGATCTCGGTCGAAGTCGTTGATCTCCGGACACTGAGCCCCTGGGACCGCGAAGCGGTTTTCGAATCAGTGAAGAAAACTTCGCGAGTGATCGTGGCGTACGAGGACGCGCTGTCGTGGGGATACGGCGCGGAGATCGCGGCCGCGATCGCAGACGAATGCTTTGCGTGGCTCGACGCGCCAGTAAAGCGGATCGCGTCGACGGATACTTTCGTTGGCTACGCGCCGAGACTCGAGGACTCGATACTGCCGCAGGTCGAGGATTTCAAAACGGCCTATCAGTCCATCGTGAAGTTCTAGCTCGCAGCGCCTCCCGCCTCCCGCGTTACTTGGGAGGGATTGCGGCTGGAGGAGCGGCCATGCTAGGTAGCGGGACGGCCGTGTAATTCGCCGGCACCTCGAAGGCCTTCGAGTCCGCATCCACCCACTGAAGCCCCGTGACTTCCGCGGACGTCTTGGTAACGCGGGTCTGGCCCTGGGCGACGATCGTCGCGGAGCTCGACGCGCGCAGAGGCGTTCCCTTTGGAAGCTTCGCCTGCGCTGCCTTGAGCTTGTCAGCGAATTCCGTGTTCGCGCTGCCGAACATGTTCGCCATGTCGCTGCCGCTCAGGCTCGCAAAGGGATTCAGCACTGTCTTGATGTCGGTGGCGTAGTAGCTGTCAGTCGTGCTAGCGATCTTGACGGTCTGCTGCTGCCCCATCGCATTGATCGTCATCGTCATTCCAGTTGAGACGCGATAATGCGAGGTGGGATGGCCAAGGATTGCCGGCCCAGCGCCGAGGTTGTCGACCTTTGCTTCGGTGCCGGAGAAGTCCATCTTCATCGCGCCCATCTGCTGGGCCTGGGTGACCATTTCCGCGGGACGAACGCGAAGGTACTGACTCTTCTTCGCGTCGATGTAGGTAATCGTCTTGCCGCTATCGGTCAGGATCATGGTGACGACACTGTCGGTCGTGAGTGGGGCGACCTGACGCCCGGAGGGCTTCACCTCGACGCGCATCTTGTCGGCGGTGCCGATGGCATGCCCGACCATGACCGCGCTATCCGGCTCTCCCTGGATGCTGATCGTCGTGCGAAAATCCATCGCCAGAGTTTTTCCCGCCGCTTGAGCGTGCGCGTACGAGACTGGGACCGCGACGAAGGTGGCGGCAGCCACGACCATGTTGAGCTTCATGCTGACAATACCCGCAATGTGTGTTTGAAATCGAGTGATACGAACAGGACGGCGTTCCAGCATCAAGAGTAACCCTCAGCAGTCGATTAGTGCCCTGTCCGCGGCCACTTTATCGAGGCTAAAATCGAGCCGCCGAGCACGGCCCCAACGACGCCAAGCGAGGCGATAATCGGAATGTGCAGGAAATACTCGAGCAGCATCTTCGCGCCGATGAAGATCAACACGATCGACAGTCCGAGCTTCAGGTAGGTGAACTTGTCTACGACGCCGGCGAGCAGGAAATAAAGCGCGCGCAACCCGAGAACCGCGCAGATATTTGACGTATAGACAATGAACGGGTCGCGCGTGACCGCGAATATCGCCGGGATGGAATCGGTCGCAAAGATGACGTCCGTCGTATCGACGATCAACAGCACGATGAAGAGCGGCGTTGCTGCCCAGCCGCGCTTTCCGTCCTTGTCGCGTGTATGGACAAAAAATTTGTCGGCCGTGTATTCGCTGGTCACCGGGATCAGCCTTCGGGAAAGGCGTAACACCGGATCACGCTCGGGGTTGTACGAAACGTCATCGTTTTGCAGAGCCATCTTGATACCGGTGAACACGAGAAACGCACCGAAGATGTAGAGCGTCCACGAGAATCTCGTCACGAGCGCGGAGCCGGCGACTATCATCACGCCGCGTAAAACGAGCGCGCCGATGATTCCCCAGAACAGCACTCGGTGCTGGTACTTCTCCGGAACCTTGAAGTAGGAGAAGATCAGCACGAAGACGAAGATGTTGTCGACGGAGAGCGCGTACTCGATGAGGTAGCCGGTCAGGAATTCGAGACCCGACTGCCTTCCCATCGTGCGGAAGATGGCAAAAGCAAAGCAGAGGGAGAGAGCCACCCATACGGCGCTCCATGTCGCCGCTTCCTTGAGTGAGACCTTGGCTTCTCGCCGGTGCAGCACGCCGAGGTCCAGCGCGAGAATCGCCAGCACGGCGACGTTGAATCCAACCCAGCCCCACAGGCTATTCATCGACCGGCGCGATGGGCCGGACGCGCGGCGCTAGCGACGCTCAAGCGCGTCGCGCACGTCGAGAAGTATCTCGAAGTAGAGCTGCTCGCGACGGTATGCGAAGTCGAGCGTAGCCATCTGGTTCGCGTCACCGGACGCTTTGGCGCGCTCGAATGCTTCGCGGTACATCTCGTCCAGATTGTTCAGGATCGTGGTGCGACTGCGTGACATTGAGTTGCTCTCCGGCCCAGAGGCGGCACGATTGTCGGTCGACGTGAGACCCGCGATGCGTTCGAGCGCCGTCTCCGGATCTTCGTTCTCGAAGATCAGTTTTTTCGCAGCCCCGAGTGCGAGCCGGCGTGGATTGAATGGATTTGACGGGTTCACTGCGACGGGTACTGTTGTGGCGGAAAGTTAAGGCAATCGATGGCGCGCGCGCTAATGTCGACGGCTGCGTAGCGCAGACAACGCAAACGGGGCGAAAGCGTCAGCGCCTTCGCCCCGTTGCTTGGTGTTGTGGCGACTATCTGTTGGAGCTTCCGCCACCCGAGCCGCCGAGACCGCTCGAGCCGCCGGTGCTGCCTCCAGAACTGCCGGAAGATCCTGAGCTTCCAAATCCTCCGCCAGTGCCGCTTGAACCGCTCGAGCCACTCGTACCGCCCGAGCCGGTATCCGCACCTCTCATCCCGCCGCTGCCACCAGCGCCGCCAGGATTGCCGGAAGTGCCAGAGCTCCCCCCAGTTCCACTGCTTCCACTACTTCCACTGCTTCCACCAAATCCGCCCGAGCTGCCGCCGGTTCCACCGCCTGTGCCTCTCGAGCCTCCAGTATTACCGCTAGTTCCGCCAGCGCCACCGGCTCCCATTCCACCCGAGCTTCCACCGGCGCCAGCGCCACTCATTCCACCAGAGCTGCTTCCGCTGTCGGAGGTACCGCCGTAGCCGCCACTCGAGCCACTTCCCCCAGAGCTGCTACTGCCCAAGCCACTGGTGCCCGAGCTTCCAGAGTTCCTACCCAAGCCTCCCGAGCTACTTCCGGGATCGCCCATTCTACCCTGGTCCTGCCCTGACGTGTTCTGCGCGTCGAGGTTGCGGTTCTGGTCTTGGTTCTTGTCTTGATCTGCCATAGTACCCTCCATGTTGGGCTTCTCAAAAACGCAGAACGCATGCCCGAGAATGTGTCGAGCGTCGAAAAAAAAAGCCGAACGCTAAAGGCGGTGGAAAATCGCCTCAGCGACGGGCTTACCATTCTTGAGATGCTCGACGACAATGCGCTCGAGCAGCGATGGTGTGACGTTGGCGTACCAGGTTCCTTCCGGATACACTACGACGATGGGTCCGTCGGAGCAGACGCCGAGGCATGGCGTTTCGCCGCGCTTCACGCGGCGTGGGCCGAACAAGAGATCTTCGCGCTGCAGAAGTTCGGCAAGCATTGAATAGAGCTCGCGTCCGCGACGATCGGGCGAGCAGAACCCGCCCGTGCAGACGAGGACATGGCGCGCGTACGGTTCCATCTGCGGGTTTCTGCTCTCTGCCATCCAGCAAAGATACAGCTAGGCCGAGCTCCACTTGCAACGCTGCGCATCCTCTCTGATTATGCTACATAGTCTCCAACTACTGGAGCAGAATATGGAGGCGACGATCGCAAGCAACACAGAGTCTGTCGACCCGGGCATCGCCGGAAAGGGATACATCCATCCCGAAGTGCTGGTGAGCACGGCATGGCTCGCTGATCACCTGGATGATCCCAACATCAGAATCATCGAGAGCGACGAAGACGTTCTCCTGTACGACACCGGCCATATCCCCGGCGCCCAGAAAGTCGATTGGCACGAGGATCTGAACGATCCCGTCCTCCGCGATTATGTGTCGTCGGAGCAATTCGAGCGGCTGCTTCGCGACAAGGGAATCGACGAGAATACGACGGTGGTCTTTTACGGAGACAAGAACAACTGGTGGGCCGCATACGCGTTCTGGGTCTTTCAGTTGTTCGGATTCACCAACGCGAAGCTGCTGGACGGCGGTCGCATAAAGTGGGAACAGGAGGGCAGGCCGTTCAACTCCGAGGTGCCCGGCTTTCCGAAAACGAACTACAAGGCTCCACGACGCTCGGATGAAAAGATCCGCGCTTTCTTCAAGGAAGTGCGTGAGCACTCCGAGAAGGGGAAGCCGTTGATCGACGTTCGCTCGCCGGAAGAGTTCACCGGTCAGCGCACGCACATGCCCGACTATCCGCAGGAGGGGACGCTGCGCGGTGGCCACATTAGCGGCGCGCGCAGCATTCCGTGGGCACGCGCAGCGAATCCCGACGGAAGCTTCAAGGACGCTGCCTCTTTGCGCGCGATCTACGAGCAGGAGAAGGGCCTCCACAAAGGCGACGACATTATCGCCTACTGCCGTATCGGTGAGCGCTCCTCCCACACATGGTTCGTTCTGACCTACCTGCTCGGCTACGATCGTGTGAGGAATTATGATGGAAGCTGGACGGAGTGGGGCAATACAGTGCGCGCTCCGATCGAGAAGGGACCCGAGAAAGTGTCGGCGAAGTGAGCGCTCCGGCGGCAGTGGAACCGCCGACCCAGCCATCGCGGATTTACGTCGAGTGGGTCGGCGGACATCGTTTCGATACGGGACGTCCCGATGGACCGACCGCGCGCATTGACGGTGAGGGCGAAACCGGTCAGAGCCCACCGGAGGCGCTACTCAGCGCACTCGCAACGTGTGTCTCCTATGACGTGATCGATATTCTGGCGAAGCAGCGCACCCCGATCGAATCGCTGGAGATCGACGTCGTCGGCGAGCGGGTCGATACCATCCCTCGGCGCTACAAGCACGTCACCTTGAATTTTCGGATCGGCGGCAAGGGGATCGCGAAGGATCAGGCACTGCGCGCAATCGAGTTGTCGGCGACGAAATACTGCTCCGTTCGGGACTCGCTGAGGAGCGATCTTGTTATCGATTGGACGGTGGAGATCCTCGGGGCTGGCATCTCGTAAATTCCAAGCGTTGAACTACAACTGAACGGGTGCGAGGTGTGAGCAAGAGCCTGGCGAGTTAAGAGTTCACGACGTCGTGACAGCACTACTCGCATTCGCAGCACAAGCTGTCTATGGCGCTCCGACCCGTCCCGGCGTAGTAAACCCGCACCTCACCAGGGTTCTGCTCGCACCTGGCACCCGTTCAGTTGCAGTTACGCGTTGCGAGCACCTCGCACCCGTTCAGTTGTCTTTAAATAGCGACAAGAGGCCAGTTCCGATCACCGTCGTTTCTGCCCCTTGGCCGCAGCAGAGTACGGCGCCCACTTTCGCTCCGAGTCCTCGATTTCTTCGCGAAGTCGAAGGTAGCTGTCGTAGCGCGCCGCGCTGATCGAGCCACTTTCGACTGCAGCGCGCACCGCGCAGCCCGGTTCGACGCGGTGAGTGCAGTTACCGAACTTGCACTGCACGATGTGCGGCCGAAATTCACGAAAGCATTCGTCGAGATGCTCCGAAGCGAGACCCCACATTCCGACTTCTCGTAGGCCGGCCGTATCAACGACATAACCCGCGTCGGGCAGCGGATGGAGCAGTGCTCCAACCGTCGTGTGACGTCCCTTGTTCACCGACTCGCTAATCTCCCCCACGCGCAGATTGAGCCCGGGGTACATGGAATTCATCAACGATGATTTCCCAACTCCCGACGGTCCGGTTAGCACCGATGTCTTGCCGGCCAAGGCGTCGTGCAGCTCGTCGAGCCCAATCCCCTGCTTTACACTGGTGAAGTGGAGCGGGTAACCTGCCGCGCCATAGTCGCCGAACGTCCCCTGGACCTGCTCACTATCAACGAGCTCGATTTTGTTGATGACAACACGAGAGTCCAGCGAGTTTGCCTCGGCGATAACGAGAAATCGATCGAGCATCCTGCGATGCGGTTCGGGTTTGGCTGCCGCGAACACGACCACGACCTGGTCGACGTTCGCCGCAACGATTCGCTCACCCTGCCCGGCACCGGGCTCCCGCCGGGCGAGCTGCGAATGACGCGGCAAGATCTCGGCGATGGCCCAGTGCACGCCGCGCTCGTCGATTTCGAGCACGACGCGGTCGCCCACCGCCAGCTTCTTCGTCTCCTCGCGCTCCTGCTTGAGCCTTCCGCGTAACGACGCTTCATGCGTGTCGCCGCTGTCCGCGCGGACGTGCCATACTCCGCCGGTGCCTTTGAGAACGACGCCCTCGGTCCGGCTCAATTGGTGCCTTCTTCGCGCATTGCGTCCCACCAAGGCAGCTCCGTCCGCTTGGCCTTGATCAGGGCATCCAGTTTCGATTTGACGCTGTTGAGCGACAGCGCACCGACCAGCCTGCGCGCCTCTTCCTCCGTCGTTCCAAACGCGAGGAATTCGGTCTCGAGATGTCCGCTCGCAACTGGATCTCCGTATTGCCAGCGGACGAACAGCAAATAGGCAGCAAAGGGTCGCCCGCGCTCGCCGCTCTCGTCTGTGACGATCTCCACGCTGTACGACGCGCCGTCGCTTCCCTCGAATGCCGCGGGGCGATCGTGCACCGCCATATAGCCGCCGATCGTATTTGGATCGCCCTTGGAATGATCGGGGGGAATGAATCGACCCATTCTAGCGCCGGCGTTTGCCGACCATCTCCTTGAAGACGTTCCCCGTCAGGAACGCGACATTGGCCGGACGCTCGGCGAGACGCCGCATGAGGTAGGGATACCACTGCGTTCCGAACGGAACGTACACGCGCATTCGGTACCCTTCGCGCACGAGCTTGTCCTGGAGGTCGCGGCGCACGCCGTAAAGCATCTGGAACTCGTACCGATTTGGCGCGATGTCGTTTGCCTTGGCGAAGCGCTTCGCTTCCCTGATGATCGCCTCGTCGTGCGTCGCGATTCCCGGGTAGTTGCCCTTCAGCATCAGCTCCTGCATGCAGCGAACGTAATTGGAGTCGACGTCTTTTTTGTCGGGATACGCGACGGTCTCCGGCTCTTTGTAAGCGCCCTTGCAGATCCGCACTCGCGCTTTCGTCAGATTCGCATGCTGCACATCAGCGAACGTCCGGTAGAGATAACTCTGTAGTACGATGCCGACGTGCTCACGGTAGCCCGGATAGAGCCGCTGCTCGAACAGGTCGAGTGTGCGCTGAGTGTATTCGCTCGATTCCATGTCGATCCGCACAAAGGAGCCGTAGTCGCGTGCGCGCTGCAGAATCTTGTGCATGGTTGCTACACAGAGCTCCTCGGAGATGTCCAGCCCCATTGCCGTCAGCTTAACCGAGACATTGGCATTCACTCTTCGCTCGTGGATTCGATCGAGCATCGTCACATATGCCTGACCGGCCGCGCGCGCTTCCGCTTCGTTGTGAACGCTCTCGCCAAGCAGATCGAGCGACGCCGTGATGCCACGGGTATTGAGTCTCGCGACAGCGGCGAGAGCTGTGTCAAGAGTTTCGCCAGCCACGAACCGGTTCGCGAAGCTCTTCGCGAGTCGGTTGTTGCGAACGAATTTGAATATCTGGGGCTGACCTGACAGGTAAAGCAGTGCGCTGCGAAGCATCAGTTCTGCGGTGCCTCGGTCGTCGACGCGGACGACCGGCGGACAGCGGAACGGCCGCGGCGGGAAAGATCGAAGATTCTCCGCACTGGAAAGCGGCCCCCTTGCCGCAGGTGATTGTCGAACACATTCCATGTCGTCATACCATCGTCGCTTTCCGGCTCGAGCAGATAGACGATGAGAGTGCCCCGTGGTTGCGCCGTGGACACTATGAACGACTTCGGCGGCAGGGTCTGCACCCCGCGTTCCCACTTTCCCCTGACACGTACCTCGTGGTGTCCCTGAAACAGGCGTGGCGAGGTGACGATCGAGTCGATTACAAAGGACTCGCCCCGCGCGGTCCACGCCGAGTCGGACCGGTCGACGCGAATCCCATGGAGACGGAGCAGCGTGACGGCGCCAGTATCCTCGGGCGCGATCACGTACGCCGCGGGTGGCGCGCGATCGAGTGTTGAGATGAACCGGTCGTAGACGGGCATGCGGACGGTTCTGAACCGACCAGTGCGACGAACGCCCTTCGGGACACCCGCCTGTGTAACGGAGGAATCACCCGTCTTCTCCAGGTCTTCCTTGACCACGTCCATCGGCCGCGGCGTCGAAACGAGCTCGGCACGGACCGCGACCATCTGTAATGAATCCGGGGACCTCCCCCACGCGACAGGCTGGCTGTCGGCACGTGCCGACAACGATCGGATCGCATTGCCTCTCTCGGCGACGAGCGAAAGAATCTCGTTCACAAAGGCGTAGGTCGAAGCGATGCGACGCGCGAGCGAATCGTGTGAATACGCTTCGCTCAAAATCCCGATGCGTCCGCGAATGCCGTAATAGTTGGTCCCGAACCGCGGGCGCGAATCGTACGTTGCCCACCCCTCGTGCACGCTCGTATCTGCAACAAGCCCGCGCTCGTCGGTGACGAAGTTGCCGTAGTCGAATACTTCGAATCCGCGACGAGTGCGCATCCGCTGCCGCAGGACCGGCAGCAAGGAGTCGCGGGCATACACCCCACCAAACACGGCCGCCGGGTTGAGTGATGGTGAGTACGTGAGCGCGTATCCGTGAAAGCTTCCATCGGTAGTATGGAGATCCACGAACACATCCGGATCCCACGTATTGAACATCGCGAGTGACGCCCGCGTCTCCGGCGCTTCGGCTTTCACGTAGTCGCGGTTGAGATCGAGGTTCTGCGCGTTCGCGCGAACGCCGACCATCTGTGGCCCATTCTGCTCGGTACGATTGACCGACTGCGGGGCGAAGCGCTCGTTGCCATCCGCGTTGTAGATCGGAACGGCAATCAGCACCACCGAATCGAGCGCATTCGGCGCGTTCGAGTATGTCAGGTCGCGCAAAAGCGCGAGCAACGCGTCTTTACCCTCGACTTCGCCGGCGTGGATGTTTCCCTGAACGTAGACGATGGGCCGTCCCAAGCGTCGCGCTTCGGACGCAGTCGTGACGGCAGGTCGCGATGCGATCACATAAGGAATGTCGCGCCCTTCGGTCGTCTTCCCGATATATCCGAACGTGAGCGGCGCGCCGAGCTTACGTAGCGAATCCAGAAAACTCCGCACGTCGCTGTACCTCGAGGTGCGCGTATACCCTGTCAGCTCCGGAACCGTGCGCGGGAAATCTGCCGGGGTTACCGGACGGCGGATCGTCGGAGCACAGGCTGTGAGGGTTCCTACCGCTGCCACTGCAAGAAACCACGACCGCATTTCGGCTGGGACCTCTCTCGTCACGAACGCTCGTCGGAGTAAAAGACCTGTCGACGACGCGCCATCTCGAGAAGAATCTCCGCCGGCTCGAAGCGTCCCGGGAACCGTGCATTCAAATCCTCGAGCCGCTGCACCACGATCTGGATGCCGAGCGAGTCCATGTACCTGAATGGACCGCCGCGGAACGGCGGGAAGCCGATTCCGAAGACCGCACCGACATCGCCATCGCGCGGTGACCTGATGATCCCCTCGCTCAGGCACCGTGCTGCCTCGTTGAGCATCGCCAGAACGGTGCGCTGCTGGATCTGCACCGATGGCATCTCGGGCGGCGTATTCGCCTCAGGCTCGCTTGGAGCGCCAATCGATTTCGCTGCCGGCACACTACCTGGAGCGAGAAACAGCGCGTAGACAGAAGGATCTACGTCCCCTTTCTTCCCTTCGTTGTCGTAACTGTAAAAGCCCTTCTTCGTTTTTCTCCCGTATCGCCCCGCTGCAACCACGGCCTGAATCGACTTTGCCGGCTCCATTCTGTCCGGGAACGCATCGGCCATGATCTTTCCAGCCTTGGTCGCCACGTCGAGTCCGACTTCATCGATGAGCGTGATGGGGCCCACGGGAAACCCGAAATCGACCAACGCTTTGTCGATGAGGTCGACCGCCACTCCCTGATCGAGCAGAATTCCAGCCTCGTTGATGTACGGCGACAGAATCCGGTTCACGAAAAAGCCCGGCCCATCGTTCACGACGATCACCGTTTTGCCGAGTTTTTTCCCATACGCAACGGCTGTCGCGGTCACCTGCGGGTAAGTCTCCGCGGTCGTGATCACCTCCAGCAGTGGCATCTTTTGGACTGGAGAAAAGAAATGCATGCCGAGGACGCGCTCTGGCCGACTTGACGCTTGCGCGATCTGCGCGATCGGGATTGTCGAGGTGTTGCTCGCGAAGATCGCGGAAGGATTGATCGCTGCCTCAGTCTCACGGAGCACTTGGTGCTTGATCGCCAGATCCTCGAAGACCGCTTCGATCACGAGGTCCACGTTTCCAAACCCCGAGTAATCGACGGTGCCGCCGATGAGAGCCATGTAGTCGCTGTACTGGACCTTGGTGATCTGTTTTTTGGTGAGCCGCTCCCTGAGCACATCTCTCACTGCCGCATATCCCTTCGCGACGCGTCCGTGATCGGCATCCTTGAGTCGCACGAGACTGCCGTGCTGAACCGCTACCGAGGCAATCCCCGCCCCCATGAACCCGGCGCCGAGGATCGCGATCTTTTCGACCGGCAGGGGCTCGAAGGCGGACACCGGTTGATCCGGGAATTGCGCGGGGTCGACACCGGGATCTTTCTTGAGCTCGTTGGTGGCGAAGAAGAGGAAGATCAACTGTCGTGAGACATCGGTCATCGCCATCTCGCCGAAACGGCGCGACTCTTCGCGGTAACCGTGGGCAACGCCACGCTCGTAACCGGCCGCGACGACATCTATCGCGGCGATCAGCGCCGGATAGTGTCCGCGGGATTTGGCGAGTGTCTGTTCGCGCGCCTTGCGGAGCACGAGGGCGCGCCCAGCCGGATTGCCGTCGATGACGACTCGCGTCACCGCGCTCGTACGACGCTCGCTCTTTCGCTTTCCCTCGGCGATCTCTCTCGCGCGCTGTATCGCGACGGATCGGAGTATCGAAGGATGCACGAGCTCGTCGATCAATCCCAACTGTAAGGCTTTCTTCGCGCGGACATGCTTGCCGGTGAGGATCAGGTCCAAAGCGCTGGCGAGGCCGATGCGGCGCGGCAGGCGCTGTGTACCACCAGCGCCGGGAATGAGTCCCAGCTGGACTTCGGGCAGACCGAAAATCGTTTTGGTATGGTCAGTACCGATTCGGTAGCGGCAGGCGAGCGCCGTCTCCAGCCCTCCACCGAGACACGCGCCGTGAATCGCCGCAACGACAGGCACGCGCAGTCTTTCGATCGAATCGAGCAGCATTTGACCATCGCGGCTCAATCGCTCCGCGTCGGTTGCGGTCTTCAGCTGGAGGAATTCCTCGATGTCGGCGCCCGCGATCCAGACATCGGGCTTGCCGCTCAGAAATACCGCGGCACGCACTTCGGTATCGTGCTCGAGTCTCCCGACGAGTGCCACGAACTCGTCTTTTACCGCGCGGCTCAGCTTGTTGACCGATTCGTTCGGCAGATCGAAGGTGATGATCGCGACGCCATCGCTTACTTCCACGGAGAACGCCGGCTTCCACCGCGTCCCGACGAGTCCACCGATGGTGACTTCGGAGGTCGAGCTCATTGTGTTCTCTCCACGACCATGGCGAAGCCCATCCCACCAGCCGCACATACGGTCATCAGCCCGAACTGTCCACTGCGCCGACGCAGCTCGTTGAGGAGCGTCGTGGTGATCCGCGCGCCAGTCGCGCCGAATGGGTGGCCGAGCGCGATCGATCCGCCCATCACATTGAGTTTTGCGCGATCCACTTCGCCGACCGGCTGGGTGAATCCCGCACGCTCCGCCCAGGCCTTCGACTCGAATCCCTTCAAGTTGGAAAGCACCTGCGCGGCAAACGCCTCGTGCATCTCTACGAGATCAATATCCTTGAGTGTCAATCCGGCGCGCTTGAGCGCGACTGGCGCGGCCAGTACCGGGGCTTGCAGGAGCTGCTCCCCCGGATCCAGCGCAGCGTACGCGTACGAGCGGATTATCCCAAGCGGCGGATAGCCGAGAGCTTTCGCTTTTTCCTCGCTCATAAGCAGAACGCACGCGCCGCCGTCGGTCAGCGGTGAGGAGTTTCCGGCGGTGACGCTGCCATACTTGCGATCGAATACCGGCTTGAGCGCGGCAAGCTGCTCATAGCTCGTGTCTTCGCGAATGCCGTTGTCGGAAGTCAGCACGCTCTCGAATTTCGGCGGCACATAGACCGGCATTATCTCGGCGGTGAGCCTTCCATCGGCGGTGCCAGCAGCGGCGAGGCGGTGCGATCGAAGCGCGAAGTGGTCCTGCTCCTCACGCGCGATGGCGTTGAGCTTGGCCATTTTCTCCGCTGATTGTCCCATGGATTCGCCAGTCGATGGCTCGGCGATCGCGGGCGTCACGGGTATGAAGTCCTTCGGCCGCAGTCGCGCCAGTGCTTTGAGCCGTGCCGGTAGCGACTTTGCCTTTGAGGCGAGCACGAGCGTTTCAGCGAATCCCTGAGCGTGCAATATCGGAATGTTGGAAAGCGATTCGGAACCGCCCGCAATTGCTACGTCGAGCTGGCCGAGGGCGATCTGATCCGCCGCGTCTGTTATGGCCTGATTCGCCGACGCGCAGGCTCTGCTGACGCTGAATGCCTGGACGCCCTTTGGAAGTTGGGGCAGCAGCGAGACTTCGCGGGCGATATTTGGGGCGAGAACTGAGGGAATCACCGTTCCGAAGACGAGCGCCTGGACTTCCTTTCCGTCGAGGTTCGTCCGCTGCAACAGTTCCGCGACACACAACTTCCCGAGATCGATCGCGGAGATGGATTTGAAAGCGGTTCCCGCCTTTGCGAACGGCGTGCGCACGCCCGCGACAATTGCGACGCGCCGCCCGTTCCCGAACGTTGCCATGCAGGGAACTTAGACGGGCGTCGTTTATCTATCTAGGACGATCAGCCCTCTCTCGCGGCATGTTCTTTCTCGAGCAGTCGACGCTTGCGCTCGATGCCCCAGCGATATCCTCCCAGCGCGCCGCTCTGCTGTACGACCCGATGACACGGAACGATGACCGCAATCGGGTTGTTCGCGCATGCACTCGCCACCGCGCGTGTGGACTTGGGAGATCCGATCGCACTCGCGATCTCGCTGTACGAGCGAGTTTCGCCAAATGGAATCTTCTGGAGCTCACGCCATACCTTCCAGCGAAAGGCCGAAGCTTCGACATCGATCGGAACTTCCGGCTGCGTACGTTTGGCGTCGACAGCCGCGACGATTTCCTGAACCCACGCGGCGAGTTGGCTCGACGGCGCGTCGACACGTGTCCGACTCGCCGTCGGATACTCGCCGGCGAGCGCAGCCTCGAGGCCTGGCGCGTCGTCGCCAAGTGTGACTGCGCAAATTCCACGATCCGTGGCGCCGACCAACAAGGACCCTAGCGACGTCTTCGCGATTACATACTCGATGCGCGTACCGGCGCCGCCGCGTCTGTAGGTCGCGGGTGTCATGCCCAGACGGGCATCCGCGTCGCCGTACACCCTGCTGCTGGAGCTGTAGCCCGCGCCGAATGTCGCGCGACTGACTGTCTCACCGCGCTTCAACTCGTCCTTCAGTTTTTCGCTCTTCCGCGCGCGAATGTATTGAGCCGGAGTAAGGCCGAAAACTTCCTTGAACTTCCGCTGAAGGTGAAATGGACTCATCCCAGAAGCTTCGGCCAGTTCTTCGAGAGCGATGCGCCGCTCACTCGACGCCGCGATCTGGGACTCGATATAGTCGTGCGCGCGCTGAACCGCCCGGTTGGGTGACTTCGCGCGATTCGGACGGCAGCGCTGGCAGGCGCGGAACCCGGCGCGCTCCGCGGCTTCCACGGAAGAAAAGAACGCAACATTGTCCCGCTTCGGGCGGCGCGACGGACAAGAAGGACGGCAGTAGATCCCGGTCGTGGTCACTCCGTACAGGAGGCGGTTGTCGGCGTCCGCATCGCGATGGAGCACGGACTCCCAGGCCATTGCGTCATTCATTGGAGAGGCTCTCCTGTGATGCGGTGAGCTCTTCGAAATTTTTTTCTTCACTCGCCCTCTCGATACAGAAATCATAACAGCCCGCGTCAGTGTCCCGCACGTGGATGTAGGCTACTTCGGTGTTGCCAAGCAGGTCTTCGACCTCGCGCTCAACTCCCCCGTTCGCGACGTGCCGCTGCGCGACCAACCGGCGGCCGGGCGCGTACGCACTGAGGGTGAGTCGATGAGACAGCATATCGCGCGGAAAGCCGGCATTTTCGGGGTATCGCTCGCATTCGCGCTCGTGGATGAAAACAGGTCCCGGCAGCGGGAATTCTTCCCGGCCGTAAAAGGAGTCGTGGGTAAAGAGTATGCGACGATCGCTGCCGACCGAGAACGTCCGGAGGCACTGGCGGCACGGGCCGTAACCGGTTGCTACCTCGGTATAGGCCGGATGACCATAACGCGGTGAGCGAAGGGTCGTACGAACGGTATCGGCGATCGACGTTTCCAGCGCCACTATGCGATAAGACTGCATCTTGTCCTCGTTGGGCGAAAAGTTGTTCTGTCCTCGTGTCGAAGATGGCGTTGCCCTGAATGGCGCGATATCCGAATCTTGCGGTCAAATTCCTTATAATTCGGCTGCTACGACCCACCGCCGACAGTGGATGGAATGACGGATTTCTCCGCAGAACAATTCGACCTGTTGGTGATCGGCGGGGGGATCACGGGATGCGGCGTCGCTCGGGACGCGGCCATGCGTGGGCTCAGCGTAGCGTTGGTCGAACGCGATGATTTCGCGAGCGGGACCTCGGGAAGATCGTCCCGATTGATCCACGGCGGGATCAGATATCTGGAGCAGCGACAGTTCCATCTCGTCTACGAATCGATCCGTGAGCGACAGATCTTGCTTCGCATCGCGCCGCACCTTGTCGAGCCGCTCGCGTTTACGTGGCCGATCTACCGTGGCGCGCGCGTCGGCAAACTTAAGCTCGGTGCCGCCCTGTTCATTTACGAGCTTATGGCTGGCCGCCGCGCAAGCCGGCACGAGTCACTGAATGCAACTGAAACATTGGCGCGCGAGCCCGGTCTGGAGCGCGCCGGACTCGCTGGCGGCGCTGTGTACTACGATGCGAGGACGGATGATTCGCGACTTACAGTTGCAAATGCGGTCGCGGCGGCTCACGCGGGCGCGACGGTCCTGACTCACACCAGTGTCACCGAAGTACTCCGCGCTGCCGGGAAATCAATTGGAGCACTTACCCGAGCGCAGTTCTCAGGCGAGCAGCGCGAGATCCGCGCGCGTGTAATCGTCAATTCGACCGGTGTGTGGCAAAACAGTTTCAACGATGGCTCAGGGGGGCGGAGACATCGAGGCAGCAAGGGAACGCACATCTCGATTCCGAGAGAGCGAATCGCCAACCGCGACGCACTGACGCTCATCTCACCGGTCGATGGTCGCGTCATGTTCTGCTTACCGGCCGGCACTCAAACGATCATCGGAACAACCGACACCTGGACCGACGAGTCTCCGGAGTCAGTGCACGCATCGTCATCCGAAGTCGACTATCTGCTGAACGCCGCCAATCACTACTTCCCACGCGCGAATCTTACGAGTGACGACGTGACCAGTGCGTGGGCGGGGATCAGACCTCTCGCGTTCGCTTCGACCACGCACCCAAGTCGAGCATCGCGCGAGCACAGCATCGTTAGCGACCGTTTTGGCGTCATCCATGTCACCGGTGGAAAGCTGACGACCTATCGCTCGATGGCCGCCGAGGTCGTCGATCGCGCTCAAAACGCCCTCGGTAGGCGCAAGCAGAGGGCGCCGACCGACTCAGTTGAGCTGCCTGGGGCGGATCGATCAGACGAAATCGCAAAACTGCAGCGCGACGACCCTGCGCTGTCGCAGCCACTGGCGAAGGGGCTCCAGTACACCGCGGCCCACCTCGTTTACGCGGTCAGGAATGAGATGGCGCAGACGCTCAGCGATTTGTTGATCCGCCGGACGCACCTTGCGTTCGAGACACAGGACCACGGAAAGTCCGCCGCACCTCTCGCCGCCGATGTGGTTGGCCCGTTGCTCGGATGGAGCGAACAAACCAAAGCGACCCGCATCCGTGAGTTCAGCGAGGACACGGAGCGGATGTTCTCTATCAGCAACTAGCTTCAGACCTCGGCGGCTTCGACTGTAATTGGTGGTGGAGGCTTGAGCAGAAGCTCGGTCTCCAACTCGACTTCGGTCTCGAGACTCTGGCGATCGCGGTTGATCGTGGCAACCGCGCGACGCTTGCCGTTCACCACGTAAAAGACCGCGCAGTCCATTTTCATCGGATCGCCGTCGATTCTGATTTCGTCCCACCGCTCGACGTGTCCCGTGTAGTGGATCGAGAGCTTGTCGTAATGCGCGCTCCAGAAGAAGGGGATGTCATCGAAGCGATCGTGCCGCCCCAACATGTTGCGCGCAACCACCTGCCCTTGTCGTTCGGCCACTACCCAATGCTCGACGCGAATTCGAACATCGGAGTACGCGTCGGGCCACCGTGCAACGTCGCCCGCCGCGAACACGCCGCTGGCGCTTGTTTGGAGGAACTCATTCACTGCAAGACCGCGGTCAAGAGTCAGACCGGCAGCTTCGGCGAGCTTGATGTTTGGACGCACGCCGATACCCGCCACAACCATATCCGCTTCGAGTCGCGTACCATCGTCAAGAAGAACTGATTTCCCATCGAGCGAGCTCACCCGGCGCGCCATCCGGAACTGGACACCCTGCTGTTCATGAACGTGCTTGACGAGTGCGCCGAGCTCCGGGCCAAGCACACGCTCCAAAGGAAGGTTCTCGAGCGCGACAACTGTGA
This sequence comes from Gemmatimonadaceae bacterium, assembly GCA_045803975.1. GTDB lineage: Bacteria > Gemmatimonadota > Gemmatimonadetes > Gemmatimonadales > Gemmatimonadaceae > UBA4720. The sequence continues at coordinate 19,733 of JBJMOA010000092.1, forward strand.
CATCGAGCCCACGCGTCGCAAGCGAGGCGGCGACTTCCATTCCAATGAAGCTTCCGCCAATCACTACTGCCTTCCTGGCGTTCGTCGCCCTGTCGATGATGGCGCGACAATCCTGCATGCTGCGCAGATACAGTATCCGATCGCCGCCTGGAACATCGAGGTGCAAAGGACTCGCGCCCGTCGCGATGAGCAGGCATCCGTAGGTCCGGCTGGTGCCATCACTGAGACGAACCACGCGTGATTTGACATCGATCGCCGTCGCTTCGACACCGTTCAGAATCTCGATGTGCTGGGTCTCGTAGAAATCCCGTGGGTGAAGCGGCAGCCAGTCGGCCGGAGCGTTGCCGGCGAGGTAGTCCTTGGACAGGTTTGGCCTGTCATACGGTGCGTCGGGATCGGGGTCGATCATCGTGATGGGGCCGCGGTACGCCTCTCGCCGCAGCATCTCCGCGCACGCATTCCCCGCGGCTCCAGCACCGATGATCACGACCGAGCTCGGACCCGTTAAGGGCGTTTGCTCGAACAGCACCCGCTCCGGCGCTCGCGATCCACCTGCACGTCTTGCCTCGGCGCGCAGCTGACCGTGGTCGCGCTTCCGCAGGACCTTTACAATGTTGTTCTCGATTGCAACGTCGTACGTCGAAAGGTCGTTGAGCGCGGGCGCGCAGGACGCGGCGCCGTTATTCAGGTCGAAACAGGCGTGGTGCCACGGACAGCGAATGGTCTCGCCGACCAATACCCCCTGGTCAAGTGGCGCAGAGTAGTGAGTGCATTTGCCGCCGACGGCGAACCAGTTCGGCTCGACGTGAACGAGCAGCACCTGTTCGCCGAAGGCGTGACCGGCGATGTGTTGGCCGGGCCGGCTGCCGCTGATCTCGACACCTGCCGTCAGGTCCGGCCCGACCAACTCATCGGAATGTTCTGTCATCTCTGCTCGTTCAGCATGCTCCGCGCCCGGTCGCGGTGCGCCGCGAAAGCAGGCGCTACCTTGGTCACGAACTCCTTCACTTGCTGATTCTGAATAGCGGGCAGCAAGGTCTGCGTGACGGCATCGATCACGGCGCTATGAAAATCAACTTCCTGCTGTAAAAAGGCGCGGTCGAATGCGGGCCCACTGAGGCCGCGAAGGTTGCGCATCGCGTCGGCGTGAGCCTTGGCGAGCGCAAAGTCTGCCGGTGGCGTCGGTGTCACCTTGAGCGACTTCGCCAGGTCGCGTCCCTGCTCGCGCACCATACGATGATCGCGGGCGAGCATCTCGCCAAACTCCCGCACTACACGGGACTGCGCCTTGCTCGCGGCGAGTGTGCCTGTCTCAATGTCATAGGTATTGGCTGCATCGAATATTGCAACGATCGTCGGATCATCCAGCTTGGCGGCGCTGCCGGGAGCCTGCGCCGTGGCAACACCGTACCCAGCTCCAGCCGCGACTACCGCGGCGGCGACACATCCGACAACAAAGCGAGTATGCGAAACCATCTAAACCTCCGTGAAGGACAAATCAGTCAACTAGCGTTCCGGGGTGAGCATACGGAGCTGCTGGCAATAAGTCAAGGTTTTCTTTGACTTATTCGGTGAACGGCGTTAAACTACAGGCCGATGACTGATTCTTTGCTTCGATCTTCCGGCTCCCGCACCGCTGCCACGCGCGCCCGCCTCCTCTCGCTCCTGCGCGAAGGCACGTGGACGGTGGATGACCTCGCCGCTCGACTCGGTGTCACCGACAATGCGGTGCGCTTTCACCTCGACGCGCTCGAGAAGGACGGCACCGTGCGCAAGGAGCGTGTGCGCAAAACCGGCGCAGTGGGGCAACCAGCTTCCGCCTATTGCCTGACCACTCAGGGCGAGGAAGCTTTCTCCCGCGCGTACGCCCCAGTCTTGATCGCTTGTCTCGCCGAGCTGCGCGAGCGAATGTCGGGAGGGCAGCTCGTCGCGTTCCTCAAGAGCGTCGGGAAGCGACTCGCCAGCGGCTTCGTAACACCCACCGGGGCGCTTTCCAGCCGTGTGGCAGGAGCGTCCGATCTGCTCAATGCGCTTGGCGGAGTGACGTCAGTACAGAAATCCGGACAAGGTTACACCATCGTCGGACGCGCGTGTCCGCTGTCAGGGGCAGTCGAGGCGGATCAATGTGTGTGCGCGGCGGTTACTTCTCTCGTCGCCGAAGTCGTCGGTGCGGATGTGACAGAGCGCTGCGATCGTTCGGGACGCCCGAAGTGCTGCTTTGAGATCTCTTCAGGCTACCAAACCCGAACGACCGCTCACGGTTGACAGTCGGCGATTACTGGACCGTGATGCTCCCTGCCATTGCTGTCCCGTGCTGGGAACAGTGATAGGCGTAAGTACCGGCGGTGTTGAACGTTCTGGCGTAGGTTCCCTTATCCTGGGTCGGCGATGTCGTACCGTCATCGAAGGTCACACTATGCGCAACACAGGTTTCCGTGCCGCCATAGTAAGGATCACCGCCAGTGCAACTATTCCACGCCCAGGTCACCGTGGTTCCCCCTACGACAACCTTCGAGGTGGGTGAGAACGAATTATTGGTAACAGACACTCCGTTTGAAGGGGGTGGAGTATTACCAGCTGGCGTCTTCGGAGCCGTGGAACCGTCGCCCCCGCCGCCACACGCATAAAGTGAAACGACCGCGAGTGCGACAAAAGCTGCTTTCATGATGGAAACGCCTCCTCGAGGACCTGTTTAGAGGAGACGGTATCGCGGGGCTCATCGACCAACAAGCGTTTTGCCGCGAGTAGCCGGTAGACTACCGCAATGGCGCGGTGAGCGGCGCCCGAAAAATATTCGGCGCTTACGCCGCGTCGTGGATGGTCTTGAGCTCGATTATCTTCAGTCGGCGCGTCATCGCCGGCAGTTTGAGCACCACCGTCTCGCCGACACTGCGTCCCACCAGCGTCTTCCCGATCGGAGACGACATGCTCACGTGTCCCTCTTCGAACTCCACCGAATCACCGAAGACCAGGCTGTAGGTCTCGCGCTCGCCGGTTTTCTCGTCCTCGACGACGACGTGCGAGCCCAGCCCGACTTTATCGGATGGGATCTGGGACACATCGATCTGCGACAGTTTACTCAATCGCTGACGAAGCTGGCCGAGTCGCGCCTGGACGAACTGCTGACGCTCGAGCGCCGCTTTGTACTCGCTGTTCTCACGAAGATCTCCGAGCTCCACGGCTTTGCGGATCTCCTGCGGTAGCACGACGTTGAGCTCGTGCGAAAGACGCTCCGCTTCTTCACCCAGTTTTTTCTTGAGTTGGTCGATCATGCTGCTTGAGCCTGCCGATAAGGTCCGTGGTACAGCGAAAAGCGAGCGCCGACCGCGATAGGTCGGCGCCCGCTATCTCAAGGTAGAGACTCACCGGACGAGAGGCAATCTCTCGGGACTGACCAACTGCCACTAAAGGTGTCAGGTGCCGGGTTCTAGGTAATGGGTGTGGGTTATTGCGGCTTTACCTCGCACCCAGCACCCAGTACCTGGCACCTGGCACCTTTAGTTGTAGTTCCTATCTGTGTTGTGGGAGTTTTGAGTCTGTGTGATCGATGTCCGCCGGCTCGGCGGTAGACTTCTCGTATTCAGATCGAAGTCTCGCCATCATCTGCTCCCGCCGGTCGAACAACCGCTTGAGCGGCCGCGGCTCGTGCCGCGCGAAAGCGTAGGACGTCAGTAGCGGTAAGGCGACTGTCGAGTCCAGGTAGCACACAACCGCGTCCGGCAGCCGGTCGGGATCGATCTTGCCCCAGCTCACGGCCTCAGCTGGAGTCGCACCGGAAAGTCCGCCGGTATCCGGCCGCGCATCGGTGATCTGCAGGAAGTAGTCGTGCCCCTTTTCGTCGATGCCGAGCACTTCCTGGATCTGGGGTTCTGTCTGCAGGACAAAGTTCTTGGGGCTACCGCCGCCGACGATCAGGATGGCGCTCTTCCCTCCTGCGCGCTTCCCGCCCAGGACGATGGCCGCGGTTTCATTCACGTCCGCGGAAACGTCAAAGCGCAGCTTGCTGCCCTGCAGTGCCTGCTCCGCGACGTTCATACCAATCGAAGAGTCACCCGGTGAGGAGGTGTAGATCGGCACGCCGTATTCATGGGCCGCGCTCAGGACCGACTGCCGCGTTATCCCGAGCGCTTTCTCCCGTTCTCCGATGTATCCACCGAGCAGATAGTGATACTCGGCGGTGGACATGGGACGCTGGAACTCCTTTCGTGCGGACACCTCGCGGACGAAAAGGTCGGTGCTCAGCAATACCCGGTAGTCGAAAAAAATATCGTAGATCCGGACCACACCCTGCTCCCGCAGCTCCACGTCGTCGGCGAACGGCGTGCCCCGGTGCATCGCGAGGCCCAGCCCGAAATGGGCGTCGTGATAGAGGTTGGCACCGGTCGACACGATCCAGTCGACGAAACCGGCTTCCATCAGCGGG
>JBJMOA010000093.1:0-18141 GCA_045803975.1 Gemmatimonadaceae bacterium
GGGGGAGGGGGGTGGGGGGATGGGGGCGGGGGTGGGGGGTGGTGGGCTGGGGCGGGCGTAATCAGCGGTTAGCTGTGCACGGGGCCGCATCCCCCATCCCCCATCCCTCATCCCCCGTTCCGCCCTTGGTTTCCCTTCGGACTACCACGCGTCAACTTTGAGCCATGGGTGCCTCCACAAATCCTCGTCTGACTCTGAGCAGCAGTAGCGCCGCCGCGCCGAAGGGCGATGCGGATGTTCGCGTATCTGCCATCGACATCGGTTCCAACTCCATTCGCCAAACCATCGCGGATGTGTCGCCGAGCGGCGTGATTCGCGTGGTGGACGAGATGAAGGCGGCCCCGAGGTTGGGAGCGGGGCTCTACGAGCGCGGAGCGTTGAGCGAGGTCGCGATTCAGAATGCGCTGATGGTGCTCGGTCGCATGGCGACGCTCGCGAATCAGCTTGGAGTGAAGCACTCCGAAGTTGTTGCAACCAGCGCGGTGCGCGACGCTTCCAATGGCGATCAGTTCCTTCGCCTCGTGCGCGAGGAAACAGGACTCAGAGTAAAGGCGTTGCGCGGCGAGGATGAGGCGCGACTCGCCTTCCGGAGCGCGCAGGCACATTTCGATCTGGCCATTGGACGCGCCGTAGTCATGGACATCGGTGGCGGGTCACTCGAGCTCGCGCTCAGCGCCGACGGCCTTGTCGAGCGGCTCATCTCCCTTCCCTTGGGCGCCATTCGTATGACCGAGGAGTATCTCGCGCGCGATCCGAAGAAAGGCATGCGTAAGCTGCGCAAGCACGTGCGAGTTGAGCTGCGGCGACACCTCTCGGCGCGGCACTGGCACGCAGCGCGAATAGTGTGCTCGGGCGGGACGTTTACCAACCTCGCGTCGATCTATCTCGCGCGATCGGGAATGGAGAGCGCGAAGACCGTGCATGGAACGGTGATACCGGGTGTCGAGCTGGAGCACATCGTCGACATTCTCGCCAACATGTCGGTCTCCGAACGTCAGGGTGTGCCGGGATTGAACGCGGCAAGAAGTGACATCATCGTCGCCGGGCTCGCCGTCGCCGCCGAAGTCGTCGCGCGTCTGGAGGCGAAAGAGATCGTGGTGTCGAGCTATGGAATACGAGAAGGCATTCTGCTCGAGACCGCGCGCGTCACACCCGATTCGGCGGACAAGGGTGAAGCTCGTGAGCGATCGGTGCGCGAGCTGGCGGAGCGATCACACTACGAAGCGCCACACGCGAAGCAAGTGCAGAAGCTCGCGCTGCAACTGTTCGACGCGATTGGCGAGCGTCTCGGTTGCGTGCCCGAAGATCGCAAGCTCTTGTCCGACGCCGCGCTGCTTCATGACATCGGCTACCACATCAATTACGACAAGCACAACAAGCACTCGTATCATCTGATCGAGCACGCGGAGCTGCTCGGCATGACGCCAGTCGAGCAGATAGTGGTTGCGCACGTTGCGCGATACCATCGCGGCGCGGAGCCGAGGAAGAAGCACCGCAACTACGCCGCGCTGGAGAAACCGCTGCGGCGGACCATCAGGCGATTGTCGGCGATTCTACGCGTGGCGGACGGCTTCGACCGCGGACACGCCTGCGCGGTTGCGGATCTCAAGGTCCGCTGGATGGAGCGCGCTCTGCGGATTACCGCGGTTCCTGCACGCCACACCTACAACCTGCGTCTGGAGCTTTGGGGCGCGAGCCGAAAATCCGCACTGCTCTCGGAGCTCGCCGGCGTGCCCGTCGAAATCATAGCGCCGGACGGGTCGGTGATGACCTACGACGACGAGGTCGGCGCCGCCGATTGAGCGCGTTTGCCGCGCGCCGATCGGCCGCTGGTCCCTTCTTTTCTCGACGCTGGCTCGAGTCCCCATGAATTCGTCAGCAGTTTCTCGTGCGTCGAGATAACGGCAGCCTTCCCCGGCTTGCGTTGGACGTAGGTTCCGTCAGCGGCGAGATCCCAGGCGAGCCTGTTGTCGGCAAGACAGGTCTCGAGGAGACTGAAGACGCGTGAATGCAGGCGTGCGTCCTGGATTGGCGTAACCACTTCGACGCGGCGGTCGAAATTCCGCGGCATCCAATCCGCTGAGCCGAGATAGAATTCTTCGCGGCCGCCGTTTGCGAAATAGAAAATGCGCGAGTGCTCGAGAAAGCGTCCGATGATGCTGATCACGTTGATCCGATCGCTCACACCGGGCACCTTCGGCCGAAGACAACAAATGCCACGCACGATAAGATCGATTTGAACTCCGGCGCGGGACGCGTCGTAGAGCGCGGCGATCATGTCCGGATCGACCAGGGCGTTCATCTTCACGATGATTCGGGCCGGACGTCCCGCTCTGGCGTGGTCGGCCTCGCGGTTCACCATCGCGGTGAATCTCGAGCGCATGTTGGCCGGCGCGACGAGCAGGTCGGTGTAGGCGTCGTCGTGCTGGTAACCCGTTAGCGCGTTGAACAGGTCGGTCAAGTCCGCCCCGATCGCTTGATCGGACGTGAACATCCCCACGTCGGTGTATACCTGCGCCGTCTCAGCGTTGTAATTCCCCGTGCCGATGTGGACGTACCTTCTGATGCCGTCCGCCTCACGGCGCAAAACCACCGCGATTTTCGCGTGAGTTTTGAGGTTGGGGAGTCCAAAGCCGACGTTGACGCCGAATCCCTCCAGCGTGCGCGCCCAGCCAATGTTGTTCACCTCGTCGAAGCGCGCCTTGAGCTCGATGAGCACGGCGACACGCTTTCCGCGCTGCGCGGCTTCCCCCAGCGCCCGCACGATTTCCGTATCACCGGAAGTCCGATATAAGGTGATCTTGATCGCGAGCACATCCTCGTCCGCTGCCGCCGTCGTGATAAATCGCTCGACCGTTGTCTCGAAGGAGTCGAACGGGTGGTGCACGAGGATATCGCGCTCGCGAATCGCGTCGAAAATCGGGCGGGAAGCATCCTGCAGCTCCGCGGGCGTAACGGGCGTGAACGGCGGATCGCGGAGCTCGGGAATGTCGAGCGTCGCGATGTCGATCAAATCGCCGAGGTCGAGCAGAGGACCAGCTTCGACAAGGTCGGAGTCGGTGAGCTCGGGCATCTCCGGAGGCTGACTGTCACGCAATTCCTCGAGCAGCAACGCACGGAGCTCGGGCGGCATGCCGTCCTCAACGTCCACGCGAATTATCTCGGCGAAGCGTCGCTGGAAGATCTGCTCTTCGATCGTCGTCAGGAGATCGTCGTCATCGCCAGCACGAAAGACATCGAAGTCCGAATAGCGAATGACGCGGAACGTGCTGTACCCACGAATCTCGAGGTGCGGGAAAAGCCGGTCGATGTAGGCGCGGATCACCTGCTCGAGCGGCACGAAGTGATTTGCCCGGCCGAAGGATACCCATCGCGGCAAGCGCCGCGGCACCTTGAAGCGCGCAAATCGGGAGGTTTCGCTCGCCGGGTCAAAGATCTGTAGCGCGACGCACAAGGACAGGTTGGAGATGTACGGAAAGGGATGGTCGGTATCGAGCGCCAGGGGCGTCAATATCGGCGAGATCTGCTCGCGAAAGAATCGGTCGGCGTTTTCTCTTTCCGCCGCGGTGAGATCCTGCATCGCGATCAGCTTTATTCCCTGCGTCGCCAGCTCCGGGAGCAACACATCGTAGAGGCACCGATGCTCGTCTCTCCGCAGCGACGCGACACGCGTGGCAATTGCCTCGAGCTGTTCCGCCGGACTCATTCCATCGGGTCCGCGATGCTCCATGCGCGCGACGAGTTGCCGCCGCAAGCCAGCAACCCGAACCATGTAAAACTCGTCGAGGTTGCTGCTGAAGATCGATAAAAACTTGAGGCGTTCGAGTAGCCGATTTCGCGGATCGAATGCCTCGTGCAGGACTCGAGCGTTGAACTCGAGCCAGCTAAGCTCACGATTTATATACAGGCCAGGATCTCGTTCCATTTGGTCGACTGAGGAGTCCAAAAGATGCGCCGCCGGTGCGGGCGGTTGCCACTGGCAGTGTTAAATTCCTTCCAACTTCACCCGGAACTGAAGTGGGTCATACCGACGCGGTCGTCGTTCTTACCACCCTTGCTAACACCGATGAAGCAGCGAGGTTCGTTCGAGCCCTGCTGGATCGGCGATTGGTCGCATGCGGCACGATTCTCCCCGCCGCGCGGTCCCTTTACCGCTGGGAAGACAAGCTCGCCGACGAAACCGAAGTCGTGGTTCTCCTCAAGACGCGCTCCGGCGCCATCCACGGACTCGAAAAGGCATTCAAGGAACTTCACCCCTACAAAGTCCCGGAGCTGCTCACCGTGCCGGTAACGGGCGGCCTCGAGCGCTACCTGGGCTGGATAAATAGCGAGACGAGCCTCACAATCGTCTAATAGGGGTGAAGCTACGCACAGCCCCGACGCTCTCCTCCCCATAGGGCATGAGCCCGCGCAAGTACAATCGTGCCGCGATAGCGATCGTCATCGTCGCCCTCTGGTTGGGCGGGATGGCGACGATGGTTCGGCGCAACGCGACCCGCAGTGAAGCGCAGCAGCTCGCTGAAGTCGCGCTAAGGCTCCAGCCGGAAACTTTTTACTACGTCGTAGAGCGCGCGGGACAACGGATCGGCGCTGCGTCTTCGGCCGTCGATACGACGCCCAAGCTGCTCGTCAGCGAAGAGTATTTCGTCGGCGACTATCCGTCGGGTAGCTCGGCGCAGCGCACCTCGGCGCGGTGGCAGACCCGCCTGACGCGCGGATTCCGGTTCGACGACATGACGATCGGAATCGCGCGAGCCACCCGTCCGTTCTCCATCAAGGCCTCAGTGGAGGACGATACTCTGCTCTTCATCGCGGGGGCGAGAACCCCTAACGGAGCCCGTCCTCCAGCGCGCTACAGTTTCGCACGTCCACTGTTCACACCTTCGCTCGCGCCGGTCGCATTCATGCTCGGCGGATCGCACAAGGTCGGACGAAAGCAGGTGATGTCGGTATTCGATCCCACCGTGCGTCTGGTAATCAGACCAGAGCTGGAAATTCGCGCCGAATCACTGTTCACGGTCGTCGACAGCGCCGTGGCGGACGAGAGCGGTACCTGGGTCCCCGCGCATCGTGACACCGTTCGCGCGTGGCGCATCGAGGGCGCTCCTCACGGGCTCAGCGCGTGGGTTGACGCAACCGGCCGCGTTGTCGCGGCACGCGCGGGAGATCTCTCCGTCCTGAGAACTGCATTCGAGATCGCATTCAAGAACAAGAGCGCGCGAGACACGACATCAACTGAACGCAATCAATCCAATTGAAATGATAGAGCTGCGTAATCTCACCAAGAAGTACGGATCCTTCACCGCTGTCGATTCCATCGATCTCAGCGTGCCAGATGGGGAATTGTTTGGCTTTCTCGGTCCCAACGGCGCGGGAAAGACGACGACACTGCGGATGATCGCCGGTATTCTGCAGCCAACGGCGGGAACGATTCATCTCGCTGGTATCGACCTGGCTCGCGACCCGCTCGCCGCCAAGTCGAAGCTCGGGTTCATTCCCGACCGGCCGTTCATCTACGAGAAGCTTACCGGTGGCGAGTTTCTACGCTTCGTCGCCGGCCTGTACGGACAGGATGGCGACAAGGTCGATCATCGCGGACGAGAGCTGTTGGCGTTGTTCGATCTCGAAGAGTGGGCAGACGAGCTCGTCGAGAGCTATAGCCACGGGATGCGGCAGAAGTTGATCATCTCGAGCGCGTTCATCCATCGGCCCGAGGTAATCGTTGTCGACGAGCCAATGGTCGGGCTCGATCCGAAAGCGGCGCGAATTCTCAAGGACTTGTTCCGCGAGTACGTGAGACGGGGAAATACGATCATGATGTCCACGCACACGTTGGAAGTGGCGGAGACGCTATGCGATCGCATCGCGATCATTCAGCAGGGGAAGATTCGCGCGGTGGGAACGATCGAAGAGCTGCGCGCGGAGGCGACAGGGGGTGGCGGGCTCGAGGAGATCTTTCTAAAGCTGACAGGCGAACGCGCCGCGCGGGACACTATGGATGTACTCAATGCCTGACCGCGCCTCTGAGCTTTCCCCCGTTCCGCAAGCACCCCCGGGCGGACTTTCGCCGGGGCTGTTGCATCTCCTCTCGCCCAAGTTTCTCTCGATAAAGGCGCGGCCGCTGGGCAAAACCGAGAACAAGTCGGGACGACTGATTCTCTTCGTTGCGATCGGTGGAGTGTTCTGGGTTTTCGTGTTCGGACTCCTGTACCGGCTGCTGAAATATTTTCGCGGCATTCCGGAGATCGGTGCGCTGCTCGCCGCCAAGCTGCTCGCGCTCATGTTTTTGAGTCTGTTCGGGATACTCATTCTGTCGAACGTCGTGACAGCGTTATCCGGGTTTTTCCTGGCCAGAGATCTCGATCTTCTCGTCGCCGCACCGGTTGACTGGCTGCGATTGTACGGCGCGAAGCTGCTCGAGACGGCGGCGCACTCCAGCTGGATGGTGGTTCTCATCGCGACGCCAGTGCTCACGGCGTATGGCATCGTGTATCACGGCGGAGCACTTTATCCACTCATCGCGGTCGCGGCGGTCCTTCCGTTCTTGTTGATCCCAGCCGCGGTCGGCAGTGCGCTGACGCTTTTGTTGGTCAACATTTTTCCGGCGCGACGAACCCGCGACATCCTGAGTGTAATCGCGGTGCTTGCAGCGGCGGGCCTCGTGCTGCTGTTCCGACTGGTGCGGCCGGAGCGTCTTGCGCGACCCGAAGGCTTTCGATCGCTCGTCGAATTCATCTCGCTGCTCCGTGCGCCAACGTCGCCGTGGCTGCCGAGCGAGTGGGCAGCCCAGGGTATCATGTCGTGGCTGCGCCACCCAGTGGAGGCGCTGCCATTTTATTTACTGTGGTCGACCGCGGGCGTGACGATGGTGATTGGCGCAGCGCTACATGGCTGGCTGTATGCGCGCGGGTTCAGCAAGTCACAAGAAAGCGGTGAGCGTTGGGTACGCCAGGGTACGCTAGGGCGGTCGGTTGCGCGGTTCCTCACACCATGGGGCGTCATGCGGCGCGAGCTGGTGCTCAAGGAAATGCGCCTTTTTTTCCGCGACACGACCCAGTGGTCGCAGTTGATTCTTTTGACTGTGCTCGTCGTGGTGTACGTCTTCAACATCAAGTTCCTGCCCTTGCGCGGCGAAGGCGTCACCTTCTTTCTCGCCAACGTGATTCCATTCGTGAATCTCATTCTCGCCGGGTTCGTGCTCGCGTCGATCGCGGCGCGATTTATTTTCCCGGGAATCAGCATGGAGGGCCGCACACTCTGGTTGCTGCGCTCGAGTCCACTCGAGATGCGCCAGCTGCTGTGGTCGAAATTCTGGGTCGGAACGCTGCCGCTCCTCGTCCTCGCGTTGATATTGGTTTTTGCGACGGACATTCTGCTTCAGGTGAGCGGCTTCATGATGGGAGTTTCGATCTTCACGATCACGATGATGACGTTCGCCATTGCCGGTCTCGCGCTCGGCTTCGGCGCGATGTTCCCGAAATTCAATACCGAGAATGCAGCTCAGATCCCCACTTCGTTTGGCGGACTGATGCTGATGATGGCGTCGGTGGTGCTGATCGGCGTCGTGATCATACTCGAGGCGCGGCCGGTTTACGAATACGTCGGCGCGCGTCTATCGCGCTCTGATCCCGACCCGTCCGCGATGTGGCTCGGCTTCGGTGGCGCCGCGGTGGCGTGTCTGCTGGCCACCTTTCTTCCGATTCGTATTGCCGTGCAGCGAATGCGCGAGCTCGAGCGGTAGCTACTCGCGCGCTTTTTCGCGCAGAAACCCGATTGCGTCGTCCGGTGACGTAAAGGTTTTCTTGGCGAGCGTGCCGTCCTCGTACCGCACTTCGACGGCGATACTGAGCGGCACCTGCGTCTCCTGGCGTGCGCCGTTCTCGATGCCGAGCGCCGCCGCGACGCCTTCACCTTGCAAGAGGCGCACGACCTCGTAGCGGAGCTTTGGCTCTGTCACTCCCGCCGTAGCGAGAACGTGAGCGGCAACGCCCTGGCGCTCGCGCACGAGCCCGAGCAGCAGGTGCTGGGTTCCCACGTATCCGTCGCCGAACTCGTGCGCGACGGCGATCGCCTGGTCGAGGACGACTCTCGCGCGCGGCGTGTACGGGAGGTCCGGAAAACGGCCCCTCGCTGTCGGCGGGCCGTTCGGAACCGTGCGATCGACGGTGTCCTGCAGTTGGGTGATTCTGGCACCAAGGTTCTCGAGAACGTCGATCACGAGGGTGTCGTCTTCGGCGAGGAGGCCGAGGAGAAGGTGCTCTGTTCCGACGGATTCGTGATTGCGGCGATGCGCTTCTTCACGCGCCTTGATCAGCGCGCCGCGAACCCGATTGGTGAAGTCGTAACCCGCCAGAAAGGCCTCCTACGAGAGCGCCAAAGATTCATTCTCTCGGCGGAGATTGCAAGCGTGGCTGAGCTAAGGCCCTATTTAACGCGCGCCCGCTCCAGGTGCGCGGTCGAACCGTCGCGAACCGCGAGGTACACGACGCCGCCGGCACCGAATCCCGCGACCACCCGGTTGGCCGGAAGTTGCACGCGATCGACCAGCTCTCCCTTGCGATTGATCACGTTGTAGACTGGCCGGGCGTCGACGTTCTGACTCGTCCTGATCCAGAGATTGCCGTCAGCATCGGCGCGCGTGGAGCCTGGCGCGAACGCTGGTTTGTAATCGGGGAGGTCGCTTGGGGCGATCAACGTGACAGGAGGAAGTTGACCCCCTGGACCTGCGCCGCCTGGCCCGCCTGGCCCGACCGCGGTGATGGTCGCGTTGCCGCCCGGAGCAGCATCCCGTCGTGCTCCTCCACCGGGCGCTGGCCCTCCGCCAGTTACTACGATCTGCTGACCGCCACCGCCGAACTGACCACTCGCGCGCGCCTTCTCGATGGCTACTCTGGCGGAGTCGATGAACGCGACTTTGGCTTCATCGCTGAGACGCTCCCACTGAAACGGGATTTTTGGCGACGACGTCGTCGTCCCATCGGGATTCAACCAGTCGATGTGATAGTCCTTTGTGCGCACGAGCGCGATCGTGCCGTCGGGCAGAAGCGCCCAGTCGTCGCCCTGTGGCAGCGGGTTGATCGTCGACGTTGCGCGAACGCCGCCATCGGGCGTACGTGTCACCGTCAGGTTGATTTTAGGTGTCTTGAAGAATGTCGCCGTGTCCACCTTGCGTGTGGCCAGATCGTATCGGACGAGAGCGGCAGAGTCGGGAGGATTCGGAAGCTGCGCGCCGCCGCTACCGGATGGTGGCGGCCCCCGGAAAGCGCCAAAGTTCGGGGGCGCGCGATAAACCAGTCGTCCCTGCGGATCGAATCCCGGATTTCCAAATGGTCCACCGACGAGGAATCCGACGTCGTTTGCCCGCGGCGCTGACATCACACGCGCGACCTTGCCATTCGGATCGATCAAGAGCATCGAGAGCGAAGCTGGATCGACGAACAGCGTCGAATCGGCGCGAAACGCTATCAGTCCACCCGGCCGCGTTCCGTACGCATTTGCCGTCGCGCTCGTGGTATCTGCGATTACCGTAGCCGTCGCGAGCAACGAGTCGAACATGATCACGCGACGCCCGACGATGTCGTTCACCAGCACTCGGCCATCGCTGAGCGCGCGCACGGACGAAACGGCACGCAGTGGCTCCTTGGCGACTGCGGTCACCGGTCCAAGCTGACGGATCGGTGGAAGAGACTGCGCCAGACACGTCGGCCCGACGAAAATGCCAAACGAGATGACGACGCCGGCGGTCAGCCGGTATTTCCGCGAAAGTTGTTTCATGGCTCGTGTTCGTTGATTGTCGCTCACTGCATCAATTGCGAATGATGATCACGTTCCCGCCGCCAGCACCGCCGCCGCCCGGACCGCCCACTGGCATCGAGAACATCCCGGGAAACATCATCGGGCCGTTGCCCGCGCCGGCTGTGCCTGACCGGATGGATGCAAGATACCGGGTGTCCAGATAGCTCGAGATAAATGCGGGAAGCTTTCTCCTCTGCTCTGCCGTCAGCACGCGCTTGATCTGCGGTACCAGCCTGATGAGCATGTCGACCGATGCCTCGCGCGCGTGCTGATAGCGCGAGTAAGCCTCGTCCTTGTTGTATTTGTCGGGCAGCGCCGCCAGGTATTTCGCAACCGGCGACCACACCGAGTCGAGACTGATGACATAACGCCGATTCATCGTGGCGATGCTATCCGCCTGCGCTCCCGTGAGCTCGAGTGTGTCCGCCTGGCGGAGGATCGTCGCCAGCGGATTCGGAATTCCACCGCTTCCATACATCGCCCTTAGCATCGGCTCCGCGGCCTTTGTTCCTTTGAGACTGCGGCCGCGATCGAGCTGCTGAGTGAGCGCCTGCCGCTCGCGCGTCGGTCCGAGGTCGAAGCGCATCATTGCAGTTACAGTGACGGGCGCTCGCACAGCAGTGAGCGCGGGCAGCGTGGAGCCGAAGCGCTGGTTCACGTCGTACTGATAGCGACGCGTCTGTGGATCGAACCCGCGTACCTGAAGCAGCGTCGCATCCGGGAATGAGAACTGACCCCATCCGCGCAGATTGTCGTTCCCATGGAGCAGAAGATCTGCGGCACCGAGCGGATTCCCGATCTGCAGCGAGAGCGTCGCTCGCTGGGGCATCCGGAACTTGAGCGGGTTGAACGAAATCGACATCGTCGCCTGCGAGATCCATGGACCCTGACAACTGTTGCGCTGCGCGAGCTGGCCGAGCTGCTTGAGCAGACAGTCGCGGACATTTCCGCTGGCGCCGTTGAGAAGCGACTGCATTGACGCCGCGAGTGCTGGATCACCTGTTGTCGCCGGATTGTAGACGAACGCGCGGTCGTTCGCATAGGCATCGCCGTTGACATCGCCAGCGACGAGCGGTGTGTACGGCGTCCCCGACCTGAAGCTGCCGAACCAATTCAGCCTCACGGCGTCGAAGAAATTGTAGCCGAGGTTGTACTGAATCTGGTGGCGGGAATCGAACGATGATCTCGCCCATTCGACATCGAGGGGATTGCCGGCGGTGTTGTTGAAGCCGCGGATCCGCTCGCGCACATTCGAATAGACATACGACAGGCCCCAACTGTAATTGCTGTTGAAGGTCGCGGGCGACACGCCGAACCGTAGTTGCCGGCTAACCGACTGCAAATCTGATCTGAGCTCAGTCACCCGCGAGAAGAGCTGGCTGACACGAGCATCGCGCGATGCAATCGCGCCTGTCGTAGGAACGATGCTCGTCGTCTGAACGAACACCGGGCGTTGCGACTCGTCGGGAAGCGTAAACTGCACGACGGGATTGAAGTTCAAATCGACGATTCCCGACTGATTCATGTTGCGCGAGTACGTCGCTTCGATGTTGGCCGTGAAGAGATTGTTGAGCACCGGTCCCGACCAGTTCAAATTCGATCTCAAGCTCCTCGGCGCTGCGTAATCCTTCGCGAAGAAAGTCACGTTCGGGACAGTGCTCGCGAAAACGCTCCCATCGGTGCACTGATCTGGCAAACTCGATGGATCGTTGGCGTAGCTGTTCCAATCCGGAACTGGCGTGGCCGGTCCCGCGCACAACACCTGCTGAAGCGCCGTCGCGAGTCCTGTGTTGTCAATCGCTCCGCTGATGAGCGTAGTGTTGGGCGTGTTTTGAAAGAGTCCGATGCCACCGCGGATCACAGCGCGTGGACCGCGAACGGCGCCAGCAAACCCCGCGACCTGCGGCGCGGTGCCATAGGCCCACGAGAATCCAATACGCGGACTGAAGTAGACGTGGTTCGGCACGCGATCGTTGCGCTCACCGAACACGGTCACAAGGTCCGGATTGAATGTCGGCGTGGACGAGAAGCGGTTGCCATCGAGGCGAATGCCGTACTGGAGCTGGAGGTTGTCAGTTCTTTTGTAGGAATCGCCAAGCGAGAGTCCACCCACGAACTGACTTCCGCTTCGCACTCTCGGCGAGAGCTGTCGACTGAATGATGACGGGCGCTGCGCCTCGAGATCGGCGAGGGAATTGAACGTGAATGAGCCGAGCGTGTTTGACTGCTGATTCTGGTTGAATGCGTCGCGACGCAGCTCACTCGTGAACTTGATCCGGTGCTTGTTGCTTGCGCTGAACCACGAGAGCTGATTGCTAAGCTCGCTGGATGTGTTCGTCTGGCTGGTGTTCATGTTCGCGTTGCCACCGAACGCTACGGTCTTGATGCTCGTCGAGCCGTCGGGAAACGTCGAGTTGATCCGCACCGTCCCGCTCGGCAATTGGACGTAGGGCGTGGTGTAGTTGCGCGAACGGTTCAACCCGAGCGAAGTCTCGCTGAGAATTCCTACGCCGAAGTAGTTGGTGTGTCGGCCCTGTAGCCCTCCATTCCAACTGGTGCGATCGCCGCTGTGTGCGGGTAGCTCGTTCGTCAACGATGATGCCGGTGTCTGCTGATTCCAGTTGCCGTTGTACGACAGGTTTAGGGATTGACCGGTCGACGAGGACTGCGGCGCGAAGTCGAAGCCGCCAAATATCGATCCTTGCTCGCCAAGTCTGCTGCCAGGGAGTCGATTCGTAGCCGTCGGGATACCTTGCTGCTGGAGGATCGCGAGCAATCGCGCGACAGAGTCCGCGGCAATTCCGGACGTCTGCAGGCCGATCGCGTCGGTGTTGAGCAAGGAGCGAAGATCATTCGACCGACGTCCGAGCTGATACGAGAAGTTGTAGAACGAGGCGTCCTGTTTGATCGGGCCGGCCACCAATCCGCCAACCGAGACGTTGCTGTACTGCTGGCCGAGCGATCGGGCCGCACGATCCGTCCACTGGAGCTGTGGCGCATCGAAGTTGAGGCTCATCGCACGCGTGATGTAGTTCGATCCCGGTCGTCCGCGAATCTGGAACTGCGCGCCGCTGAATCCGCCACGCGAAACGTCGTATGGCGTCGTTACGAGACTGCTCGAAACGTTGGCATCTCGCGGGAGGTTCGACCCGCCGAAGTTGAGGCCGTTGAGTGTGGTGTTGTTCTGATCGGGTGAGAGCCCGAGTACGGAAAACCCGGATGGATCGCCGTCCTGCCCGGGAACGAGCGTGACTCCGGGGAGCGACGCCGCCATCGCCGCGAGATCGCCCTGCTGGCTCGCGGGAACCGCGCTGTTGTCGACGGGCCGTTCGCTGCCACTGATGTCGGGAGTGGCGTCGTTGCGCTCCGGGCGATCGCGCGATCCGACGACTCTGACAGTATCGAGCTGGTTTGCGGCGGGTTGGAGCCTGGCATCGGCGACCAAAATCTCCTGATCGGCGGTGCGCTTCACCTCGAATCGCCGGACAGCGTAGCCGAGTGCAGCGACTTCGACGAAGTAATCGCCTTCACCGCCCGGAAACGTGATCGTGTAGCGCCCATTCTTGTCGGTTCGCGCGCTGCGATTGACGTTGCCCGATACCGATGTCGCAGTGACCCTGGCGTCTTCCAGTGGCTTGCCGTCCGGACCGACGATCTGGCCACGGATGACATCGAGCTGCTGCGCGGAGACCGAGATGGAAGCGCCGGCCACGGCGATACAAGCAATGAGGAAAGCGCGGATTACCGCGGCAAAACGCATGAGGTCTGGGATAGAGTCAGAGCGCCGCGCAGTCTGTGCGGCGCTGAGTACTTTGACTCCACCAATTTACGGAGGGTTGCCCCTGCCTAGGGGTTTATCGAGTCGCCGGGTTTGGGAGGTGTGTGTTTCCCCCGCTTTGGAACGACTACGGCGGCGCTCAGCAATTTCTGCAGGTCTGTCTCCGGCAGTCTGTCCCAGTCGGCCGGGAAGCGCGCGAGACGGCGACGCTCGTCAGCAGATTCAAAGCAAAGCCAACCCTCGCTAAAATCGCCAAGAAAATCCTCGGCGGCAGTTCGAGGATGTATCGACGAACGCGCCACCGGCCATACGCGCCACTTCACACCTTTCGCATCCACAAAATCGCGCACCGCCATCAGATCTGTCCTCCCTTCGAGCTCGTCCCGGTGTCGTACAGATCCTCGCGCGTGAGTGGCACGCCGGCCCGCCCTCCGGCGGCCGGTTTCGACAAAAGCGTCTGTACGATGTTGATCCCACCAGTGCGAAAACCGTACGCGCCCGCTGCCATATAGAGCTTCCAGACGCGGTAAGTTCTTTCCCCGACGAGCTTTACGGCGTCTGATTTTTTTCGTTCCAGGCCCCGCAGCCAGGCCCGCAGCGTCATCGTGTAGTGCTCGCGCAGGCTCTCGGCATCGCGAACCTCGAAACCGACGCTCTCAGCGCTCGCGATGATGCTTGCCAGCGTCACCAGCTTGGCGTCGGGGAAGACGTACTTGTCGATGAACTGATCGCGCTTCCAGATCCAGCGGCTCAGCCGTTCGCCAACACTGTACGTGCGGCGGGTAGCGCGTAAGCTGACCTCACAATGATTGAGAAATAGGCCCGCAGGCTCGAGTGCCTGGAATGCGCGCGCAAAATAGGCGGGCTGCTGAGACTCGGGGACGTGCTCCGTAACCCCGACAGAGCTGATCTTGTCGAATCGCGCATTAACAGGAAGATCCCGAAAGTCCATCATCTCGACCTTGCACCTATCGCCCAATCCTCTCTCAGCGATTCGCTGCTGGGCATGAATAGCTTGCGCCGAGCTCAAAGTGATGCCGGTGGCGATGGCGCCGTAGTTCTCAGCGGCGTGCATGACCAGAGCGCCCCATCCGCAACCAATATCCAGCAGGCGGTCGCCGGTCTTGAGCCGCAGCTTTCGGCAAATATGGTCGAGCTTGTTGAGCTGCGCCGTCGACAAGTCGTCGGATGCCTTCCTATAGTAGGCGCAGGTGTAGAGCATCGTCGGGTCGAGCCAGAGCGCGTAGAAATCGTTGCCGACGTCGTAGTGGAACTGGATCTCGGACTCGGTGCTCCGACGTGCGCGAGGGGTAAGGAGCCGCAGCGAGCGAGCATATCGACTCTCGTCGAGCGGAGGCGACGCGTCGTCGCGCGGCAGCGCGAGCACTTTCGGAATCAGTCGAGCGATTCCCGCGAGCGACTGAACGCGCTTCCCGATTGCATCGCCCAAGCCCATCGCCGATTCGACGTTTCCGTCGATATCAATGTCGTTGGAGATGAACGCTTCGACGATCGACAGCTCCGACGGCGGCAATAGCATCCTTCGCAGCGCACCGCGCCGACGAACGTTGAGAGAGAAATCCGCGCGAGGCTGAGCGTCGCCTCGGTGGTTAGTTCCATCCCAGAGTCGGATGTCATAGCTGCGCTCTTGTGGTGGGCCGAAAACGAGATCGAGAACCTCGATCGTCGCGGCGACTGCCCGATCAGCGGATCGCCGTGTGATTGGTTCGAGCGGTTCGATGCGCTGCGGCTGCGACATCAAGTCGGGGCTGGGCGTTGGGAGCGGGCGAGACTCCGCGAGACGTTGTTGCGGCCAGGGCGGGGCGTCAAGACCTGGGACACAACCGACCTAGCGAATGAGAGTCGCTCCACAATTAGAGCAAAACTCCGCGTCGGTCTCTGATCGGGGCCCGCATCGCTCGCACACCGGCCCATTTCCCGCACGCATAACGGCGAGCGCCTGCTCTGTGTAACGCGCCTTCAACGGCTCATAGTCCGAGTCCGAGATTTTCCCAGTCTGCCGATCGAATTCGAGCTCCCGCAGTGCGTCGACCGCTGAATTCGGCCGCGGTGAGGTGTCGCGCGTCGATGGGCGGGTGGTACCGATTTCGGCGCGGTACAACGGATACAGTACGTAGCACAACGATCCAACGGCGAGTGCCGTTCCTATCAGCAGCGCGGTCACGAGTCACGCCTCACCGCTGCGTCGAGTGCCGCGAGCTCGCTGTCAGTAGCGTCGACGTGGTGCGCTGCGACTGTCGCTGCGGCGGGGGTTCGCGCCTTCCACCGCTTGAGGAGTGAAGCGACAATCACGGCGCCAGTCCCAAGTGCGATGAATGGCATCGTGTAGCCGACGAGATTGAAGCCGCTACGCACCGGTGCCATGAGAACCTTCTCCCCGTAAACAGCCTTGAATGCGCCGAGAATCTCGTTGGCGCTGTGGCCGCCGGCGACGAGTCCCATCACGTCGGCGTGCATCGCCGGCGACACACTGCACGCGAAGTCCGTCGTGCGGCAGGTATAGACGTCGAGATTGCACCCGCATTGACAGTGGAGCTGGTGCTCCAGGTCGTCGCGTTGCGCGTCGGTCATCGACGGCTGTGCGCCCGCTTTCGCAGCTAGTGTTACCGGGCGATACACATCGTTTGCATCAGCCATCGGCCCGTTGAACGTCTGCACCGCCGCCTGTGCTCCGACCGCCGCGCGAGGGAAAGAGGCAGCGGCCAACGCGAGCGCGGGCATCGCCAGAACGAATTCTCTTCGCGTGACGACGGTCATACGCCGACCAGATCCGGCACGTGCTCGCCAATCGGCCGTGGCTTGAGCACTGCGGCATATCCACTTTGTACACGCTGTCTGTCCGCGGCCGGCCACATCACGACGAGTCCACCGATCGCCATGAGCGCGCCACCCAGCCAGACCCAGCGGACGAGCGGATTGAACGTCACGCGAATCTCGGCGGCTTCGGTCGGTCCGGGTCCGAGCACTCCGGCACCGCTAGCTACCGGACCACGCACCACGCGCACGCCCGCGAGCACGACGTACACGTCCTGCTTGAACGATCCCTTGATGCCCACCTCGGTCGACGGCTCGAACGTCGGCGCGCCACGCGAATCGACGTGTTGCCGCTTCTCGCTGGTGATGACGCCGGCAGGCCGGCCATCACGCGAAACGTCGAGCGCGATCGCCGTTACCTCACGGTTTAAGACGTTGTAGCGCGACACGCCCTGACTCACGAAAGTCCACTGATGTCCCCATGCATCGGTAACCGTTTTGGAATCACCAGCATTCAACGTGAGATCGAACTCCCGTTTGAACGCGAGCCCGGCGAACGCCGCGAATACCACGACGACGCCGAGGTGCACGATGTAGCCACCGTACCGCCGACGATTTCGACCAATGAGCCGCGGCAGCGCGACAATCCGCGACTCGCCGTACATGCGGTGCCGCGCATTCACGCCCTTATAGAATTCCTGGACAATCGTCGCGAGTACGAGCGCCCCGAACGAATACGACAGTAGTGCCGCGAGGTTATGAACGCCGAGCGCGAAGAACAGAATGCCGATCGTCGCCGCGGCAGTCACAGGAATCAAAAACTGCCGCTTCAGGTTGGCGACTGAGGCGCGACGCCATGCGATCAACGGCCCGATGCCCGTCAGCAACAGCAACAACAGGCCGAGTGGAATGTTGACAGTATTGAAGAAGGGCGGACCGACCGTGATTTTGGTCCCACGCACCGCCTCGCTGATGATCGGGAAGAGCGTGCCCCACAAAACGGAGAACGCGATGCCGACGAGGACGAGATTGTTGTAAAGAAACGCCGCCTCGCGACTGACCATGCTCTCCAGCTCGGCGTTCGATCGCAAATCCTGTAGCCGCGTCGAGACGAGATACGCTGTCACGACAATCGAGAGAACGAGGAATCCCGCGAACCACTTCCCTACCGGCGATTGCGCGAACGAATGCACGCTGGAGATCACGCCGCTGCGCGTGATGAAGGTTCCAAAAATCGAAAGCAGGAAGGCGGACACGACGAGCGTGACATTCCATTTGCGAAGCATCCCGCGCTTCTCCTGCACCATGATGGAATGCAGGAACGCAGTGTTCACAAGCCACGGCAACAGCGACGCGTTCTCGACTGGATCCCACGCCCAATAGCCGCCCCATCCGAGCTCGACGTACGCCCACCACATGCCGAGCACGATTCCCACCGTATTGAAGAACCACGCCAGCAGCGCCCATCGTCTCACCGCCGCCAGCCACTCTGCGTCCAACCGACGCGTCAACAGCGCGGCGATCGCAAACGCGAACGGGATCGTCGTGCCGACGTAGCCGAGGTAAAGGTTGGGCGGATGGATCGCCATGCCGGGATTTTGCAGCTGTGGATTGAGTCCGCGGCCGTCGGCGGGAATCCAGTCGAGACGCTCGAACGGATTGGACCCGAGACAAATCGTGGCGAGAAAGAAAATCAGAACGAGCGCGAGCGTGCCGGATACGTACGGCATCAACTCACGATTGCGATTACGATTCGTCCAGAGCGTGACTGCCGAGTAGATCGAAAGAATCAG
>JBJMOA010000094.1:0-14509 GCA_045803975.1 Gemmatimonadaceae bacterium
TGATCGTCTCGTACTCACCGACTTTCTCGCCGAGGTGGACCTTGGCTGAGTGTTCACCCACCAGATGCGTCTCGAGCGCCCGATACAGGACGTCGTGCACGAGCGTGCTCTTTCCGGAGCCAGACACGCCCGTCACGACCGTGAGCGCGCCGAGTGGAATGCGGATGTCGACGTCCTGAAGGTTGTGCTCGCGCGCGCCAGTGAGGGTGATCCAGCGTGGACCGAGCCGACGCCGCTGATCGGGAAGGGGGATCGATCGCGCGCCGGTCACGTACTGACCGGTGAGCGGACTCTCGCTGACGCGTGACATCGGTCCGGCGAAAACGATGTGCCCGCCCGCTTCGCCGCTTCCCGGGCCGAGCTCCACCATGTAGTCTGCCATTTCGATCGCCGCGAGATCGTGCTCGACGACCAGCACGCTGTTGCCCGCGTCGCGCAGACGCTGCAAGAGCTTGAGTAGCCGATCCATGTCCCGCGAATGCAATCCAATTGACGGCTCGTCGAGGACGTACAGCGTATCGACCAACTGCGAGCCGAGCGAGTTCGCGAGTCCAATCCGCTGCGCCTCGCCACCGGATAGTGTCCGCGTTGCGCGGTTCATCGACAGATAGCCCAGCCCGACGTCCCGCAGGAATGTCACCCTGTCGCGCGTCTCCTTGAGAATCATCTCGGCGACGTTTCGCTCGAACTCGGGGAGCTCGAGCTCCGTCACCCACGTCGCGAGCCGATCGACGGCCAACTCTGCCACCTGCGCGATGTTCAGTCCTCCGACGCGCACGTTGAGCGCTTCGGGCTGGAGCTTCGTTCCGTGGCAGCGCGGGCATTCCTGCGCCGTCTGATATTGCCTGAGGAAAACACGGATATACTGCTTATATCTTTTTTCCTCGAGGTCTCTCAGGAAGGGAAAGATTCCTTTGTAGCCTCGCGTCCTCGACTGCAGCAGGAGCTCGCGGTGCGCCGCCGTTAACTGTTCCCACGGCTTGTCCATCGGGATGCGCTCGCGCTTCGCGAACTCAGCCAGCGCGCGCCGTTTGTTGTCGTAGCGCGGCTTCGTCCATGGATCGATGGCTCCGTCGCGAAGGCTTCGCGTCGGATAGGGAACGACGAGGGATTCGTCGTACTCGAGAATCGCGCCGAAACCGTTGCATTGCGAGCACGCGCCGCGCGGATTGTTGAACGAGAAGAGCTGCGGCGTCGGGGCGGGCGCGATCGTGCCGTCGTTGGCGCATTCGAAACGCTCGGTGAAGCGAAGCTTCGTTACGGCGAGTCCGTCGAGCGGCGAGATGATCTGATCGGCGAATAAAATCACGCAGTCACCTTCGCCCTCCCGAAACGCCGTCGCGACGGCATCACTCAGGCGGCCCGCGCTTTCCGCGGACGTCGTGAGCCGATCGACTACGACGAGAAGCTCCTTCGCGCGCGTTATGTCGCGCTTCGATTCCGTGAGCTCGTCGAGATGGAATACGACGCCGTCGAGTGCGACGCGCAAAAACCCCTGCGCGCGCAGGTTCTCGATTACGACGTCGTGTGTGACTTTCTTCGACAGGCGCAGGGGAAACGTGACATAGAAGCGCGACCCGTCTGGCAACGCGAGTACAACATCAGCGACGGATTGAACGGTATCCGGCTTTATCTCCCGGCCGCAGTTCGGACAAAACGTATGGCCGACGCGCGCCCACAACAGACGCAGGTAGTCGTAGATCTCGGTGGCGGTGCCGACCGTGGACCGCGAAGTCTTAGTCGGATTCTTTTGCTCGATCGCCACGGCGGGTGACAGTCCTTCCACCGAATCGACGTCCGGCTTCTCCATCCTCTCCAGGAACTGCCGGGCATACGACGACAGCGATTCGACGTAGCGCCGCTGGCCCTCGGCGTAGATCGTGTCGAATGCGAGCGACGACTTACCAGACCCTGACGGACCCGTGACGACCGTGACCGTGCGCCTCGGAATCTCGAGGTCGAAGCCTTTGAGGTTATTTTGGCGGGCGCCGCGGACGACGATGCTCTCTTTCACATCCGAAATCTAAGCGCGGCACCGAACATCCGCCGAACTTCGTCGCGGGTCGCTACAATCGCCTGATGAGCCGGCCGAGCAGAAGTAGTACGATTGCGCCGGCGGTGGCGATGCCGATCGAGCGAAGATCGATTACACCGGCTGACACCTGTCCCCATCCAAAGAAGCGGGTCCCCAGCCAGCCGCCGATAAACGCGCCGACGATCCCGAGGAGGATGGTGATGATGCAGCCGGACGGGTCCCGCCCTGGCACGAGGAACTTGGCCAGCGTCCCGGCGATGAGGCCGAGAAGAATCCAATACAGCCAGAGCGGCAAACCCGTCTCCCCTTTCTAGTTCAGCACCGCGTCAGGGCGTGCGCGGAGTCGTACGGTTCTTCGTGACCATCCTGTAGATCCAAAGCAGAATCAGCGCACCGATGACGGAAAACACGATGCTCGTCACGTTGAAACCACCTACTGGGCCACCGGTGACTTGACGGCCGATCACTCCACCGATGACTGCACCAACGATTCCGATGATGATGGTGACGATGATACCCCCAGGATCAGGGCCGGGCATGATTGCTTTCGCTATTGCTCCGCAAACAAGGCCGAGGATGATCCATGTGATGATATCCATTGGTCCTCCAAAAGGGTGAATGGAGCGACGGACAGGTTCGACGCCGGCTACGTGCAACCCGCGTACCACGCCTGGAAAACCGGCTAGCGTGGCTCTCCCCACGCGGCTAGGATACGCTGAATGACCGCTCCGGCCGCGCAAACACACGAAGACGACATCCTCGGCAAGGCATACGACCGCAGGTTGATGCGCCGGTTGCTCGTGTATACTCGTCCGTATCGGGCCCTGATGTACGGCGCTTTTGCGTTTCTCTCAGTCGAGGGAGCCATCCAGGTTGCGGGTCCGCTGCTCACGAGGCGGGTGATCGACGTCGCCGTGCCCGCGCACGACGTGCGAGTCGTGTGGATTTGCACGGCGCTTTTTTTCCTCGCGCTTCTCCTCGAGTTCCTTACGTCTTATGCCCAAACGTGGCTCACGAGCCTGCTCGGTCAGCGCGTCATGCGCGACCTGCGCATGGAGATCTTCAGTCATCTCCAGCGACTGTCCGTCTCGTATTTCGATCGGAACCCCGTCGGACGTCTGATCACGCGAGTGACATCCGATGTAGAGACACTCAACGAGCTCTTCACGTCGGGAGTGGTCGCTGGCCTGGGCGACCTCTTCACGCTCGTTGCAATCAGCATCGCGATGCTGATCATGGATTGGCGCCTCGCGCTTGCGTCCTTCGCGGTGATTCCATTCGTAGTGATGGTGTCGGCACTTTTCCGGAAGGGCGTTCGTGAGACATATCGCGACATCCGCGTCCGTGTCGCGCGCATCAACTCATTCCTCCAGGAACGACTGACGGGGATGCGCATCGTCCAGTTATTCGGGCAGGAGAGTCGCGAGGCAAAGCGCTTTGACGAGCTCAATCGATCTCATCTCGACGTGCAGCTCAAATCGATCACGATCTACGCGCTCTATTTCCCCGCGATCGAGCTGCTCACTTCGATTGCACTTGCGATCCTGATCGTCGCGGGCGCGTCGCGTGTCCATGCGAATCTGCTGAGCGTCGGAACCGTCGCTGCTTTTTTGCAGCTCGTGCGACGGTTCTTCCAGCCGCTGCAGGATCTCTCGGAGAAGTACAACATCCTTCAGACGGCAATGGCGAGCTCCGAGCGAATATTCACGCTGCTCGACACAGTGCCTGCCGTTCCCGACAACGGTACGGCGCCGCCGATCGTTCGTCAGGGAGGCGGCATCGAGGTCGCGTTCGAGGACGTGTGGTTCGCCTACGATCTCGCCCACCTGGCGAAACAGCAAGGCACCGGGCCGAAGGAGACGCTGCCCGTCGAGTGGGTGCTCAAGGGCGTGAGCTTTGTTGCGCGTCCCGGCGAAACGCTCGCTCTCGTCGGACATACCGGCGCTGGGAAGACGACGATCGTCAACCTGCTGATGCGCTTCTACGACCCGCAACGGGGGCGCATCACGATTAACGGCGTCGACATCAGAACGCTGTCACTCGATCGCCTTCGATCCCTCATCGGCTACGTGCAGCAGGACATTTTCCTCTTCGCCGGGGATGTCGCGACGAATATCAGGCTATCAAATCCTCTTACGGATCAGGATGTGTCAGCCGCGGCAGCGAAGGTAGGCGCCGATCGAATCATTCGCGGGTTTCCCAACGGCTACGGCCAGGTGCTCGGCGAGCGCGGAGCATCGATCAGCGTTGGAGAGCGCCAGCTACTCTCGTTTGCTCGTGCCATCGCTGCCGACACGCCGCTGCTGTTGCTCGACGAAGCCACCAGCGCCGTCGACAGCGAGATCGAGGCCGAGATTCACGAAGCGCTCGGCGTGTTGGTCGCGGGGAGAACTACGATCGCGGTTGCTCACAGATTGAGCACGATCGCCAACGCCGACATGATCCTGGTGCTGCATCACGGCGAGGTGGCTGAGCGCGGCACGCATCGACAGCTTCTGGAGCACGGTGGTCTCTACGCGGCACTTTGGCGACTGCAGGCGGGAGACACGGAGCCGCTTCTCCAGCGCGCGGGGTGATGCTTGCCGCTCTTTTCACGCCTCCGTAGTTTGAGGCGAGGAAGTCTCCGCTATCTATCGCTTTCACCCACCAGTTCATCAAATCAAATGAGCTCCCGCTAGTGCACCTTGCTGTTGCGGCTCGCACTGATGTCGGCCGAATTCGGAAGGGTAATGAGGATTCGCTTCACGCTTCGGCCAATGCTTATCGCGGGCTATTCATAGTCGCGGATGGGATGGGTGGGCACGCAGCGGGCGAAGTCGCCAGCGAAATGGCGGTGGAGATCGTCAGTCACGATCTCTCGGACCTGAACGATCTCGAGGCTGCCGACTCGCATGAGCGCGTCTCGCGTGCGCTCCGGGATGCCAATCGAGCCGTGTTCGAGCGCACGAGAACGGAGCGCGACAAGCTGGGTATGGGCAGCACCGTGTCCGCGCTTCTTCTTTCCGAGACGCGCTATCTGGTCGGACACGTTGGTGACTCGCGCATTTATCTCGTTCGCGACGGCCACATGCAGCAGCTCACGAAGGATCACTCGCTGGTGCAGGAGCAGGTCGACGCCGGTTTGTTGACGCCAGATCAGGCGCGACGGCATCCGCAGAGCAATGTCATCACGCGGTGCATCGGAATGGCGGACGACATCGAGCCCGATGTTTTCGACGGCGAAGCGCGAGTGGGCGATGCTTTCCTGCTCGCCAGCGATGGATTGACGGGGATGGTGGACGATCGACGGATCCAGCAACTCCTGTTGTCGCGCGCCAAGCCGGAGCGGATCGTAGACGCGCTCATCCAGGAAGCAAACATCAACGGTGGCAACGACAACATCACGGCGGTGGTGGTTCGAGTGCTTGCCGCCGAGGCGACGAACACCGATCGCGAGGTCACGCCGATTCCACCCGCGCGAACGCATGGGTGACGACACGGAGACCGTCGCCGGTCTTTCGCAGCTCTACCTCGGCAACATTCTCTACGCTCTGGAGCTGGCGGCGCTGAGTCTGGAAGAGCAGAACAAGAAGGTCGACGCGGCGTTCTATCGTGGCATCGCGAGAAAGCTGGCCGACGCGCGGGGTCGAGAGTCGAAACGTGAGAAGTAGAACGCGGCTTTTTATGATCGCGACGCTATGCTTCGCGTGCTCTCAAACCAGGACGGCGGCAGTGGACAGTGACTCTGCGTTCGCCGCGCTGCAGCAGCGGGGCGAATCGGCGATGGGAGTCGATCAATACACATCGCAACATGTCTTCGAGCCACTCCCGAACGGCGGCCGCATCGTCCTGCAGCGAAAGGAGAGCGACACGACTGGCGAGGAGACGATCAGGGCGCACATGCGCGCGATCGCGACTTCGTTCGCGAATGGAGATTTCGCGGTGCCTGGATTCGTTCACGCAACGTCGGAAGTGCCGGGGACAAGGCAGATGAAGGCGTTGCGCGCCGAGATCGTGTATAGCGCGCGTGATCTGCCGCGCGGCGCGGAGGTCGTGATTTCGACAAAGAATCCCGATGCCGTTGCGGCGATCCATGAATTCCTCGCCTTCCAGCGAATGGATCACCGCGCCGGAATGCATTGAGACGCGTGGTGGCGAAGAAGAAGCAATCGACGACGGGGAAAAAGAACGCCGCGACCGACGCGTCAACGGGGCCCATCCGCGCGTTCAAGACGCAGCAAGACTTTGAGGCCTGGCTGGGGAAGAACCACGCGACGTCGCCCGGAATCTGGGTGCGCATCGCCAGAAAGGAGTCGGGAAAGAAATCCCTCACGTACCAGCAAGGCGTCGACACCGCACTTTGCTACGGCTGGATCGACGCGCAAAAGCGGCCGGAGAGCGAGAGTGCATGGCTACAGCGATTCATGCCGCGTCGGCCGCGGAGCATCTGGTCCCGGATCAATCGCGAGAAAGCGCTCGCACTGATCGCCAGCGGCAGGATGAAGCCAGCGGGGCTGGCGGAGGTTGAGCGCGCGAAACAGGACGGGCGGTGGGAGGCTGCGTATGACTCCGCGAGCACGGCGACCGTGCCGGTTGATTTACAGAATGAATTGGATCGCCATCCGCGCGCCGCTGAGTTCTTCAAGACTCTCGATAGAACCAACCGCTATGCGATTCTCTGGAGGGTAGCCACGGCCAAGAAAGCGGAGACCAGAGCGCGACGGATCGCGAAATTCATCGAGATGCTGGAGAAGGGCGAGACGATTCATTAGATCGCTTGGCATGCCGAACGCGCGTGGCATGATCATTCGAATCAAAAAGAACGCGGACGGTCGCACTTCGTTGAGCTGCACGAGGCCGGACGGTACGACGACGTGGCAGCGACAGGAAGGCGGGCAAGCCCGCTTTTTCCCGCGGCACGATCTGACGCACTACGCCGTGGAGTCAGTGCTCGGCATTCGAAATGGATTCTACGGATTGGTTGCATCCGGCTGGGATCTCTCGGATTTCGGCACGCCGTGGCCGCGCGGAAGGATCCCACCTGAAGCAAACATTGCCGAGATCATCGTCGGCTTTCTCGATCGGGAGCGCGCCGGCAGCGATCGGGCGACGGCGGACGATTTGAATGCCGCGCTCGCGAGCTACAGCGCGGAAAACTCTTTGGCCACCGATGTTGTTGTCACGGAAGACGACCTTTCCAGAATTCGTGCGAAGCGGGCGGAGCTTTTCGTCCAATGGGCGGCGATCGAGCCGGGGGACGCGCTGGAAGTCACCTTCGAGTAACCAAATCCTGCTCGTCGAAGTTTGACACTTGGCGGCTGCGCCTGCATATCTGAATGGACTTGTAGGAACACGGGCCGGGCCTTCGCAAGGAGCTCAGATGACCAGATGGCTGCGCACGTTTGGAATTGTCGCCGTTGTTGCCCCACTTGCTGCCGCGACGGTTGTCGCGCAATCGCGGAGTTTCGCGGGCACCTGGAAGCTGAACCTCGCCAAGAGCCAGCTCGGCGGCCTGGTCTACAGCGTCAGCAGGACGCCGTCGGGCATGATCCACTATTCCGGCGGCGGATTCGAAGCAGATTTCGACCTGGCCGGGAAGGAGCACGTGATGCCCAGCGGCGTGGCGGTCATCGGTAAGGAGCTGAGCCCGACTTCGTGGGACCTCACGTTCCGGATGAACGGCAAGACAGTGCAAAGATCGCGTCTTACGCTGACGGGCAATTCGATCAGCAACGTTGCGGACGTCATCGGTGCCAACGGGAAAACCTTACGCCAAAAGACGATCGACACACGCGTCTCCGGCGGGCCGGGATTTTCGGGTAAGTGGAAAGCCGGCGAAGTTGCAGGAGCGACGTCGACGCTCAAGATGGCACTAGATGGCGCGCAGGGCATCAGGATAACCATCCCGGAGTTTCAAATGACCGTCAAAGGCAGATTTGACGGCAAGGATTATCCCGTGATGCAGGCGGCCCAGGCGACGAAGTTCACGAACGCGTTTGCCAACGTAGGGAACTCGATCAAGGTGACTGGAAAACTGAACGGCAAGCTGTTCACCGAAGAGATCTACACACTGTCCCGGGACGGAAAAACGCTGACGGACGAGTCGACGGCAGTCGCGACCGGCGAGAAGACCAGAGCCGTGTTCGATCGCCGGTGAACTAATCACTTCCGACGCGACGCACTCATGTCGGGACAAATGAGACTACGTAACGTGGGACCCGATAGCCCCGGCGAGTGTGAGCCGGGGCTATCGGACGACCGACGGCGAGATCTACGTCTCTGCTACTGTCCCGAGCTCTCACCCAGGGTGACGAGAAGCTCGTCCAGCTGATCGAACGTCTCGACCATTGCATCGGCTGCTCCGGTGCCGGCAGCGTCGAGCGCTTCCTTCGAAGGATAGGTCTCGCGCAGGACCACCAGCGTCTTGCCGCCCTTTTCCTCGAACGTCACCGTGGTGACAGACCCGCCCTCGCCACCTTCTTCGTTGGTCCACGCGAGGCGCGAGTACGGCTTCACTTCGGCATACGTGCCGAAGAACGCGGCAGGCTCGGAGCCACCGACGTCGAATACCAATCGGTACTTGCCGCCGACACGAGCATCCACCTCGCAGGACAGCAGCGTCATTCCCATCGACTTGGGCACCCACCAACGCTTTAGCAGCTCGGCGCTGGTAAACGCCTCGAACACAATGCGCGCCGGGCCGTTGATGGTCCGCGTGACAACCACCTCGCGGTCGGACTTCCGTTCCACCGTGGTGCGGTTCTTCACGGGGCCGGGCTTACTTTCGATTCCTGCGTTCATTGCTCTTCTCCTTTCGTGTGAGTTCCTCGACAACTTTGTCCAACTCGTCGAACCGTTCGTCCCAGCGCTGGCGGTACCTCTCGAGCCACACCGTCTCTTCCTCCAATCGGCGCGGGCCCAGCTGGCACGTCCGCACGCGCCCGATCTTCTTCGTGGTGACGAGCCCCGCTTGCTCGAGAACGCCGACGTGCTTCTTCATGCCCGTGAGCGTCATTTGGAACTTCTCGGCAAGGTCCGTGATCGAGGCGTCGGATCGTCCGAGCTGCTGCAGAACGCCACGCCGCGTGGCATCCGAGAGCGCCGCAAACGAAGTATCAAGTCGGGTCGTCATATACTGAACCATCTGGTTCAGTATTTAATGCAAGCGTTGCGGCATCGCAAGGGGTAGCCGCCAAAGCTTCCGCCTATCGATTGAGCGACTGAAGTATTACGTCGAGATCGAACGGCTTGGCGACGAATGGCCTTCCAGTACCAGTCAGGAACTGAAACAAGTCCTCGCTCACGATGTCGCCGGTCAGAAACACCACGCGCTCGGCGAGGTCGGGTCGCTTGCTCTCCCACTGGCGAAAGACAGTCTGACCTGAGATGTCGGGCATGCGGATATCGAGAAAGATCGTGTCGAACATCCCTTCGCGACCCGCCTCAAGCGCCTTGCTGCCGCTGTCGACCATCACAACACTGTGACCTGCTTTCTCGAGGAAACGTGCGAGCGCTTCCCGGATCGCGGCCTCGTCGTCAGCCACCAGGATGTGAAGGTTCTTTGCCAACGACACCTGCGGGTCGGACGGCGTCGACGTGCTGCCAGGGTCAGATGCGACAAGTGGTAGCTCGATGCAAAATCTCGCGCCGGCGCCGGCGGCGTTCTCGGCCCAGATCCGCCCGCCGTGCTCGCTGATGATACCCAGCGAAATCGACAATCCGAGGCCGGTGCCGTGGCCAACCGATTTCGTCGTGTAGAATGGATTGAAGATCCTCTCCAGACTATCCGCGGGAATGCCGGGGCCCGTGTCCTCGACCTCGATGTGAATCGTCTCCACATCCTTGCGCGTGCGCACGGTCAATCGATGGTGGGCACGGTCCACGCCCGCCATCGCCTGCTCGGCGTTGGTGACGAGATTCAGAATCACTTGCTGCAACTGATACGCATCCACCATGGTGCTCGGCGGGGGATCGGCATACAAACGCTCGATCTGGATGCCGCGTCCGTTGAGGTCGTAGCCGCGCAGCTCGATGGTGTTCTCGATCACCTGGTTGATGTCGGCGTAAGTCTTTTCCGCCTTGTGCTGACGCGCGAAGGTCAGAAGGTTGTGCACGATGCGCGCGGCACGACGCGCTTCGCCGGCGATGGTTTCCGTAGCGTGACGATCATCCTTGTTGAGATTTCCGTCCGACAGCATCAGCTGCGCAAACGCAGTGATGCTGGCCAGCGGGTTATTCAACTCGTGCGCGACACCGCTCACCAGCTGCCCGATCGCGCCCATCTTTTCCGACTGCACCAGCTGTTGCTGCAACTGCTTTTCTTCCGTCGCGTCGCGGATCAGACACAGAACTTCGCGGCTTCGTTGCGGGCAGGAATAGGTGATGGTGATGTGACGGCGATCGCCGTCCTTGCGTACGACGACCGATTCGAATTGCCCCGGCTGGCCCGAGAGTGCCTTTCTGAACTCGAGTACCGCGCGCGGCAGCTCGGTGATCGGTAGCAGCGGGCCGAAGAAACGGCCGATCAACTCTTCGCGGCTGTATCCGGAGATTTGTTCTCCGGCGTCGTTGACGCTGGTAAACCGACCGAGCGAGTCGAAGGTCATTATCGCATCGCTGGCGTCCTCGAACAGGTGACGATACCTCGACTCCGAGCGCGCCAGCTCCTGATGCGCATGTCGGATGTCGGTGACGTCTCGCAGGGTGAGAATCGTTCCGACGGTCCCCGTCGCATCTCTGAGTGGCGCTGCGCCGATGCTGACTTTGCAGTCACGACCCGCAACTTCCGCGTCGTAGCACTGCGTGAGTCCGTCGCGCGCCGCGCTTTGCGCGAATACAACCGCATCGCCGCTGTCCCGCGCGAAAAGACTGAGGAGCTTTTGACCGACGAGTGCCGCCGCGTCCCGGCCGAGCAGATCCGCGGCGGCGCGGTTGGCGTAAGTGACCCGATCTTCGCTATCAGTGGAGAGTACGCCGTCGCTCAGGAAATCGAGGAGACTCGCCTCCCCGTCGGTCTGAGCGGGCGGTGGTGCGTCGCCGTTCTGCGCCGAGCCGCCAAGCTTGAGAAGTCGCAGCACCGCTCAGGCTCCCGAGCGCGCGCCGTTCATCGCGTGCCTGTCCGTAGCGCGCGCGTGGTCAGATAGCGTTCGACTGGAAAGCGCTCGCTCTCGACGATCTGACAAGTCATCGCTGCGGCGAACAACTTGAGCGCATCATCAGCGCGGGCGACGACCGCCTCTTTCAGCGAATTCGCGGTCTCGCTGCGATTCAGCGCGAGACGCGACATGTCGAGATGCTTTTCCTCATCGGTGCGCCCCGAGGTGCCTTCATGCTGCGCGTGCTCGATCCACCACGCCAGGGTCGCCGGGCCGCCATCGAGCTCAGGATTGCCCTGTACGCCGGGAAGAACGGTTGCCGACACCACCGAGTAAATCGTCATCTCGACCGAGCTCTGACAGGCGAAGTGCTCCCAGTAATCGATGCTCTCGTACGTCGCCGTCATGAAGAAGTGGTGATAAAGCGCGAGGACAGGCTCGGGGAACGGCGGTTCGGGAAACGCGCCAGGCGAGTAGTTCTCGGCATCCTTGGTCAGCGCCGCAAGCACCTCACGGGTCATTCTTTCGAGCTCCACGCTCGTGAATCGGCCGAGATAATCGGTGAGATCCCAGTACAGGGCCTGATGATCGACACCAAAGACGTCGAGCTTGGTGCGCCACATCTGGTTGTGGGTCTGCTCTTCCTCGAGTTGCTGCGCGAGGTTCTTGATGAAGCTGCTGTGCAGGACGTGATCGACTTTGGCGATGCTGCGAATCAGCGCGCGATTGAAGCCGATGACGCACGGGTAGAGACTGGCGATGAAAGCGACGTAGCGACGGCGGTCGAGCTTACGCGAGCGAAGCAGCGTCGCGAAGTCGCTTTCATTCATCTGTGCCGCGTAGCGGCGTGCGACTTCGACCACGAGATCGCCGACGCGCTGGCGATTGTCGTGGGGAGTGCGGAGGTGCAATTGGCGAACGCTTCCCATGGATAAAGCGACGAGGGTGAAAGCTCAGCAATAACGACCGGTATCAATTGACTGACTTGGACTTACGCAGTAACAGCCGAGCTTTCGCGGTCGCCCGAACATTTACCGGCACCGAGAAGCGCAAGTCGTTTGATTGGATACAGTAGGGCTAGCCGGATCGTCATATGGCTGAGCTTGCATTTCATACGCTTCCACAACGAGCGCCATAGCATGTCCGCCCCTTTGCGTACTCCTGCGCGAAACCCAGTCCACCGGCCGAAATCGCATGTTTCGCTCGTCCGGACCAA
Source organism: Gemmatimonadaceae bacterium (assembly GCA_045803975.1). Taxonomy (GTDB): domain Bacteria; phylum Gemmatimonadota; class Gemmatimonadetes; order Gemmatimonadales; family Gemmatimonadaceae; genus UBA4720. Next base: position 12,326 of record JBJMOA010000094.1, read on the forward strand.
TAACTGGGGCGAGGCGCGCATTCTGATCATCGACGACCACCAAGCCAACGTCGATGTGCTCAAGCGCATTCTCCGCACTGCCGGCTTCGTGAACGTCAACAGCACCACCGATCCCGCTGTCGGCGTCTCGCTCGTGAACACGTGGGCCCCCGACCTGGTGTTGCTGGATCTGCACATGCCGAAGCTCGATGGCTTCACAGTGCTCGACTCGATTCGCCCGCACCTCGGCACTGGTTATCTGCCGGTGGTGATGCTGACCGCTGACTCGAACTCGGATACGAAACGACGTGCGCTGGCCAGTGGCGTCAAGGATTTTCTCCTCAAGCCGTTCGATGCCACCGAAGTGGTGCTGCGCATTCAAAATCTGCTGGAGACGCGCTCTCTCTACAGCACCATTCGGCACCAGAACGCGCAGCTCGAGCAGAACGTCGCCGAGCGTACGCGGCAGCTGGAACAGGCCCAGCTGGAGATTCTACAGAGGCTTGCCGCGGCCGCAGAATTCCGCGATGACGAGACGGGCGAGCACACCCAGAGAGTTGGCGAGCTCGCCGCTCGGCTGGCGATGCGACTGAGATTGTCGGTCGATCGCGTGGATCTGATTCGTCGGGCAGCTCCGCTTCACGATGTCGGCAAGATCGGCATTCCCGACGCGATTCTGCGCAAGGCAGGGCGCCTCACTCGGGAGGAACGTGGAATCATGCAGACCCACGTTAACATCGGTGCGTCGATGCTCGCCGGCGGCAGCTCGGCGCTGGTGCGGACGGCGGAGCTAATCGCGCGCAGCCATCACGAGCGCTGGGATGGGGGCGGCTACCCGGAGCGAATCAGCGGAGAGCAGATCCCGCTCGAGTCCAGACTCGTTGCGGTCGCGGACTATTTCGATGCGTTGACTCACAACCGGCCCTACCGCGGTGCGTGGTCGATCGAGAAGGCGATCAGGAAGATTGTGTCCGAGCGCGGCCGACACTTCGATCCGCAGGTGGTAGACGCGCTACTCAAGGATTCCGGCTTACCTTAGGAGCCCGTCGACGAGACCTTCACAAGACCTAGCGACTTCATGAACCGCACCGTCATGCACCCGAAATCAGATTCGGATGGATCGTGACTCGTTCGGAGAAAGTGCGGATAGTGGTGATGGCTGTTCTGAAGTCAGGTGCTGAAGGTCGCCATAAGTATTCGTTAAGCGTGGGGGTAAGACCGCTGAGCGCGCCGCGCTTGGGGATATTTCTTAACGAAAACGACTATCCATGACTAGTGGCTTCCTGCAAGCTTGCCTCTTCGGCGTACCCGCCAGCAACTCCTCCAATAACCATCAGAAGACCCACCCACCCAAACCAACGCAGCTGCTGATTGAAAAGGAGTAGGCTGAGTAGCGCTCCAACCAGCGGCTCGACACTCGCGGCAACACTTGCTGGCGCGGCGTCGATTCGCTTCATGGCGGCAAAGAACAGAAAATTCGCCGCAACCACCGCTCCGATTCCTAACGCCGCGACGTATGCCCAACCTGCGAGGTTACTTGGCGCATTCGGCGTTTGTCCAAACGTTGGCAACAGGATGGCGAGGAATATCAGACCGCCGACGAGCTCCCAGTACAACATCTTTTTTGATCCGTACCGCGGCACGATGTAGCGCGCGAGGATCGCAGTCGCCGCGTACGACGCCGCCGCAATCAGCCCGCCCAGAATCCCGGCAAGCCGCGACGCTGTTGGTTGCGATTGGTCAGCAGCTTCACCGTTTACGGTCAACCAAACTCCGATCATGACACCCACCGCGAGCACAACGCGAAACGGCGTGAGCTTTTCCCTGAGGATGAAGTGTCCGGCGATGGCAACAGTAACCGGCGCGGTGTAGAGGAGGGCGACGGCGGGCGCGACACCCAGGCCCGCGATCGCATACTGGAAGGGCACCTCGAACAGAGCGACTAGCGCACCTCCAAGTACCATGATCAGCAAGATTCCGCGTCTGTCGATCCTGAAGAGATCACGCGCGAACAATCCATAGATTGTGAAGCCGAGTACTGCCAGGAGGAGTCTCCAAAAACCTACCGCTGTAATTGCCGCACCCTCCGCGTACAACGCAGTGCTCAACGGTCCGGTGGTGCCCCAGATTGCGCCGGCGGCGAGCCCGCAGGTATACCCGATAATTCGCGTCCGCTGTGAAGACTTTGGCAGCTGTTTGTACATC
>JBJMOA010000095.1:0-30999 GCA_045803975.1 Gemmatimonadaceae bacterium
CACCGACGCTGAGGGAGCGAAGCTTCTGGTCGCCAGGCTCCATCGTGAGCTCGATCGAGCATCGAAAGCGAAGAAGATTTCCGGGCAGGTGCGATTGCGCGCCGGATACTCTGCCGTCTCGGACCTTGCCGCTTCGCACGTCAATGTTGCCGAACTCGTGCATCGCGCGGAAAGCGCGCTGGACCACGCGCCGATTCAGGGTGAGGGAGACGTGATCGTCAGCTTCGACGACCTGCCCCGGCTCTAATTACGCGGCCTCGCGCGCGAGGCTGGAACGGGAGGGAAAAATGGAGCGTACAGGGATCGAACCTGCGACCTCCTGGTTGCAAACCAGGCGCTCTCCCAGCTGAGCTAACGCCCCTCGCGGCGAAATATATCCGATCGCCAGGCGCCCGAACAACATTGGTTCGACGAATTGCGCGCCGCGGTCTATTTGCGGAGTGCGGACCAACGGCATTTCGGACTGCTGACTGATTACGGATTGGGAGACCTACTTCGGATTGGTAGACAAACGGCTGCGAACTGCGCACTCAAAGCCGGTTTTGAGTTCGGAGTCCGCAATTAGTCTCCCAATGCGCAGTTAGTGTCCCAATCCGGAATTAGACAGCAGTCCGCAATTCGTAGCAGTTAGTCCGCAGCCCGCAGTTGCAGTTACTCGTGAGCCGGGAGAGGCTCCATCGTGCGCGGATCGACGGGCACCTGCACTTCGTCCCTGTACGGCGACGTCATGAGCAGCACTCGCATGCGCGGGAACGCGTCCATGAACGCGAGGTAGCAGAACCCCCAAATCCCGAGCATTCCCGCCGTGATCCCAAGTTCCCATATGCCGAACGGAATATTTGCAATCGCGCCGTAGATCGACGGGTATACCTCGAGGTAGCGATGCATCCAGAGACCGACCACCGTTGACATCGCAAACAATATCATGGTCGGCAAATAAACTTTCGCCGCGCGCGACAAAAGGCCGAAGAACGGCAGCACGAACATCAGCGTGACAGTGACAAGCGTCGGCACGCGCCATCCATCGATCAGCCGCAGCCGCGCCCAGTGAGTTTCCTCTCCCATGTTGCCGTACCAGATGACGAGGTACTGGCCGAAAGTGAGGTAGCCCCAAAACGCGGTGAAGGCGAAGCACAGTTTGCCCAGGTCGTGAAAGTGCTTGTCCTGGATGAGATCGTAGCGGCCAAGATATCTTCGCCATGCCATCACGATAATCGTCCAGCTGGCGAGCGCGGCGACCCATCCCCCCATAAAGAACCACCAGCCATACATCGTGCTCTGAAAGTGCGGATCGAGCGACATCGATAGATCCCACGACAGCACGATCCAGCCGAATCCGAAGGCGAACGCGAGGAATACCGCGAGTCGCCCCTGCAGCGAGTGCGTCGAGTGGAGCTCGCGCCGCTCATCCCGAAAGTTTCTACGCATCCGCTCGCGCAGACCGCGCGCCCAGTTGGCGCCTCCCTCTGCCATGATCCCGACGTCAAGCCGTACTGTCGTGTAGATGTACCAGACGCTGAGCAGACTGATTATGAGATAGGTGACCGTCACCCGCGTGAGGAAGAACGGGGGGTTTAGATAGATGCGCTTCTCCCGTATCTCGGGAATCTGGTTGGCCCACCAGAAGACGTGGTGCCGGCCTACGAAAATGATGAGAAGCAGTAACACGAACGCCACCGGCAGGAACGCGACGTAGCCTTCGAGGAACCGGATGATCGGACGCGACCAGCGTGCGGTGGTGATGCGCTGAACGGCGACGAACATCACGCCCGCCGAAGAAATCGACGTGAAGTAAAGCCAGTTGACGAGTAGCGCTTGCCACGTGCGGTCTGGCTGCACGAACAACCCGATTGCGAACACGACCAAGCCAATCACCGCCAAAACCAGGCAGATGGCGCGCAAACCAGCCGGTGTCGGCCGGTCGATTCCGGCGAGTACCTCCTCTCTGGTCGGAGCGTGTGCGTCGTGCGTCATCGAATCACTCTCGCACTATTGCTATCCGCTCTTGCCTTCGCCGAGTCCTGGCGTGCGCGCGACGCCGTGTCAGGCGCGCGAACGGGAAGACCTTGTTGGACCGCTGCCGGATTAGCGGGACCCAGTGCCTCCGGTTGCGCTCCACTCAATACGTTGCGTGGCTTGGAAAAAGGCGCCGGCTGCGTTGGTCCCAACCTCGTCGCTCCGGGAACCTTGTCGCCGGTAACACCCGGTGCAGCCAATGGCCCCACCGGCACCGATTTGCCATTTACCCCCTGCAGCGCGCGCAGGTAGTTCACGACGTCCCAGCGGTCAGACTCTTCGATTCGATTGTACGGCGGCATGAGTCCCCGGCCATTTCGAATCATGCCGAAGATGTAGCCATCGGTGCGTGCCTTGGTCATGTCAGTCGTAAGGTTGATCCCGGGCATTCCGAACTTCGTCACTGGTCCGTCTCCCATCGCGCGATCGCCGTGACAGACTGCGCAATTGATCGCAAAATATTTGCGGCCATTCGCGAGCGACGAGTCGCTCGCCGGCGTTGGATTCTGAAGACCTGCCATCGAATCGATCGTCGCCGGAAACGCACCATAAGACACTTGCAATCCGGCGACTGCCGTGCCGGTCGTCGGAACCGACATCTGCGGATTGCCGCGCGAAGGCGTGAGCGTGTCTTTCACCTGCTCCCACGTCCAAAGGGATGGCTGGCGCTTGAAGTCGGTGAACCACTCGCACGCGGTCAGCACAAGCGGAATGACGAGCACGACCATTCGACGCCTAGCGCTCACGACGCACCTCCACCGCCCCATGCTCGCGCAGCAGATTTTCCGCCGTGCGCGCCTGTTCGGGCGCACATTCCACCCACACCCCGTAATCACCGTGACTGAAGCGCGGGTCGTAGCCAACCATCATGGTGAGTCGCGGCACACGCGCGCTGATTAACAGACCGGCGACGGTAGAAAGTCCACCGATGAGCACCATCACCTCGAAGCCGAAGATCGTGTATGGCACCCATGAAGCGATTGGTTTTCCACCAACCACCAACGGCCAGTAGTCGGAGGTCCAGATGGCGATCCAGTATCCGAACGTCACGCCAAGCAGGCCACCGATAAGCGTGTAGCGTCTCACCGGACTCGGCGGCGCTGCCATCGCTTCCTCGAGCTCGTGACGCGGCGTCGGGGTGTAGACGCGGATTGCCCCGACCTTTTTCTCCTTCAGCGCTTCGATCGCACTGACGGCGGCGTCGAGCTCGCGGAATGCACCGAGGACACCGCGCATCAGGCGTACTCTCCGGGAGTGTCGGGCTCGAATTCAAAATGCCGTCCCGCCGGATCGACGCCGTGCGGATGCGTTCGCCGGAGCTTGGGCGGGACTATCTCCTTCACTTCGGCGATCGCTACGACGGGTAGCTGCTTGATGAACAGCATGAACCACATCGAGAACCAGCCGAAGCTACCGATGAGGATGGAGTAGTCGACCCACGTCGGACGATATCCGCTCCATTGCCACGGCTCGAACTCGTGCGAGAGTGACGGCACGACGATCACGAAACGCTCGAACCACATACCAATGTTGATCGTGAACGAGATGATGAACAGCCACGCCGCGCTGCGCCGCAGCTTCTGCACGAACAGCGATAGCGGCAACACCATGTTGCACGTGTACAGAATCGCGGACGACCACCACCATTGACCCCAGATACGATTTGCAAAAAAGCTTTGCTCCGCCTCGTTGCCGCTGAACCAGGCGACGAACCACTCCGTCATGTAGGCGCACCCCACGACGAGCGAGGTGAACAGACAGAGCTTCGCGGCGGCGTCGAGATGATTGATCGTCACGTAGTGCTTGAGGCCGAACCACTTTCTGAGCGGGATGATGATCGTGAACACCATCCCCATGCCGGAGAAAATCGCACCGGCAACGAAGTACGGCGGGAAAATCGTGGTGTGCCAACCGGGCGTCAGCGCCATGGCGAAGTCGAAGGACACCACCGAGTGTACAGACAACACCAGCGGTGTCGAGAACGCCGCCAGGAACAGGTACGCGCGCGCGAAATGCCGCCATTCGGCGTCGGTGTTGCGCCATCCGAGCGAGAGAACCGAGAAAATGCGCCGCCTGATCGGACTGATGCCCTCGCGATCTCGCAGCACGGCAATGTCAGGAATCAGCCCGATAAAAAGGAACGTACTCGAGATCGTGAAATAGGTCAGGATCGCGAACACGTCCCACACGAGCGGACTCTTGAACTGCGGCCAGATGTAGCGCCAGTTCGGGTACGGAATCAGCCAGAAAAATTTCCACGGGCGACCAAGGTGCAGAATCGGGAACAGCGCGGCGGTCATCACCGCGAAGACAGTCATCGCCTCCGCGCATCTGTAGATCGTCGTGCGGAAACCAGCGCGGAAGAGATACAGAATCGCCGAGATCAGAGTGCCGGCGTGACCGATACCGATCCAGAAGACGAAGGTGATGATGTACACACCCCACATCACTGGCGGATTGTAGCCCGCGACGCCGAGGCCGGTGTAGATCTGATACATCCAGGCGCTGATTCCCAGAAGCAACGCCAATACGGCGACGCCCAGGCCGATAAACCAGCCCAGCGTTGGCCGCAGGGTACCTACGATCTCGCGGTCGACCTGCTCGTAATCCTTTACCGCCGGAAGCTGCACGCCTGCCGTCGCGGTATTCGGTCGACGCGGCTCGTCGCGCGCGGGAACCGGTCGTGTGATCGTCGCCATTGCTACGCCATCCCCGCTGTCTGCGCCGGGTGATTCACCTTCTTCAGGTACACGATTGCCGTGTAAGTATTCAGCTCTTCGAACACGTGATACGCCCGCGCATCTTTCGCGAGTTGAGTGACCGTCCAGTTTTCGTCGGCCGCATCGCCAAAGGTGATAGCACGCGACGGACATGATGCCGCGCAAGCGGTGGTGAACTCGTCGGGTTTCAGCGTTCGCTTCTCAGCGGCCGCGCGATTTTCCGCTTCGCGAATTCGCTGCACGCAGAAGGTGCATTTCTCCATCACGCCCTTGCCGCGTACGGTTACGTCAGGATTCAGCTGCCAGTTGAGGGGCTCCGGGAAGGCGTACTGAGGTCTTGCCGGCTCACCGTATCCAAACCAGTTGAAGTACCGGACTTTGTAAGGGCAGTTATTCGAGCAGTATCGCGTACCGACGCAGCGGTTGTAGACCTGCACGTTCAGGCCGTCGGGCGCGTGGTAAGTTGCGTACACTGGACACACAGGCTCGCAGGGAGCGTTGCCACAGTGTTGACACATCATCGGCACGAAACGCGTGTCGAAATCCGCACCGCCGTCTTCCCCGCCCTCGTAGTAACGCTCGATGCGGATCCAGGCCATCTCGCGGCTGCGAAGAATGTTCGCGCCGAAGCCAGTCCTGTCAGGTAGCACCTTGGCGCCCTGCCAGTCCGCGCCAACAGTCGGAATGTTGTTCTCCGCGTAGCACGCGCTCACGCAGGCAGAGCATCCGGTGCAGCGCGCGAGATCCACCGTCATCGCCCAGCGCCGCTTCGCCATGCCGCTCCAGTGATTCGGATCGTACATGCCTTTGTCTTTGGACCGCGGATCCCCCTGCTCTCCCTGCGCATCGTTCGCTACTGGTGAGCGCAGGCCGGGCAGAAATTGGTGGGACGCGTCACCCGCCATTTCCTCGCCGTGTTCGGCGCCGCCTTCCGGCCGTTCGCCACTCGGCACTTCTGCCCCGCCCTGCTGAGCGATTTCAGTCGCGTGCGCGGTACCGGTGTCGTGCCCGGGCCTGCCCGCTCTGAGATCAGCGATCGCGATTGCCTGCCCAATTCCACGTCCGTGCTGGCGCGCCGATCCTTCCGTCGTCACGAGCTGGGCGTGCCCAGCTGCCTTCTCGACGTTGGCCTTGGTAGAGACGAAAGCGATTCCTCCGGCGCGATCTTCGCCAAGCGGCAGTAGCTCCAGCGGATTTACGCCGGCCGCCGCATACCGACCCGAGTGCGGATGTCCTCTGCCGGTTGCGATCGCAACCGTGTCCCGCTGGGTGCCCGGATATCGAAGCACCGGCAGCGTGACACGTCCCGCCGACGTCTGAATGGTGACGAGATCGCCATTGGACAATCCCATCGCTTCAGCAGTCGCCGGATTCATTTCAGCAACCGTCTGCCAACAGATTTTCGTGACCGGATCAGGAATCTCCTGAAGCCACGGCTTGTTGGCGCCGCGTCCGTCGCCGATGAATGGATGCGCATAGACCACGAGGTACATGTTCCCACTCGACTGCTCGATCGGCCTCGCCATCCGGAGAGCGGGAATCGGACGCGCGCTCGCCTGCTCGCCCAACGATCCCGCGGCCATACCGCGTGGCAGCGCGGCTGACAGACCGTTAACGCCGCCCGGGAAACGGCCTATCAGCCACGAGCGGAAGTCCGCCATTGGATAGCGACCAGCGCTGCCCGGATCCTTTTTGGCAACAGCAATCAACACATCGGCGGTCGCACGAGTGTCGAAAACCGGATCCATCGTGGGCTGCTGCAACGAGATGGTCCCGCGCACCGGCTCGACATCACCCCATTGCTCGAGGGAATGATGGTCGGGGAGAATCAGATCGGCGAGCTGCGTTGTTTCGTCAGGATAGCTGGAGAAGCTCACCTTGAAGGGAACCTTCGCCATCGCCGCGGCGAAACCCGCGGAAGCCGGGAGCGTGTACGCAGGATTTGCCCCGCGCACCATCAAGAGCGAGACCGCGCCGGTGTTCATGCGCTCGGCGAGCGCGCGCAGCTCCGCCGGTGACGCCATGCGATCGAAGCCGAGGTAACCCTCGCCTGGCTTGATGGTGACGCCGACGTTTCCCTGGGATTGGTTGAGCGCGTTTGCCGCCAGCGCGACCTCGAGACCGTCGGCGCCACCGCCGCCTGCGAGCACCATGCTCGGCTTCGTCGCCGCGAATTCTCTCGCGAATGCGTCCAGGGTGGCGGCCGCAACGCCGGTGAGCTGTGATGCTTGTTGCGCAGGTAGTTGTCCGGCGAGCAATCGAACGATCGCCATTTCGCTCCCCGGCTTGCAATCGATCCACTGATCGGCGTTGAGACCGGTCAGTGAGCGCCTCGGCCCAACATAGATCAGTCGCGGTGCTCGTTCGTGATCCGCGCGTGCGTCAGCGAAATCCAGTTGTTGCGGAACGGACGCGCCCCAGCTGTCGAGAAAATCCGCGCCGAACGAAACGACGAGACGTGCGGCGCGGAAATCCAGCTTGGGCCAGGCGACGCCGTAGCTTTGACGGTTTGCGGCGATCGCAGCATAGTCTGCGCCCGCATCGTAGCTGAGATGAGCCGGCATCCCGAAGCCCGCAAGCCACGCGTCGAGGAAAGTCGTGAAGCTCCCCGATTCGTGTTGATTGATGAAGACGGCGTTTGCTGCCCCTCCTCTGCTCCGTACTTCGCCGAGCTTCTGTGCGAAGATCTGCAGCGCCTCGTCCCACGTGACGCTCTGCAGCTGACCGTTCTTGCGCGCCATTGGCCCGCGATAGCGATCAGGATTGTACAGGCCTTGAAGCGCAGCCTGCCCGCGTGCGCACAGCGCGCCACGGTTCACCGGATGCTCCGGATTGCCCTCGAGCTTGATGGTCCGCCCATCACGCGTTTCAGCGATTACGCCGCACGCAACGGAGCATTCTCGACACGTCGTCGCGTAATAGTTCGAGACACCCGGTACGGTTTGATCCGGAGAGACGAGGTACGGTATGAGCTTCTCGACTTTTTCCGAAGCGCATCCAAGCATCGTCGTCGCTGCCGTGCCAACGCCCAGGACTTTGAGAAATTCGCGGCGCCTGACGCCGTTTGGCGCAGCTTGCGTCGCGGATTCCGTCGGCGAAGTCGGATCTTCTACGGTGCTCATTCGATCAGTAGTGACATGAGGCGCAATCATATCGTGCGCGAAACGGCGGATTCGACTGTCCGATGTGACAGTTGATGCACCAGCCCATGTTGAGCGATGACGCCTGATAAACCTGCTTCATGTTCTGAATCTGGCCGTGGCAGGTTTGACACGTAACACCGGCATTCACGTGCCGCATGTGGGGGAAGTGGACGTACTCCGGCAGTTTATGAATTCGCACCCACGGCACGGGCTGCTTCTTGTTCCAGAACGCAGCGAGCTTTTGGATTTCCGCTTTGTTTCCTTCGGATGTGCCCGCAACGACGGTATGACATCCCATGCAGGTGCCGACGGCGGGCAGACCTGGATCGAACGATTTGTTGGCGGAGAAATGACAATAGAGGCAATTCATCTTCAGCGTGTCCACGTGAATCGTGTGACGGAACGCGACCGGCTGGACCGGACTGTTCCCTTCCGATGAAGAGGCACCACTGTACGCAGAAAGCATGGTGGCGAGCGCGGCGATGCATACGAACCCCGGCACCGCAAGCCATCTGCTTCGCAAGTTCATCCGCGAGTATCGGTGTAAAGGCGAGTTAATCAATCGGCTTTGTGAAGAATTTCACAAGCGACCGACAGGCGGAAAAATGTCCGGACAGATATTGCGGCGCAAGGTGCGCATCACTGCTGCAAGCCTCCTGCCTTTCCCTTGGCGATGCGCTCGATTGTCCGAATGACTTCGATGAAAATCGCGCGCAGCAGAGCAAGCTCGCGCGAGTCGGGCGTCGCGCGATAAAACAGCGTGCGCACGCTTCGCATGATGTGCTCGTGAAATCGCGTCTTGAAGAATTCGATTGCGTACAGCGCGCGCTCCGTGTCAGCGAAGAGCTGCTCGTACTCTTCAGAAGTTGCCGGAGGCGCATCCTTGCGCGGCGGTGCGAGCGTGCGAGTGGCGTCGGCGGCGGTGAGATGCAGCTCGTAAAGCGCGATGAGCACCGCTTGCGCGAGGTTGAGCGACGCGTGCCCCGTCGTCGGAATAGTCACCAGGATGTGGGCACGATCGAGGATCTCATTCGGAAGGCCTTTGTCTTCCCTGCCGAACAAAACGGCGACCGGTCCGCTGCGCGCGAAGTCGAGCAGCTCTGCGCTTGCCAGACGCGGCGTTGTCACATCCCGCTTCGCCGCTCTTCTCCTCGCCGTGAATCCAGCAACCCGCACGCAACCTTCGAGCGCCTCATCGATCGCGTCGCAGTCTCTAATGCGTGCGATGATGTCGGCTGTGTCATGGGCGATTCCCTCGAGACGCCATGGGTCGTACTCCACCGATCGTACAAGGTAAAGGTCAGAGCATCCCATGTTCTTCATCGCCCGAATCGTCGCGGCGATGTTCACCGGATCCTGCGGCTCGTAGAGAACCACTCGCACTGCCGAAAGAATCGACCCCGTACGCGTCGGTGATGCGGACTGCACGTGTGTTACGCGGCGCGGGTAGAAATGAAAAATGCTGCCCTCTCAATCCGCAGCGACGCGGACGGAAGGGCAGCATGGCGCCGTAGCAACGCAGTCGCCGCGGCCAGGTGCAGCTTTCTTTAGACGACCGGTCGACCAGTGATGAGGCGATAAATGATGACGATCACCGCTATCACCAACAGCAGATGGATCAGCGGGCTGGCCACGTGCATCACTATGAACCCAAGCAACCACAGGACTAGCAGAATTACCGCGATGGTCCAAAGCATTATGGCATCCTCGGAAGAAGTGAACTGCACCTGGAGCTTCGGAATAACTCAGGCCAGCTGGCGCCTGGCTCAATCAGTCTGGGGGTCCCCATTGCAAGATGCCAACCACAGCCGGCCGCCCAATCGGCCCAGGCCGCGGTCTCAACGCTTCGGCTAATCCACTCTTATTACAACGGTGTTTGCCGCTTTGTCGCCCAGTCTCTGGCGCTTGCTCCCAAAAATGAAAACCCAGTCGATGATCCCGAGCAGGGAGAGCAGGAGATTGCGCAGAAACGACTGCCAGAAAGTGCACGGCTCACCGGTCGTCGCATCGACGACCGACGTGTGCACCAGTCGCTTGCCGTAGCTCTGGCCGTTTGCGAAGCCATCCGCGAACAAGATGTAGTAGAGCGCGAAAGCCACCGCGGCGATGACGGCGATCGCCCCAAGCGTCGAGGATATGCTGGCCAGAATGACGGCGACTACAACCGGAGCCAGAGCAACGAGCGAGTCAACGATCTGCCCGACCAGCCTATCGCCGAGAGAAGCCAGGGTTCGCGGCGCGGGCGCGTATGCGTCACCCAACATGCCTCCTTTTTTGGGGGGTCTTCCGTGCAACGAAATACTCGCTTGATGCGCGCTTCGCAACCTGCGCGCGCCCGAAGACTGACCCGAACGCTAGCGGTTCGGACTCGCCATCAAGTGGCGAACAGCGTTGGTTCCGTCGGCGAATCGTAACGCGGCTTCCCCTGCTCGATACGCGCGAACGAGGTCAGTTTGTGCGGTGAGAGAGCGGCATCGAGTATGTGAAACACCGGAATGCCGCGTGCGACTACTGCGTCCGCGATCAAGGACCGGTGGCAACGCCATGGAACCGCCTCTGCGCACATTACCGCGGTCGGTTCGCGCGCGGCAATTTCGAGGAGATCGTCCAATGCATGCGCAAACTCCCTCGTCTCCATGTGGTCGGCGTACGCTCTGAAGCTCGCATTCCGCCACGCAGTGTTGTTCGAGTCGCGCTTTCCCCTCCGCCGTCCCCCAAGCGAAGGATGGTGTGAATAACCGATGCCGGATTGAGCGAGCGAAGCTTCCAGGTTAGCCCCGTTGAAGTGCGGATAGCGGGCCGATGTGGGAAAGGCGCGCACATCGGCTAGATGTGACACGCCTTCCCGCTGCAGTAGCCCGATGAAATCTTCGAGCGTCCTGGTCGAGTGCCCGATAGTGAAGAGCTTAGCGGGGTCCACGCTCCGTGAAGCTGCCTCCCTCTACTCGGGGAGAGCCCGACGGCGGCGTAATGCCGGTCGATCCGGTCTGATGGAGCGCCTGGCGACCGAGGAGAATCCTCGTCGCGCGTACGTCGTGCCCCATGTCGATAAGAAGTAGCGCGAGATCACCGCTTCCCCACAGCAATCCAGCGAGCACGACCAGCCGACTCATTTCGCCGAGCAAGGTCGGGATCGACGTCGTGCCCTGGGTGACGAGGCCGGTGATGATCTCGGACACGAGCAGCAGCAGCAGAATAACAGCCATCAGCTTGAACAGCTTTGACAAGTACCCCAATCCTACGTACGGCTCGAGATCCGCAAGTCGCACGGGCATCGCGGGATCGCGCTTTGGATTTGCCGGCGTGTGCCTGTGCTCTTCGGCGGTCGTCGGGCTGCCGGCTGTTGTCGTCTCCATTAGCTGTCTCCTGTTCCAATCCAGCGAGCGGGATAGCCTCGCGTGTCGATATGGGTGAACGGCCCGTGCGATGACGTGCCGGAATATATGCCGCACCCCCCTACCAGCGAAGGGTGTGCCCGCTCGACGCGGTTGACGGCGTCCTCGATCACCTTGGCATCTGCAATATTCACGCGCCCGTCATGATTCAGGTCGTCCATTCTTCCATCGCCATCGTTATCGATGAAGATGTCGTTGGCGTCACCATACATATGGCGGCTGAGTGCGGCGCGTCCCCGCGGGTCACCTCCGCCAGCATTGTACTGCGGGGTTCTGAACCCGCTCATCACGCGTACGCCGTTTGGATTGATTCCCTGCTTCTGCAAGTCCTGCAGCACGAGCTCGTCCTTGTCGATCATTTTCATGTCGACCACAATGTACTTGGGCCAGACGTTCTGTTGATCGTGCGGAAAAAAATCCTTCAGCCGGAAGTGATCGGAGAGCTGCGTGTTCTGATTCTCTGGCGTGACCTCGATGAATCCGCTTGGCGGATCGTAACTGACGCCCGGCCTGCCCTTCCGCGCCGCTGGCCAGTTACCGATGTAGTACAGTCCGAGGCGTCCCGCTTTCTTTTCTGTGGCCGGACGGAGCGTGATGACGCTGAAACCGGCGAGAGGCTTGATCGCGTTTCCGATTTTGAGCGCAAGACTCCAGATGCCCGGACGCGCCGGCGCGACGAGCCGCGATGTTGATTCAGCAGCAGCACCCGACGAGAAGGTGGCGACGGTGCCCGGCGGCAGTGTGTCGGCAAGGATGGGCGCGATGGGCGTGCCGCCTGGCTGGATTCTGACGCGGAGTCTCCCGCTTTCGCCGCGCGCGGGCGGCGCAACCGCTGTGAGCGCACTGAGAGCGGCACCAGTCAGGTACGCGACCGATGGGGCCGAGCCTTCGGTCAGCGCATTGGCAATGTTGGCGGTGGCAGGTGTCACTGCATGTTCGCCCGTGGCTCGAGCGCGCGCGATCGACCACGACCAGCCAACTGCGAAAAGCACGAGCAAAGCGACCGAGACGATGTTGAAAATTCGTTCAGCTCTTCCGGGCGAGCGACGAAAGCCGCGTGGTACGCTCGCCGGAAATGCGAGCTGCCAATCGCCGGTAGTTGCTTTGCGTTGCGGTGCCGGTGAACTTGAACGTCTATCGTCCATCCTACCTCTTCGACGGCTTGATGCAGGCAATCACGGATTTCTTCCACCGATTCTCGAACCTTCCGGATCTCGTGCAGTGGGCAGGGCTGGTCGGCATTGCAGCAATCATCTTTTCCGAGACGGGACTACTGGTGGGTGTCTTTCTGCCTGGTGATTCGCTACTGGTCACCGCCGGGCTTTTCGCCGCCAGAGGGTTTCTCAACATATACACGCTTGTGCCGGTGCTCACCATCGCGGCGATTTGTGGCAACTCAGTCGGATATTTCATCGGTCGCAGCAGTGGTCCGAGAATCTTCAGCCGTGAGAACAGCATCTTCTTCAACAAGAAACATGCTATCCGCGCGCACGAGTTCTACGAGAGGCACGGGCGGAAGACGATCGTGCTAGCCCAATTCATGCCGGTGATCCGCACGTTTGCGCCAGTAATCGCTGGCGTGGGAGGCATGCAGTTCAGGCAGTTCATCACCTTCAACATCATTGGTGCGTTTGCCTGGATCTGGAGCATGCTTGGCATCGGATTTTTTCTGGGGAACTACATCCCGGGCATCGATCAGCACATCGAGATCGTGGTCGTAGTGGTTGTGTTTCTTTCGATCCTGCCCGGGCTTATTGGGGCGTATCGTGGGCGTCGGTCGAAGCGCTACGAAACGGCGCCTGCCGTGCGAAGCGGCGACATCTGACGTTGAACGAAATTTGATGTGCAAGACGCTCAGCGTCCGCTGAGCGAGATCATACAGGAGAAAGACAATGGCCTTTACACTTCCCCCGCTCCCATACGACTTCGCCGCCCTCGAACCGCATATCGACGCGAAAACGATGGAGATCCACCACGGAAAACATCATCAGACCTACGTCAATAATCTGAACGCCGCGATCGAGAAGGCGCCCGAGCTGGCGGGCAAGTCGCTCGATGACCTGATGCGCAGCGCCGGCAAGCTCCCGGAAGCGGTGCGGACAGCGGTGCGAAACAATGGTGGCGGTCACTGGAACCACTCGATGTTCTGGCAAATCATGTCGCCGAAAGCAGGTGGGGAGCCGGGCGGGAAACTGGGAAGTGCGATCAAAAGCGCGTTCGGAGACTTCGCGAAGTTCCGCGAGCAATTCGCCGCCGCCGCGGTCGGACGCTTCGGCTCGGGATGGGCCTGGCTGGTGGATAACGGAGGCAAGCTGTCGATCACCAGCACGCCAAATCAGGACAACCCGTTGATGGAGGGCCAAAAGGCGATCCTGGGCCTGGACGTGTGGGAACACGCGTACTACCTGAAGTACCAGAACCGTCGGCCAGATTACATCCAGGCGTGGTGGAACGTCGTGAATTGGGCCGAAGTGGAGAAGAGACTGTCGTAGGGCGGGAAGGGGGAAGGGGGAAGCGCAGACCACTTTGGTGCGAAGCCCTTGCCGCTGCGGCCGCAGTTGCAGTTCCCCGTCCCCCATCCCTCATCCCCCATCCCTCGTCCCCCTTCCCCCCTACCGCGCCGCTTCCCCCTCCAAGTACGTATACCCCTCGAGCCCCGCGATATAATCCGCGATAAAGGTATTCGCCTCCTGTCGCTGGATGCCCGTTGCATTCGCGACTTTGCGACGGAACGTCGCGAGGAGATCCGAGGCGCGGAATTGCACGTAATCGAGCACCTCGGTGACCGTGTCGCCGTGCACGAGATCCGTAACCTCGTAACCTTTCGAAGCTGACAGCCTGATATGCACGGCGTTCGTGTCGCCGAACAGATTGTGCAGGTCGCCGAGGATCTCCTGATATGCGCCGGTAAGAAAAATACCGATGATATAGGGATCGCCATCGTTGAATGGGTGGAGCTCCAGACTCTTGTGCGCCACGCGATCGCCTATGAACGTCTCGATCTTTCCGTCGGAATCGCACGTCACGTCCTGAATCGTCCCTCGCCTCGTCGGCTCCTCGTTCAAGCGATGGATCGGCATGATCGGAAATATCTGATCGATCGCCCAGCTGTCCGGTAGCGACTGAAAAAGCGAGAAGTTGCAGAAGTAACGGTCGACCATCGTCGCTTCGAGATCGTCGATGATGTCGGTGTATTCGTCGCGATCGCGCTGGGCGATCTTCGCAACGGTCGCGATCGTGGAGAGATAGATCTGCTCCGCAATTGCGCGATCGCGAAGCGTTAGCACGCCGCTGTTGAACAGCTCCTGCGCGCGCTCCTTGTCGAATGTCGCGTCGTGATAAACCTCGCGGACGCGCTTCTTGGAAACTCGCTTTGTCACTGCTGCATAATCCGCCGCCATCTCGTGGAGCAGCGCGTGATGCTCGCGGGTAAGCTCGGGAACCGCGTTGTCGGCCTGCGACTCCACGTCGATCACGCTCAAGAGCAGCAGCGCGTGATGCGCGGTGAGAGCGCGACCCGACTCGCTAATGACGTGCGGCATCGGTAGCTCGTGCTGTCGACAAGCCTCGGCGATCGTGTAGATCACATCGTCCGCGTATTCCTGCAGCGTGTAATTCACGCTCGCCTGGGACGTCGAGCCGCTGCCATCGTAATCGACCCCGAGTCCACCGCCGACGTCGACGTGCGTAATGTCCACGCCGAGGCCGCGAAGCTCCGCGTAGTACCGCGTGACTTCCTGAAGCCCCGATTTGATGTAGCGGATGTCGGTGATCTGTGATCCCAGGTGGAAGTGAATGAGCTTGAGGATGTCGAGGCGATTCAGGCTTTTGAGCTTGTCGACGAGCTTGACGAGCTGTGCCGTGCTCAGTCCAAACTTCGACTTCTCACCTCCACTCTTCGCCCACCGACCAGAGCCTTCGGAGTAGAGCTTGATGCGCACGCCAGCCGTCGGATTGACGCCCAGCTCGTCGGCCACCTGCAGCAGTACGTCGACCTCGCTCAATTGCTCGAGCACGATGAACACTTGATGTCCCAGCTTCTGCCCCATCAGAGCGAGACGCATGAACTCCTCGTCCTTGTAGCCGTTGCAGACGATCAGGTGATCCGTGTGTTCCGCCAGGCCCAGTACTGCCTGCAGCTCCGGCTTGCTGCCGCACTCGAGGCCAACCCCGGCGACCTTGCCGAATTCCACAATCTCTTCGACAACGTGGCGCTGCTGGTTCACCTTGATCGGATAGACGGTCGTGTAGCCGCCCGCGTACGAGTATTCTTCGCGCGCGCGCGCGAACTTCTCGTTCAGGGACTCGATTCTCGAGCGGAGTATGTCCGAGAAACGAAGCAGCAGCGGCAGACCGACACCCTGTTCTTCGAGGTCGTTGGCGAGCTCGAACAGGTCCAATTCGCGGTCACTCTTCTCGCGATCGGGCCGCACGACGACGTGACCCGCCTCGTTGATATCGAAGAATCCGATTCCCCAGCCCTCGATGTTGTAGAGCGAGCGCGCCGACGCGATCGTCCACGGCTCGGTGGGCGCGGTCGGAGTCGTCGGCGACGGATGCGAGTTTTTTGTCGCGGCGGGAATGCGAGTGCTCGTCATCTCAACATTTTACGGTGTGTCGTGCTTCATTGGTACCGTCCAGATTTCATGGATACAAAGTCTCGATCCGCCAGCCGTCCCCTTCTCGTGTATAGAGATGCCGTTCATGTAGACGATTGGGCCGGGCTCTCCAGAACTCTATCCGCTCAGGCCAGACGCGGAATCCGGACCAGAAGCGCGGTCTGGGCACGTCTCGCCCCGCAAACTCTTTCTCGTATTTCGCGACTCGCTCATCGAGCGCTGTCGGATTCTCCATCGGTTCGCTCTGACGCGACGCCCATGCTCCGATCTGACTTAACCGCGCACGAGTCGCGAAGTACGCATCCGCCTCCTCCTCTGCAACTTTCGCAACGGTTCCCTCGATCCGCACCTGGATGTCGATAGGCGCCCAGTAAAAGCACAGCGCTGCTCTGGGATGCGCGAGGAGATGTCGGCCCTTTCGCCCCTCGTAGTTGGTGTAGAAGACGAAGCCGCGCTCGTCGAAATCCTTGAGGAGCACCATTCTGACCGAGGGCTGGTTGCCGTCCTCTACCGTCCCGAGAGCCATAGCAGTTGGATCGGGGATGATCGCGCGGTCGGTCTTTTTAGCGAGCGCATAAACGCTGCGGAACCGCTCGATCGGATCCGTTGGGATCAACTAATACCTCGTCATCGTTGGATCGACTTCGTCGATCCAACGCAGGATACCGCCGGCGAGATTCTGAACTTCCGTGACTCCGGCGTCGGCGAGCTGTTGCGCGGCAAAACGGCTGCGCGCTCCCACCTTACAGTAGACGACGATCTCTCCTCGGTTGGCAAGCCGCGGAATTTCCTCACCGATCTGATTCAGCGGAACAAGGCGCGCGCCAGGAATGTGTCCAATCTCCCACTCGTACGGTTCGCGGACGTCGATGATGTCGAGCTTCTCACCGCTCTCGAGGCGCGCGGCCAACTGCGCGGGTTGAATCTCGCGGATGATTCCCTTCGGGGTCTTCTCCGCGGCCGCGCCGCCGCTGCAAAACTCGTCGTAGTCGATCAGCTCCGTAATTTCGTGCGTGCCACAGGCGGGACATTCCGGATCCTTCCGAATCTCAATGGTGCGGAATGCCATTGTCAGCGTGTCGATCATCAGCAGTCGCCCAACGAGCGTATCGCCGAGACCGAGTATCATCTTGATGGCTTCCGTCGCCTGGACGGTTCCAATCACGCCCGGTACGACGCCGAGCACTCCCCCCTCGGCGCAGCTCGGGACAAGATCCGGCGGAGGCGGCTCGCGAAAGAGGCATCGGTAGCATGGACCGCCGGGCGCACCAAAAACCGAAGCCTGACCCTCGAAGCGGTATACGCTTCCATAAATGTTTGGAATTCCAAGCAACACCGATGTGTCGTTCACGAGATATCGCGTCGCGAAATTATCCGTACCGTCGACGATGAGATCGTATCCGCGCGCAATTTCGAGCGCATTGCCGGACGTGAAGCGCGCGTCGTAGATCTCGACGCGAACATTGGGATTGATGTCCTCGAGGCGATCCCGCGCTGAATCTGTTTTTGGACTTCCGATCGCCGCCGATCCGTGCAGGATCTGACGCTGAAGATTCGAGAGATCAACGACGTCGAAATCGACGAGCCCTATGGTGCCAACTCCGGCAGCAGCGAGGTACATGCTCACCGGCGATCCGAGCCCCCCGGCACCGATGAGGAGCACGCGCGCCGCCTTGAGCGCACGCTGGCCATCCTCGCCAACCTGCGGCAGGAGAATGTGACGGCTGTAGCGAACCAGCTCTTCGCGGGTCAGCTCCGTCGTGTCGGACGCGGGTTTGGTGTTCACGCGAGTAGTATATTGCGCGGTGAGTCCATTGGCTGGCCAATAGGACGCTAATGACTGTCCACGCGTCCAGCAACGCTCCATTCGCCCGCTCAATCGCCCAATGCTGCTACGACGCTTTTACGACGAGAATCTGGCGCAGGCGAGCTACCTGATCGCCTGCGAAGAAACGAGAGAGGCGATAGTCATCGATCCGAACGCCGACGCGGCGCAGTATGTCCGCGCGGCAGGAGCGGATCGCGTGCGCATCACGCACGTCACGGAAACGCATATCCACGCGGACTTCGTTTCCGGCGCTTCCGCGCTTGCTGACATCGCCGGAGCGTCGCTGTTTCTGTCCGGCGAAGGTAGTGGTCAATGGGGCTACGCCGACGACGCCTTAAAAGGCGCCGCTGTCCTGCGCGATGGATCGGTAATCGAGATCGGGCAGGTGCGTGTACGTGCGATGCACACACCTGGTCACACTCCCGAACACCTGACCTTCTTTGTATCCGATCTTGCGCGAGGTCCCGCGCCCGTCGGCGCCGTGACGGGTGATTTCATTTTCGTCGGCGATGTCGGCCGCCCGGATCTCCTCGAGCGCACAGTCGGCGTTGCTGGAAGCATGGAGGACTCGGCGCGCGCGTTGTATCGGTCGCTTGCAAAGCTGAAGAGAGAGCCGGACCATTTGCAGATATGGCCAGGCCACGGCGCCGGCTCCGCGTGCGGCAAATCACTTGGCGCGATGCCTCAGTCGACGCTCGGGTACGAAAGATTATTCAACTGGGCGCTGTCGGAAATGAGCGAGAGCGAATTCGTCGCGAAAGTTCTCGAGGATCAACCGGTGCCGCCCCGTTACTTCGCAGTGATGAAGCGGGTGAATCGGGGCACCACCGAACGTCCTAAAAGCGCGACGCCGAAGTACGCGGAGTTCGATGAGTTGGAGGCGGCGATCGCCAAGCCTATACTGGTTATCGATACCAGGCCAACACGAACATTTGCGGCCGGTCATGTCCCGGGGACGATCAACATTCCGCTCGGCAAGTCGTTCCTCAACTGGACGGGTGCACTCGTGCCGGAGAATGCCGACTTCTATTTGATCGCCGAGAGCAGCAGCGACGATGCTATCAAGGTGGTCCTGCAGGACCTTTGCAAGATCGGCCTGACGCGCGTCCGCGGAATTTTTCCGGTCGGCGTGCTCCACGAATGGGAATCACGCCGGGGACCGCTTCAACAGGTTCGGCAGGTAGACTCACCGGGCCTCCGTGAACTCATCGGAGCGGACGGCGTTCAGGTTATCGATGTCAGGAATCCGGATGAGTGGCGGAGGGGGCATTTGCCCGGCGCGATACACATCCCGCTTGCAGCATTGCCCGAACGGCTCTCAGAGGTAGATCCGGCCGCGCCGGTAATTCTTCACTGTCAGGGTGGAAGCAGGTCGTCAATTGCCGCCAGCTTTCTCCAGGCGCACCAGTTCGACAACGTCTCAAACCTCGCCGGCGGCTACGAGGGATGGGAGAAGGCGGGGCTGGAGATCGAGCGCGGGCGATGAGCCACCCGGTTTTTGTTCCTGCTCCGATGGGCCGACGGCGCGGCGCGCAGCCCGCGAAATGGAAAGACCGTCTCGAAGCGCTTCGATACGTCCCTGCGCTTTTCGGCCTGATCTGGCGGACCCATCGCGGCTACACCTCGGCGATGATCGTGCTGCGCATCGCGCGAGCGTTCATACCGGTCGCCACATTCTGGGTTGGAAAACTGATTCTCGACTCAGTGATCGCGGCGAAGGCTGGCCAGGGGCCGTTGTCGGATGTGTGGCGATATCTCGCACTCGAGCTCGCTGTCGTTCTCACCGGCGAAGTCCTCGCCCGCGCGTCGTCCCTCATCGAGAGCTTGCTCGGCGATTTATTCTCGAATGCGATGAGTGTTCGGCTTATGGAGCACGCGGCGAAGCTCGATCTCGCCCAATTCGAGGATCCCGAGTTCTACGACCATCTCGAGCGAGCCAGACGACAAACTGTGGGCAGAATCGCGCTTTTGAGTCTACTGCTCTCGATGTCCCAGGATGCGCTCACGCTGCTGACGCTTGCCGGCGCGCTTATCGCCTACAGCCCATGGCTCCTTCTGCTGCTCGCGATCGCGGTGGTCCCCAGCTTTCTCGGCGAGACCCATTTCGCGTCCCTTGGCTACTCCCTGCTCTTTCGCTGGACGCCAGAGCGACGCCAGCTGGACTACTTGCGGTACGTGGGCGCCAGCGACAAAACGGCGAAAGAGGTCCAGATGTTCGGCCTCGCACCGTGGCTGACGGAGCGTTATCGGAGTCTCTCGCAGCGCTTCTACGAAGAGAATCGGAACCTCTCCATCCGTCGCGGAATCGTCAGCGCATCGCTGTCCATACTGGGGACGATCGGATATTACGGCGCCTACGTTGTGATCTTGATCAGGGCTGTACAAGGTGACATCACAATCGGCACGCTGACTTTTTTGGCGGCGTCATTCGGCCGCGGTCGCGATGTCATCCAGGGGATTCTGCTCTCGGCGAGTAATGTGTTCGAGCAGTCGCTGTATCTGCGGGACTTGTTCGTGTTTCTCGACATGAAGCCGACGATCGAGTCGCCGCCAAACGCCAGACCCGTCTCCGCGAAGATTCACTCGGGTTTCGTTTTCGAGGACGTTGGATTCCGTTATCCGGGGAGCGACCGATGGGCCATTCGAAACGTCGACTTTATGTTGCGCCCGGGCGAGCGTGTGGCCCTCGTCGGCGAAAATGGCGCAGGGAAGACGACGATCACCAAGCTTATGGCGCGTCTCTACGACCCAACAGAGGGCAGGATCATGCTCGACGGGGTCGATCTCCGTGAATACGATCTCGCGAGTCTTCGCCGAGCTATCGGAGTCATCTTTCAGGATTTCGTCCGCTACGACATGCGCTTTGACGAAAACATCGGCGTCGGAGAGATCGACTCGGTGCGCGCCGACCTCGAGCGCAGTAACGGAACGCCCGCAACGATTACGGCTGCCGCCGAGAATTCACTCGCCGCGTCACTGTTACCGCGCTTCGCCAAAGGCTATCAGCAGATGCTCGGTCGCCGTTTCGAGGACGGCGTTGACCTTTCCGGTGGGGAGTGGCAGAAGATCGCGCTGGCGCGAGCCTATATCCGTGACGCGCAGGTACTCATTCTCGACGAGCCGACCGCCGCACTCGATGCGCGCGCCGAGTACGAGGTGTTTCTACGCTTCTCAGAGTTGGTGGCGGGCAGAATGGCGGTACTCATCTCGCACCGTTTCTCGACCGTACGAATGGCCGATCGAATCATCGTCCTTCGTCACGGTAAGGTCGAGGAGCAGGGCTCGCACGAAGAGCTGCTCGGAAAGCACGGTTTGTACGAGGAGCTATTCACAATGCAGGCGGCGGGGTACCGGTGACCGGCGCAATCGTGGTTCACTGACAACTGCAAAGAACAGGTGCGAGGTGCCAGTAGCTAAGCTGCGAGTTTGTGAGTTCACTACGGCGCTGACTTTCCTACTCGCATTCCAGGCACAATCAAGTGCTGTCACTCTAAGGCCACAGTGCTAAGTCCCGGCGTCGTGAACTGAATAACTAGCATCTATGCCACTGGAGCCTGGCACCTGTTCTGTTGCAACTATCAGAAACGGGCTACGGTTTCGGAATGGGGATATCATTCCAACGCGCCTGATCGAACGTCCCTGGCGGGAAGTCCTCATTGATCCGAACGTCGGCGTATTGCTCGCGCCAGAACGGCCGCCCGTTACGAATCACGAGAAATTCGGTGGGAATATCGAAGCCCTGGATCTCTTTGTAGCCGAGAACGCGGTTGTCGCTTACGATCGTGCGGTCTCCTGCCTTCTGCCGCTGGATGAATCGAACGAGCCGGAGGTTGTCCCGATCGACCCACATCTGGGTGGATGTCGTGTCTCCAGCTTTCGCCCCAACGACGTAGACAGGTTGACCTTCCCACTCGTCGTTGCGAATGATGTCCATGTCGACGTGGAGCGAATCGAGCTCACGCGCAATCGTCGCCACCGGAGCGACGTACACATCGGCCGTTAGAACGAGAAGAGGATTGATCGAAGGCCGAAAATCCACACGTATCCCGTTATCGAACGTCGCTACGCGGTCGTCGACCTGCACGAGGCCACTCCGCTGCGTAGCGGGCAGGAACGCAATCCGTAGCTTTCCGGGAACTGCGATGTGCTCGTACCACTGCGACTTCACTTCCTGACCGGTCGTGGTGTAGCGGGTGTTGTTCTGAAGAAAGCTCATGGTCTTCACGAACTTCCCGTCGTAGCGCTCATGCATCGCGTTCAGCAGGCCGGCGCTGCTGGTGACCCTTACCGTTGACGGCGCACGACCGGAGGACGGCTTTGCCGCGGTTGGCGTGGCAGCAGGTTCCGTCGTCGGGCTCGTTTGGAAGTACGAGCAGCCGAACGTCGCGCCAGCCGCGAGCAGAATGAGTGAGCGCATCATCTAATCCCCGAGTGCGGTACGATAGAGTAGCCCATTGAAGAGGAGCTTGAAGGTCCCATGGGGCTGCGACCGAAAGTACGGATCTGGCCCGTAAAGAACCAACATCCCCTTCCCGATCGGAGCCTGCACTACTTCTGCTACACCGCTCAGATATTTTTGACCCCAGGCCCAGCCACTCCGCAGCGGCGTCGGACCGTCGATCCATACGACCCGTTTGACCCCTCGTGCCTCAGCGCCCGGTAGAAGCCTGAACGCTGGCGCGTTGTCGTAATAGAAGTCGGTAACCGGACGAACCCCTTCGGCGACCGCAGCGGTCGTATCCACTCGCATGCTGAGAATCGAGCCGGGTACGTAGAACTTCGTTCGGGGAAGCGCGCGCCCCGCACTGTCGACAAGCGCATTTGCAATCGGAAGCTGCAGCTGGGCACCGAGGTCAGTTGCAGAGCCAACCGCGAGAATAGTCCCGCCCGCATTTAGAAATTCCTGGAGCTGCGGAACTGTCCTGGCAACGCTCATGCTCCCGACGCGATCCCGAAATTCCGCGGGGACATCTTCAGGGTTGATCCGAGGGCCCGACCGCGCGTTCGGGCGCCCGAATGTCGCGCCATCGGGGAGAATGAGAACGTCGAACTTGCTAATGAGATTACCGGCATCGAGCGTCGGCGGGTAAACGACCTGGTACGGAAACTCGAACTGCTCGAGGATGAAACGCGCCCAACCTGAGGTAATGGAACCTCCATACTGGTCCCAGAGCGCAATACGCGCTGGACGAATTCGTCGCAGCGACGAAGGCGACACGTCGGTGTCGAAGTTATCGAACGACAGCCCTTTCTCTGCAGCCAGCTCTTTCAGAATTGGCAGCGTGGTTTCTTTTGCCGGTATGTAAAACGTGCCCGCGTCGTAGGTGCGGCCATTGATGCTGAGCGGCGCACGAAGAGTGTACACGTCTTCGCCGCGCGCGAGCAGCCGGTTGACCGCGGTGAACGCATCGTTAACGGAGTGACTGAGTGCATAGGCGGCGCCCGTCGGAGTGACCCTCGGAGTCGGCACTTTCGCAAACCCGACGATCGGAGTGAACGGGCCACCAAACGGATCGAGGATCCGGTCGAACCGCACACCCATCTGGTACGCGAGTGTCCAACCAGCGTTGTCGTACGGCGGCGTCGGCGGTCCGCCGGGATACGGAATGTCGTTCGGATGATCCTGGGGCTCGAACATGTCGAGGATGTGTGGACGGAACGCCTGCGCAGTCTTCACGACGTAGGAGCCGGTGGGATACGTCTTACCAGCGACAGAGAACGGAGCCGTCGCCCGCTGAACGACGATGCCGGTCTTGATCAGAGCGTTGACGAATTTCGTGGCGGTGAGAAAATCCGGTTGGTCAGACGGAATGATGTAGCCGCGCGGATCCCGGTCGGCTGGATTGCGCATGACACTGACATATGCGGCCATCTCGGCCGGGCTCGTGGTTTGAGGGCGGCCGCCTCCTCCGCCACCTCCACCTGCATCGCCACTGGGTCCACGCGCACTGTCTTGGGGAAGCGCTGCCTGGAGCGCCGCCACCTTTTTTGGCGTCGTCGTCCAGGTGTCGGTACTTCCGCGCTGAATCGAGTTCCGGCCCATTTGGTAGATGTTGTACAGAAGGGTTTCCCGATAACGCGATGCGACGTCGAGAACCGCTCGATTGGCGGTAATCTCATATGCTATCGACTGCGCGAAGTGCCACTTCTGCGGAGGAATGGGCATCGGCATGTCTCCCTTGGGCAGCAGCTTCTCCGCCACAAGCGGAATTTCGATCGGCGTTGGATTTCCGATCGCCTCCGTAAGCAGTCCGATCATGTTGTGGAAGTACACCGTGGTCCGCAGCCCGCCGTTCCACCACGTGGAGTACCCTGATCCGCTACGCATCGTTGCGCCCGGCTTCCCCTCCGCTACAAATCTTGAGTGCATCGCGGCCCCAACGAGGTCGAGCTCCATCGGCACCAGCGGATCGAAGTTGTAGTTGAATGGATCGCGAAACGGAGGCGCAAAAATCACGGTGCCGATTGGGCCGGTTTGATGGTGGTTGTACATGATCTGCGGATACCACGCCCTGAACAGAATGCTGTCCATCGCCTGGGTCTCGGGCTGGGACGCCATGTACGCATCTCGATTGTTGTCGTGTCCGACGTACTTCTGATAGAGTCGCGGCAGACGGGCCGTGGAGCGCTTGAGCGTGTCAGCCTCGCGCATGTACCAGTTGGAGACGAGCTCCTGGCCGTCAGGATTCGCGGGAACGAGCAGAATGATGTCGTCGCGCAGGAAGCGGAGCGTCTCCGGGTCGCTTCGACTCACCAGATCGTAGGCCATCAGAACTAACTGCTGCGCGCCGAGCACCTCACTGGCGTGGAGGCCGCCGTCAATCCAGACGACCGACTTCCCTTCGGCGGCGAGCGCGTGCGCCTGTGCATCCGTCAGATTCTCCGCCAGAGCGAGGCGCCGAGATATGTCCTGATACCGCGCCAGTTTCCGGTGATTCTCGGGCGAAGTGATAATCGCCATCCACATAGCGCGTCCTTCGGCTGTCGTTCCGATGCGAACCATCTTCATGCGATCCGACTCGCGGTCCAGCTTGCGCCAGTAGTCGATCATCTGCGTGTAGTTCGCGAGAAAGTAGTCGTCGCCGATGTTGTGCCCGAACTGCGTGCGCGGGGAAGTAATGCCCGGCTGGAGACGGGGTGTGACAGTCGGCTGTGCGTCTTGCACGGCCGGGAGAACGAGCATTCCGGCCAGGAGCGCTGTGATTTTCAGGCTTCGCATCGATTTGACGGGTGAACGTATCGCGTGCTCAATCGCACTCTCTGACGAGAGCCGCAGGACATCGAAATTTAATGATCAGGCGTTGGGGGTGCTGCGTCCCTTCGTACCGCTCGCCGCGACAAGCACACCGCCGAGCACGACGGCACCGCCGACGAGCGTGAACGCGGTCGGGATCTGGCGAATGGATGGGATGAGCGCGCCAAGGAGCGTCGCGCCTACGGGCTCGCCTAATACCGTAAGATTTACAACGTAGGCCGGCAGAAACTTCAGGGCCCAGTTCATTCCCGTGTGTCCGAGAAGCATCGGGCCGAGCGCGAGCCCGACAAAGATCGCGATCTCCCTCGGCGGCTGTGGCGTCAGAGGAATCGCACGGGCCACACCGACGACCAGCAACGTCACGAAAGCGCCCGAATAGACGATGGCGACATAGGACCAGAGCCGCAGCGAGCGTCGGAGACGCCGGCCGATTGTGTAATAGATAGCGGCAGTAACTGCGGCGGAGATCGCCAGAAGGTTGCCGAGAAGGGGCGCGTTGCCGCTTGGCGCGAGCCCTCCACGGATATCAGGACCGGCGACGATCAGGGCGCCAATAATCGCGATCGCAATGCCCAGGACCTGGCGTCCTGACGGAGCCTCACTGAGTGCGATCGCCGAGATCACCGCAATGACGGCTGGCTGCAGATTTACGAGAGTGACCGAGGCGGCGATCGTCGTAAGATGAATCGATGCATTCCACGCCCAGAAGTGCAGTGCGAGCGAGACGCCGGCCAAACCCGCGAGTGCCGCTTCCCTGTAGGTCAAAAGCCGCCAATCCCGCCATTCCTCGGTAGCCAGCAAGAAACCGCCGACGATGACCAGCGACAAACCGAGACGCCAAACCGCGATGGCAAGGGGATCAGCTGCGGAGAGCCGAACGAGAGGACCGGCGAACGATATTCCGACCAGCGCGAGCGCCAGAATCCAGTAGGGTGTTCGGGCCATGCCAGTAGGTTTCCCAACCCGTAATTAGTCAGCAGTCCGAAATGCGGTTTGTCCGCAATCCGAAAGCTAGAACTTACGCGTCGCCAGACTTCTACAAAAAAAAAGAGCCGGTGCGAAAGCACCGGCTCTTTTGCAAGTCGATCTGTTATTCGCCCTTCTGAGTCTTGACGAGACGCATTTCCGCCGCCGCGCGACCCGCGTGTTTGAGCACGGTGTCGTCGTACCTATGGCAGTTCGGAGTATTGCGGCCACGTACGCAACCGTTGTAGCGAAGCAGCGCTACACGCGTGTTGGGCGCGCTGCGCATGGCTTCCTTCAGAATCTGTACGCCGTGACAGATGTTGCTCTCGATGTCGAACAGGTCCGATGATCCGCAACCCCACTTTCCACCATGGAGGGGCATGACCTGCATCAGGCCGCGCGCACCAACGGAGCTGCGGGCACGGGGGTCAAGGGACGCGTCTTCCGTAAGAAGCACACCGACCAGCAACGCCGGATCGATATGCTCCTTGGCTGCCTGCTCGGCAAGCGCGTCGGCGATACGGAACGCCAGAGCACGATCGTGCGTGTACTGGTTCAGTACCTCGCCGATACGGAAAGCCTGCTCGGTCGGCTGTGAAGCGTCAACGACAGCCGCGGGCAGTCTCAGCAGCCTACCCGGCGTAGCGTACAGCGGGTGCTGCTGCGATATAGTCCACACGGCTCCGCCAACGAGCAGCCCGCCCAATGCAATTGCGTGGGTGGCCGCGCGCATAGCGGTCTTCATTGGAGAAGACAGCTTCGGCGGAGGTGCGCTCAATGGCTTCAGTGACTTCTTCTTCACAGGTTCTCCTCGAATTAGTGCGGGTCGAGCGGTCCTAGATAAGTGGAACAAGTACCCTTCCCTTCTCATCGCGGTACGCCCTGCCCAACCGATCCGCAAAACCGTGCAGCACTTCCATATCCCGCT
Source organism: Gemmatimonadaceae bacterium (assembly GCA_045803975.1). Classification (GTDB taxonomy): domain Bacteria; phylum Gemmatimonadota; class Gemmatimonadetes; order Gemmatimonadales; family Gemmatimonadaceae; genus UBA4720. The sequence goes on from JBJMOA010000095.1 coordinate 26,871, forward strand.
CACGAACGCGGTACTGCGCTGCGGTCGTCGGGAGCCTGTAAGTAGCAATGCTCTCGGTGGCCGGCAGCTTCTTCACCTGCATGCGCCCCTTCACCAATTCCGCTCCTCTGGGCTTGGCGAAGTCCCACATCCTTCTACCGATCTGCGAGTTCGTCAGCGGACAATCCGGATAACGCGCCCGGATATACCGGATGAAGTACTCGTTGTCGATCAACCGCTCATGGCCTTCGTCCGGGACATCGGCGACCGCTATGGCCGGCCGCTGACCCGGTGGCGTCTGCCAACGCTTCAGATCTTCAGCCTCCAACGAGACCTGGATCTTTGCGCCCAGTACCGCCGCTATCTGTCGTAAAAGTTCGAGCGAGACATTGTACTCCTCGTCATGCTCGATATTACGAATTGTCGACGGCGACACTGGTCTAGGTAGACGTGCCGCAACATCCTCACGACGGAGACCTCTGAGCTTCCTGATTCGCTCGAGTTCCCGCCCTATCCATTCTGCCATTTCAATCTATTGTGGTAATGCGACTGCTGAGATACGTATAACGGTACCTCTATTGACGCATTCGGTCAACAAAAAGTTATCTTGATTTCATGGTTTTTTTGGGAGCGCAAAAAGATAGGTCTGTGACTTGGCACATACTAACGCGCGGTGCTGCAACGTGTTGCAGCACCGCGCTATGTTTAGTTAGCTAAACAGATGTCCGAAAAAATGCGCTCGGAGGCCTTTAACTCACTCCGACATCGAAAACGTAAGCATCCTCGTCGCAGCTTGCTCCGCAAATGCGAGCACCTTTCCCGAGTAGGTGTGACAATGGGGGGTATTTGTGCCGCGAACGCACCCGTTGTACCGCAGCAGCGCCCGCTCCACACTTGGCGATCGCTTGATCAGATCGGCCAGGATGCTTACGCCGTAGCATACGTTGGTGTCGATCTCATAGAGGCTGCCGGATCCGCACTCCTTCCACTTCCCCTGGTGAAACGGCATCACCTGCATGAGACCTCTCGCACCGACGAAGCTTTGTGCGGTCGGTCTAAGCTTGATGTCTTCCGTGAGCAGGATGCCGACGAGCAACGCCGGACTGATATTCTTTCTGCTTCCTTGAGTAACTACGGCATCGGCGATCTGCTGCGCGCGCGCGGTGTCCTTGGTGTACTTCAGGAGGGCGTATTGGACGCGCGCAATCTCGAGTTTTGTCTTCTCGTCGGTAGGCGGGGTGTACTTCTCAGTCCCCGGAGCTGCCGCACTTACGAGCGCCGGCGGCAGGCGGAGGAGCTCGCCAGGCCTCACGAACTTTGGATGCTGCTGGCGGATAGTCCAGATAGTACCCGCGGCAAGAAGGACCGCGGCGCCGATCCCGTGAAGCGCAGCCTTGAGAATTCTTTGCCAGCGCGGAGGGGGCGGCTTGGGTGGCCGCCGCACTGCGACGTTGGTGAAGGGATCCCCGGCCCCCGACTGGCGCTGTTCTAATCCGAGGTCGGCCATGCCGGTTTCGGTTGCACCTCATATGCCAAACCCGGTATGGAGATTGCCCTCCGGCCGGTGCCTGCCCTTATCATACCGAGCGGAAATGAAAGAGTCCCAGAGGCTGTACCGGTTCTCTGCCTCGCGGAAATGAAAGAGTCCGAGAGACTTTACCGTTTCTTCCGCTTTCTGAAGAGAGCGCTCATTGGACTTGCCGTTGTAATCCTCGGGCTGTTGCTGTTCGGATATTTCTTTTTCATGCGCCACGGGGACGCGCCAAAGGCGTGGCGGGCAGCCGACCGTGAGCTCCAGGGAGGCATGCTCCATTACGGCGAAAAAGTCGAGCGGAAGGCCAGAGTCTTCATGCGACGGCCGAGCGATTACTACCGCGGCGCAAACGGGATGCTCTACGCGACCAACGATCGGCTGATCTACATCGGCGTTGCCCCGGGAAGCAAGTTCGAGGACAAGGACGCTCCGCCGGTGATCGTCTCGGAGGAATTTCCAAACGATACCTTGCTCGTGATGGAGCCCGAGCGCCTTTACTTTTTCACGGCGCATGGCGTGCGCGTATCACACCCCGCCGCGGGCCGGGGCGAATTCGCAGCCGTTGGAGGCGAGGAGGCTGCGCTCGATGCCCTGGTTTACTACGTGAATTCGATCCACGCCACCCAGCGGAAAGCCGCAGCGGAAGAGCGCCGTCTGCGCGCGGCCGTCGCTGCTCTCATAAAGGCGCCGATCTACTATACGGTGAAGCGGGGCGATGCGCTCTTCAGCATCGCGAGGAAGTTCGACACGACCCCCGAGCAAATCCAGCAATGGAATCAGCTCGAGGGAACGATGGTGAAAATCGGCCAACGCCTGCTCGTCAAAGCGCCAAAGAAGTAGGCGTGGAAACCTCAGCGCGGGCGTTGGCGTAAGTAGCATCTCTCACGCCCTGGCCGTATGCTAGGAGTGAGGCGCGGATTCCGCGCAATACCTCTGAGGAGCAGTCGCGATGGATGACAACATCAAGCAGACCCTCGACAAGCTGCGGGAAGAGCTGACCAAAGCAGGGAAAAGGCTCGCCGAGCTCGCCGAAAAAGCGGAAGCGGAGCTGCCCGCCGCTGGGAAACGAATCAACGAGGAATATCTGAAGTTACAAGCGCTATTGGACTCCGCCGTCGACAAATTGCGGAACAAATAGTCTTCCGCGATCTACTGCCGGGAATATGCGAGGTGGGGACGCGATTCGTGCCCCGCCCGATATGCGGACAACACCTGGATGTCGCCCACCGTCGGCGGCGTCAGTGAATAGACTATGCCGAGTCGCCAGCTCTCGTGCGCCAGATGATGGCGACTATAAATGATGTACGGAGCGTCCTGAATCGGCTTGTGGGGTGCGTTGTCCTCGATCTCCGAAAGCGGCTTGTCGGGAACGCATATCTCCGGCGGTGGTTCATCGCCGAACTCGAGGCGCATGACTTCCGCGCGCGGTGTGATCAGCCAGCATTCCATATCGCGAAAGAACCTCTGACGTTCGGTCCTTTCGCACAAGACCTGATTTACTATTTCACTGCTTTTGTGTTCGCTTTCGCTTTGAACAGAGAGACGTACTCGGCATATCCTTCCGCCTCCAGTCTCGCCACAGGGATGAAACGCATGGCTGCGGAGTTCATGCAGTAGCGAAGGCCGGTCGGCTGCGGGCCGTCATCGAAGACATGGCCAAGGTGTGAATTGGCATGCGCCGAGCGAACCTCTATCCGTTCGTAACCCAGCATCCGATCTGTCTTGGTGCGAATGTTCGCGGGAACGAGCGGACGCGTGAAGCTTGGCCAGCCTGTGCCGGAATCGAACTTATCCAGGGAGCTGAAGAGAGGCTCGCCAGAGACAACGTCGACGTAGATCCCCGGCTCGTGATTATCCCAGTACTCGTTGCGGAACGGGGTCTCGGTCACCTCGTGTTGGGTGACCGCGTACTGCAGCGAGGTCAGCTTTTTCTTGAGCTCGGCGTCGCTCGGTTTGACGAACGTCCGAGTCGGAGACTGCGAGCGAGTCGATGTCACCGGTCGGGCCTGCGCGCCGGCCGCACCGGACCAGGCGAGAATTCCGACCAGCGTTGAAAGAGCGGCAAGAGAGGTTTTATGCATTCGCGCTATTCTATTGTAGTGCATCCGGGCAGCTCCGGCGGCGGCAGTAGGGGAGCCTTATCATACGCCGAAAGGGTTCGTATGGTCCAGCGGGGTTTTGGTCCGGCGGATTGCGTTACAGACGGGTACAGTCGACTCTTCCGTACCCATCCCACCAATTGCACCTTGCACGACAAATGGCAAAACGCCCGTTAGTTCTGGCCGGCGCGCGAGAGTCCAAACGCCCGAAGTCGTTGTGGCGTCTAGGTTTAGGCCGGACAGAGCTTCTAGTAGTTGAGCGCTCATATATACGGTTGCGTGACAAGCGGTCACCGAGTCTTTGGGTTATGCCAATGGCTCAGGAAGCCGGCGGCAATTACTAACCGCTTTAGGAGAGTCTTACAATGAGCAACAAAAAGGGTTTTACCCTCATTGAGCTTCTGATCGTAGTCGTCATCATCGGCATTCTTGCCGCGATCGCGATTCCGAAGTTCGCGAACACCAAGGACAAGGCGTATGTCGCAGCTATGAAGTCTGACCTTCGTAACCTTGCGAC
>JBJMOA010000096.1:0-20498 GCA_045803975.1 Gemmatimonadaceae bacterium
CCAGGGATCGGCATCTCGGAGACTGCGCAGGCTGCTCAGAAAACCGGATGAGACATCGTCTGACACGAAGAAATCGCGCAGCCCACTCGCTGCTGCAAAACCCGACGACTCCTCGAACCGGGCCGGATCGTCGATCAATACCAAGAGATGGCTAGGAAGGTGTGGAACGAGCCTGAGGTGTTCCGTCTCCAGGATCATGAATTCATTCTGCGAATCGGCGGAAACATAGGATAGCACTTCTGGTGGAGGTCCGGGCTTCGCTACCTTTGACGCGTGCCAGGCAAAAGTCCAACGATCGCGATCCTGACCGGCGGTGGCGACGTCCCCGGGTTGAACCCGGCGATCAGGGCGATCACGATTCGCGCGCTGCGTGAAGGATACCGCGTCGTTGGCATCCGACGCGGTTGGGCGGGTCTCGTCGACTACAGTCGAGAGGCTGGCGTCGACAACTCCGAGAATGTGCAGGAACTTTCTGAAGCGATCGTGAATCGTGCCGGCCGCACGGGAGGAACGTTTCTTCACACTTCTCGAACGCGACCGAGCCATCTGCCGCGTGCGCGGGTGCCGGCGCATCTCACGGGCTACGACAACCCGGTCAACGACGTAACGAAGGATGTGCTCACGAATCTCGAGCACATCGGCGTCGATGTGCTCATCCCAATTGGCGGCGACGACACGCTCAGCTACGGCAAGCGACTACACGATGAGGGGATGCACGTCGTCGCGATTCCGAAGACGATGGACAACGACGTCTACGGCACTGATTACTGCATCGGGTTCAGTACCTGCGTCACGCGCACGATCGAGTTGACGCACCGGCTTCGCACTTCGGCGGGATCACACGAGCGATTCCTGGTGATCGAAGTATTCGGGAGATACGCCGGCTTCACGGCGCTGCTCCCGACGATGGCCGGCGCCGCCGACCGTTGTCTCATTCCCGAGTACGTCGCCGACGTCGAGCATCTCACCGAGCTCATGACGTACGATCACAACCGGAATCCGAGTAAATACTCCGTTGCGCTGGTGTCGGAGGGCGCGAGTCTCAAGACACAGGAAGGAATGAGCTTCGAGAGCGAAGAGACGGACATGTTCGGCCACCGCAAACTCGGCGGCATCGGTGACAAGGTCGCTTCGGCGTTAAAGGAGTATTCCCCTCGCTACAACAAGGGCCGCCGTATTGATGTCGTGAACCAGCGCCTGGGTTATCTCGTCAGATCGGGCGATCCCGATGCGCTCGACTCGATCGTGCCAATGGCCTTCGGCAATCTCGCACTCGACCTGATCCTGAAAAAGGAATACGGGCGACTGGTGAGCGTGCACAAAGGCTTTTACGACAGCGTGCCGATTACGAGTGTTACGTCGGAGAAGAAAGTCGTCGATGTGAAGAAGTATTACAACGTTGATCGCCTGCGTCCGATCTACGAGTTCGACGGCGCGCCACTATTCATAATGACGAGCGATTAGCGGAAGGGGGATGAGGGAGGCGGGATACGCGCCGACCCGCCTCCCTCACCTATCAGTGACTGTGCCTGCCGCCTTTGCGGGATCCTTCCTTGCCGCTGTTCGCGATCTTCGCCGCGCGGCTCTTGCTCATGCCCTTGTCTTTCAGGGCCTCGTATTTCTTCCTGTTTTTTACGTGTCCGCCGCCTTTTCTGCCTGGCATATCTCCTCCTTTTAAAACGGCATTTCCAAATCGTGCAAGCGTAAGACCATCGAGAGTCTGATCCGAGAAGTGGATCAGTACCAGCGGTGAGCAGCTGACTGCTCCCGACTTATTGCCGAACTTTGTAATATAGAGTACTTTGTCACCCTCAATTCTCACTAACTCGGTTCGCCACCAATGCATTTGACTATCCGCAATCTCTCGAAAACTTATCCCAACCGCACCAAAGCTCTAAAGGACGTCTCACTCGACATACCACCGGGAATGTTCGGGCTGCTCGGCCGTAACGGCGCGGGCAAGTCGACGTTGATGCGGATCCTCGCAACTCTCCAGGAACCCGACGATGGCTCGGCAACGCTCGGCGAGATCGACGTCATTCGAGAGAAGGAAAGAGTTCGGCAAACTCTCGGCTACCTGCCACAGTCGTTCGGATTTCATCCGCGAGTGACCGCCGAGCGTCTGCTCGATCACTTCGCGGTCCTCAAAGGACTTGGCGAACCGGGAATACGCAGGGACGTAGTCGAGTCGCTTCTCCGCCGCACCAACCTGTGGGATGTGCGCAAGGAGAAGGTCGGAACGTTCTCCGGCGGAATGCGCCAACGATTTGGCGTCGCCGTGGCGCTACTCGGTAATCCGAAGCTGATCATCGTCGACGAGCCGACGGCGGGTCTCGACCCCGAAGAGCGCGTTCGGTTCCTCAACCTGCTCAGCGAGATCGGCGAAGAAAGCGTTGTCATTTTGTCGACGCACATCGTCGAAGACGTCGAGGAGCTGTGCAGCCGTCTTGCCATCATTGATCGCGGCGAGATCCTGGTCACCGCCGAGCCGTCTCGCGCGATCGAGGAGCTGCGTGGAAAAATCTGGCGACGGTCGGTCACGAAGGACGAGCTCACTGCCCTCGAGGCGCGGCTTCAGGTGATATCGACCAGATTGCTCGCGGGCCGTACGATCGTGCACGTCTACGCGGATTCATCGCCGGGGGCGGCGTTCGAGTCCGTCGAGCCGGACATGAAGGATGTGTACTTCAGCCTGATGTCGCGACACAGGAAGGAGACGGCGGAGACGGCCGCGTGAACTTTCGCGAGATATTCCGCTACGAGATCCGGCACCGGCTACGCAGCGCTACCACCTGGATCTACGCTGTATTTTTTCTCCTCGTCGCGTTCGCGATGATCCACGTCGATGCCGATGGCAACTCGGCGACGCACGTAAACGCGCCGTCGCGGCTCGCACTGCTCGCGGCAATGGCCGGTATGGTCGGAATGCTGGTGTCGGCGGCGTTGTTCGGCGACGCGGCGCTCCGCGATTATGAAGCGCGGATGGACCCGCTGCTCTTCACGTCGCCGATCCGCAAGATCGAGTACCTCGGTGGACGCTTCCTCGCTGCGTTGACGATGAATGCGGGCATTCTGCTCGCCATTCCAACCGGTCAGGCGATCGCGACGCTGATGCCCTATCTGCCGGTCCAGGCATTCGGCCCGTTCGCGGGCGCCGCGTTCGTTCAAACGTACCTGCTCTTCCTACTCCCGAATCTGATTTTCACCGGCGCTGTTTTGTTCACAGTCGCAGTACTCACGCGACAAACGATCCCGGTGTATCTCGCTGCCATCGCCGTGTTCGTTGGCTATGTGGTGGCGATGAATCTTGCGACCGGAAACGCGACGCTGGATCTGTTGACCGATCCGCTCGGCCTTCGGGTGCTGAACGACGTGACCGAACGCTGGACCCCGGTCGAGAGGAACACGCGCCTTCTCGCCTCTTCGGGCGTTCTGCTGTTCAATCGATTTGTTTGGCTCGCGATCGCGGCTGCTGTACTGGTGATGCTTTACCGGCGCTTCCGTTTCGCGCACGCCAGCACAAGCGCGAGGTCGTTCATGCTGCGTGAGCCCAAGAGCAGGCTCTACTCTTCGGCCCGACCGGAAGTGGATTCTTCGCAGTACGCGCCCGCGGCGGGGCGGGTTACGCCGCAAGCAGCAAGAGCGTTTGGGTTTCGAACTGCACTGCGGCAAACCTTGGCCGTCACGCGCCGCGGTATCGGTGAGCTCGCCACGAGCCCTGTTTTTATCCTCATCTTCGTCGGCAAGATCGGCCTGACCATGCTATTTGGTTGGGAGGCCGGCGAGACGATCTTCGACACGTCTACCACACCGCTGACGATACTTGTGATCGAACGGCTGGCCGATACGCCGCTGGTGGCGATCACCTACCTGCTAGTCGCCGTGTTCGCCGGTGAGTTGATCTGGACGGACCGCGATCATGAAATGGCCGAGATTGCCGATGCGGCGCCGGTGTCGGACGGCGCCGCGCTGGTCGGTCGCTTTATCGCGCTTGTGGCCATCCTGGCGCTGCTCCAGTTACCTGTACTTGTCGGCGGGATGTTGGCGCAGCTGCTACAAGGCTATGCGAACATCGAGGTTGGTCTTTATCTCCGCATCCTGTTCGGCCTCCAGCTAGCGGAGCTCGTGCTCCTATCGGCGCTGGCCGTACTCATCCATGTGATCGTGAATCAGAAATACCTCGCCACCTTCGCCATCGTGGTGCTGTTGATTCTGCGCACCGCCGCGCGCGAGCTGGGGTGGTGGTGGTTCCAGCATCATTTGCTGCTATACGGTACGGATCCTGGTTGGAAGTACTCAGACATGAACGGATTCGGACCATTCATACGTCCGTTCGTGTGGTTCAAGCTTTACTGGGCTGCATGGGCGTCGGTTCTACTGATCGTCGCCGTGCTTCTGCGGCTGCGCGGTCGGGAGACTGGTCTGCGCAGCCGCTTGTCGCTGGCGCGCGGGAGATTCGTTGGCCCCGTAGCGCGCGCGGCAGCGGTGGCAGTGTTGCTGATAGTCGGGCTCGGCGGATTCGTTTTCTACAATACGAACATTCTCAACGAATACCGCAGCACAGCCGAGCGCGGTGCGCCGGAGGCTGCGTACGAAAAACAGTATCGGCGCTACCTGGACATTCCACAGCCGACTATCGTCGCGGCGACACTACGCGTCGAGATCTATCCGGATCAGCCCGCGGCGGACCTTCGTGGAAGTTATCGCCTCGTCAATCGGACGACTGCGACCATCGATTCCGTTCACGTGGTCGTCAATCGCGACATGAAAGTGCGCTCCATTTCGGTCGATCGCGCGTCACGAGAGATCATCACGGACAACGAGGTTGGATACCGGGCCTTCGCCCTCGATCGCGCCCTTGCTCCCGGTGACTCGGTGAATCTCACGTTCGACGTAGCAATCGAGCGGCATGGTTTCAGGAACGATTCACCACCGACTGAGATCGTTTCGAATGGAACGTGGATCGACCGGAGATGGCTTCCGTTCATTGGCTACCAACCCGCGTTCGAGCTTTCCGACCGCGACGCACGCGAGCGTTTTGGACTCGGCCCGCAGAAGTCGACGCCGCCCAGCAATCCCGGAGAAGCCCGCGAACGTCAATTCATTCGTGGCGACGCCAACCTGGTCAAAGTCAACGCGATCGTAGGAACTTCCGGTGACCAGCTCGCGCTGACGCCAGGATTGTCGCGGCGCACCTGGACGGAGAATGGCCGGCACTACTTCGAATACGAGACCAATCCGCCAACAAGCATCGGCGGCGGTTTCTTCTCCGCGCGTTACCGCGTGCGGGAAGACCGGTGGCGTGACGTTGCTCTGCGCGTACTGCACGATCCCAAGGAAGGCGAGAACGTCGATCGGATGCTGCGCGGAATGAAGGCTTCGCTCGAGTACTACACCGCGCAGTTCGGCCCGTACCCCGACAGCTTGCTGCAGATCATCGAGATCCCGCGATACAGCGTGTTCGGAGTCGCGCTTCCGTTGTCGATGGCTTTTTCGGAGGATGCGTTTCACAGTCGAGTTCGGGAGGGCGAGATCGACCAGCCATTTTACGGGACGGCGCATGAGACGGCGCATCACTGGTGGGGCGGCATGGTACGAGGAGCGGCGGTCAAGGGACATGGTCTCCTCACGGAGTCGCTCGCGAACTACAGCGCGATGATGGTGATGGAAAAGACCTTCGGTGCCGACGTCGCGCGGCGTGTTTACCACTTCCAGATGGATCGCTACTTCCGTGGCCGCGCCGAATTTTCACGGGAAGCGCCGTTGGTCGAAGTCGGGGATCAGTCCTATCTCAACTATCGCAAGGGCGCGGTCGCGATGTACACGCTGCGTGACCAGGTCGGCGAAGAACAAGTGAACACTGCGTTGCGGCGATTCGCCGACAAATTTGGTCGCCGTGGTCCGCCATACCCGACCTCGCTCGATTTGATCGCCGAGCTCCGCGCCGTCACGCCCGATTCGCTGAAGTACCTGATTGCGGATCTTTTCGAGACGATCACGCTCTGGGAAGTGAAAGCCGATGGCGCCACCCTCAAGCGAACAGACGATGGGAAGTACGAGGTGACCCTCGAGGTTGAGGCGAGGAAGGTGCGCGCCGACAGCGTCGGCAGACAGACGGAAATTCCGATGAATGACTTCGTGGAGATCGGCGTCTTTGGCGAAGGTAAAGACGGAGGGCCGGGGGAACCCATCTACCTGATGTGGCAGCGGATCCGCAGTGGGAAGCAGACGATTCGCGTCGTCGTGTCGCAGGAGCCGAAGCGCGCCGGCATCGACCCGTATGACAAGATCATCGATCGAGAGCGCGGCGATAACATGCGCGATCTCACTGCACCTCGTTAGATCGCGGCGGCGACGCGGAGCAGCCAAGCGATGCCCAAGCCGATTAGTAAGGCGGCGATCCCCGAAACCAGCCCGACGAGGAGCGACGTGCCGCCCCAGGCGACCGAGGCAAGTCCAGCGGCCAAGCTTAGACTGATCATCCAAGTCACCAGCATGAGACGATTCCAGCTCCGAGCCCAGAATGTCGTCAGAACGCTCAATAAGGCAAAGAGGCCGAAGCCGAACTGAGTGAATGTCTGGGCCATCTGACCCGGAGTTCGGGACTGGGGAATTTGATGAACGCCACCCGAGAGGCCGATCCACGCCAGCCAAAGTAGGAGGGCGCATACAATTGCTAGAAGGCTTTGGCGGACGCGTTGGCGTACCATAAGTCATAACAATACTGCACGGTCGATGAACCCGAGCGGGCAAGCGAGCGCAGTGGCCCATGCCTCGCAGAACCAGCCGCTGGGAGGCAGGAAGTTATGGCCAAATGGACGACGCACCTCGAGTCGCTCCTCCGTGAGGTGAAAAAACAATTCGGTGGGGCAGCGGGCGCGATCGGCTTCACACGCGACAAGGATCCGTTCGAGGTGCTCGCTTACCGCGGCTATGGGAACGCTACGCGCGCGCATATATCCGGCCGCGCACTCGAGGTGCGTAAAGTCAGTGCCAGCACCGACACCGACTCGACATTCAGGAATCTTCTCAATACCTACCGCCGCGCCGACGCCGATCCGCTTCCTTTCGCGCGCGTCACCGTCGATTACGCAAACACGTCGACGACCTTCACCGCTGACGACGAAGGATTTTTTGGTGGCTGGATCGATCTCGCGGAACCGCTTTCCGGCGACGAAGAATGGAACAAGTACAGGGTCTCACTCGTCGAGCCCGTTCACCCCGAGGTTCACACCGCTGCTGGCACTGGCGAGATTCTCGTGCCCCCGCCGAGCGCACGCTTCGGGATCATCAGTGACATCGACGATACCGTGATCCAGTCACGCGTCTCCAATTTTCTCCAGGCGGCACGCACGGTCATGCTGGGGAATGCGCGCACGAGGCTTCCCTTTCCCGGCGTAGCCGCGTTCTATCGGGCGCTCTACGATGGCGCGACGGGTGACGAGAAGAATCCGGTCTACTACGTCTCCAGCAGTCCGTGGAACATCTACGACGTGATCACCGAATTCATGGACTTGCAGAAAATCCCGCGCGGCCCGCTGCTGCTTCGCGATTGGGACCTCGGCTGGGGATTGTTGTCCTCATCGCGGCACCTCGATCACAAGACCGCCGCGATTCGGAACATCATGCAGCTCCACCCAACAATGCAGTTCATTCTCATTGGCGACACGAGCCAGCACGATCCCGAGATCTACCGGCAGATCGTCGCGGAATTTCCGAATCGCATCAAGGCAATTTACATTCGCGATGTAACGCTGAATCCGATACGCTCAGCGGCCGTCGAGAAACTAGCGGACGAGATTCTCGCTGCCGGATCCACTCTTGTCCTGGCGGAGAATACCCTCGCCGCGGCGCGTCATGCCGCCGAGCATGGATGGATCAACAGCGAAACGCTTACAAGCATCGGTGAAGAGAAGAAAGCGGACGAAGGCCTCGACGCGAGTAAAGCACCGGCGCCGGGCGGCGGAAAGCCAACGTCGGAGAAGCCACCGGTCGTAATTACGAATCGCTGAGTCCCAGTTCCTTCACCAATGGTAAATAGCGCGGATCGTTCCTGATCGGGTCCAGACGTGGATGCACGCGCAGCAAGATCAGTCCAGGCGCTTGTTCTCTGATCGCGATGCGCAGCCACCTGAACGCTTCGTCGACATCGCCAAGACTCGCGTGAAGCACCGCGATTCCCCACGCCGACACAACACGCGTGGATCGCGCTGCGGTGAGGTCGGCGAGCATCCGCCGCGCTTCGAGCTCGTTGCCGGCCGCTGCCTCGAGATGTGCCAGCCCCAATGACGGACCCGCAACTCCACCCGAAACCCGCCGCCCTTCCTCGTACTCGGCACGCGCCTCGTCGAAGCGTCCGAGCGCTTCCAGAGAGCGCGCGAGTCCCGTATGGCTGCCGTCGAAGCGCGGATCGAGCTCGATCGCCATCCGATAGTTGAAGACCGACTTCTCGTACTGACGCGCGAAGTAGTATGCGTCTCCGGCACCGGTGTAGATCATCATCGACAGCGGGTCGAGGCTCACCGATTTGCTAATCGCGGCCAACGCCTCCGCGTGACGCTCGTACGAATACAGCGCGCGGCCAAGCAGGTTGTGCGCTGATGCGTGACCCGGATTGAGCTCAACTGCCCTCTGCAGCGCGCGCAGTCCGCCAGCAAGATCGCCGGTGTGCGACAGGATTGTCCCCAGCGAGACGTGCGCGTCGGCGAGCGAGGGATCCAGCTCCAGTGCTCTATTCACTGCGGCACGTGCGGCGGCGGACGCCTCGAGTGCTGGCGCCATTCCACGAATTGCGCGGAAAATGTTGCAGTCGGCGACAGTCGTCCACGCCAGTGCCGAGTCCGGATCCAACTCCAATGCACGGCGCGCGTGACGCAGGGCGACTTCGAGCGCTCCAGGAGAGCCGGCGAGGAACGAGTGACGCGCCTTTAAGTACTCGAGATGCGCTTCGGGATTGACCACCTCGCGCTTTGCGAGATTGCTCTCCTCCGACGGAGTCAGTTGAATGGCGATCTCTCGAGCGACCGTCGCCGCGAGCTCGCTCTGCATCGTCAGCACATCCTCCAGCTCGCGATCATAGCGCTCGGCCCAAATCGTCTCGTCGTTGCGCGCTGACACGAGCTGAACGCTGACGCGCATGCGCTTGCCGACGAGAAGCGCCGAACCCTCGAGCACCGCGTCGACATTGAGCTCGCGCGCGATGTCGGGCAGCGACTTCTCGGCGCCTTTGTATCGCATCACGGAAGTGCGCGAGATCACGCGCAATGCTTTGACGCGCGCGAGATCGGAAATCAACGACTCCGTCATTCCGTCGGCGAAGTATTCCTGTGCCGGATCGCGGGAAACATTGCGCAGCGGCAGCACCGCGATCGAGCGTACCAGGCCGCGCGGCGGCAGTGGAAGCGCACCGGTCGGTACACCATCGCGGATTCCGCGGAGCGTCTCACTGACTTGCGACGCCGAAGCCGGGCGATGTTCCGGATCTTTCCGCAGGCATTCAGCGATGAGTCGGTCCAGCGGCTCGGGTGTATCTGGCCGCAGTGAGCGAACGGATGGCGCCGTGTTGCTGACGATCGCGAACATCAACGCTTCGGTGCGCAAATTCACGAATGGCCGACGGCCCGTAGTCATCTCGAAGAGCATTGCGCCGAGTGCGTAGACGTCGGCACGCGCATCACCGGCGTCACCAAGTAGCTGCTCGGGAGCCATGTAAGGGAGCGAGCCCACGAAGGTGCCGGCCTCCGTCATCCTTCCAGCCGCGCGACCGTCGGCAAGGAGCAGTGCGATGCCGAAATCGAGAATCTTCGGCTGACCATCTGTCGTGAGCGCAATGTTCCCCGGCTTCAGGTCCCGGTGCAGAAATCCATTACGGTGTGCGTTATCGAGAGCGTCGGCGATGGCGATGCCGAGGGTGAGTACATCGCGAATCGGCAATGGCCCATTGGCAAGGCGCGACTCGAGGGTGCCGCCCGCGACGTATTCCATAACAAGGAACTCGTAGCCGTCGCGACTGTCAAAATCGAAAATCGTGGCGACACCGGGATGCGAGAGGCGAGACAGCACGAGCGCTTCCCGCCGAAAGCGCTCTCGGGTCGTCGTGTTACCGATAGTTCCGTGGAGGAGCATCTTGATGGCGACATCCCGGTCGAGGTTGTCGTCGTGTGCCTTCCAGACCTCGCCCATGCCACCTTCGCCGATGCGCTCGACGAGTCGATACCGACCAAGGACGGTACCGGCTTGTATGGTGGTGTGTCGGGGGGCGGCGGTCATAAGGCGGGAGGCGGGAGGCGGGAGTAGGCCTTCGAAAATATCGTCATGGCGAGCCAGACGCTATTTTCGTTGCATCCGTTTGGGGGTGTAATGCAAAAGACGTTGTCGGATGCGCGCGCACGACAGGAATTGCTCGACAGGCTCGAGCGTTTGTCGCCTGATGCCAGGCCGCTCTGGGGAAGGATGAGCGCGCCGCAAATGCTCGCGCATTTGGCGGACTGGATGCTGATGGCGAAAGGCGACCTCAACACCGCGGCTAAGAAACGTATTCTCCGCTATCCCGGGGTTAAGCAACTCGTCATCTACTGGCTTCCCTGGCCCAAGGGCGTACCGACCGCGCCGGAGCTTCTCGGGAGAACGCCACTGGAGTGGGCGATCGAGCGCGCGGCGGTTCGCCAACATGTGCAGTCGTTTGCGAAGCTCGATCCAAAAGCGCCGTGGCCGGACCATCCCGCCTTCGGGAAGATCACGCCGAGGGCGTGGGGCGTCCTCGGCTACCGTCACATGGACCACCATCTGAGGCAATTCGGCGTCTAGCCAAACCTCAATCGTGATAGTCCATCTGATCGACGGGACGTACGAGCTGTTCCGACATTTCTACGGCCAGCGTCGCTTCAACAAGGGTAACGACAAGCCCTATGGCGCCGTCGCCGGCGTTCTGCATTCCGTGCTGGAGATGTACGAGACCGGTGCGACACATGTCGGCGTGGCGACGGATCACATCATCGAGTCGTTCCGCAACGATCTCTGGCCGGACTATAAGACGGGCGAAGGAATCGAGCGAAACCTGCTCGCGCAGTTTCACCCGCTCGAGGAAGCACTAGCAGCGATGGGCGTCGCCGTCTGGCCGATGATCGAGCTCGAGGCCGACGATGGACTCGCGTCGGCGGCGCGAATCGCCGAGGAAGATCCGCGCGTCGAGAAAATTTGCATCTGGGCCAACGACAAGGATCTCGCACAGTGCGTGCGCGGCGACCGCGTCGTTCAGATCGTTCGCAAGGGGATGCAGGTTCGCAACGCCGACGCAATCCGCACGAAATTCGGGGTGCCACCGGAGCTTATTCCGGACTACCTGGCTCTGGTTGGTGATGCTCAGGACGGATATCCAGGCATCCCCGGCATTGGAGCGAGCACTGCAGCTGCGCTATTGAACCGGCATGGTCCGATCGAGTCTTTTCCCGAAGGCGTGCTTGGTGCCGGCCGTGAACGCGCAGTCCTGTTCAAGACGCTCGCGACTCTCAGGACTGATGCGCCTCTATTTGCTGATGTCGACGAGCTCGAGTGGCGCGGACCGACGCCCGAGTTTCCGGAATGGGCAGAGCGGATAGCTGACGCTCGTCTTCTCGCTCGTTGCACGAAAGTGGACGCAGCGAGAAGCGTGCGATGATCGCTACTTGCTCGGCGCCGCCGCGGGTTTCGCTGCCGGAACAATCGTAGCGCCGAGGTGCTCGCGGTCTGTCGACGCAGGGTCGAACAAATCCGCTCGAACATCCAGTACGAGTCTGTAAGGACTGTCAGGCGAGTACTCCTCGCGGATCTCGATCGGCTCACCGGGTTGCGCAGTAGCAAGCTTTGCCTCAACGATCTCAGCGAGGCGCGCGAGATCGACCAGTGATCCGCGAATGGAGTTGCCACCGAATGCAGGCTCTTGCCACGTCATGATCTGCAAAGATCCGTAAGGCCCATACCGCTTGTGGGCACCGTCGGTCGCGTTTTCCGGATCATTCGTATAACCGAGCAAGAGATCCGGAAAGTAGAGAAGGCCGGCACGTGAGCCCGTTAGCGTCCACACCTTCTTCTGATCGTCCAGCTCGCAGAAGAACCCCAGCTTCCGCCATTGTTGCTTGATCTGATCGTCGGTAAGCTGTGGCCGCGGTTCGTCTTCCCCGCGCAGTACTTTGCGCAGGTAGAGACCCCCGGCGATCATAATCGCGAAGACAGCCAGTGTGAGCATACCTTGTACGACGATCTCTCGGGCAAAAAGCGACAAATGGCGAAGGAAGAATCAGCCGAAGTACTCTCGATCGACGGACACGATGTCAGGATCACCAATCCCGACAAGCCATACTTCTCGCGGGCGGTCAAGCTCTCGAAGCTCGAAGTCGTCCAATACTATCTCTCAGTTGCGAGCGGAGCGGTCGCCGGAGTGCGGGATCGGCCGAA
Source organism: Gemmatimonadaceae bacterium (assembly GCA_045803975.1). Classification (GTDB taxonomy): domain Bacteria; phylum Gemmatimonadota; class Gemmatimonadetes; order Gemmatimonadales; family Gemmatimonadaceae; genus UBA4720. The sequence continues at coordinate 12,433 of JBJMOA010000096.1, forward strand.
CATGCTCAAGCGCTTCGTCAACGGCGCCGAGAAGCCACCGTTTTATCAAAAACGCGCTCCGGAGAATCGCCCCGAGTGGTTGAGAACGGTCACTTTATCATTTCCATCGGGACGCACCGCCGAAGAGATTGTCGTTGACGACACGGCTGGCCTTGCCTGGATCGTAAATCTCGGATGCATCGAGCTGCATCCGCACGCGGTACGCACGAACGATCTCGATCACCCCGATGAGCTGCGCATCGATCTCGATCCGATTCCCGGCGTAAAATGGCAAGATGTGCGACGCGTTGCGATGGAGGTGAAAAACCTGCTGGACGAAGTCGGACTGCGGGGCTGGCCGAAGACGAGCGGCTCGCGCGGCATGCACATCAACGTCCGTATCGAGCAGCGGTGGACATTTACGGAAGTGCGGCGCGCGGCATTGGCGTTGTCGCGGGAGATCGAGCGACGCGCGCCGAAGCTCGCGAGCTCGAAGTGGTGGAAGGAGGAGCGCCACGGCGTATTCCTCGACTACAACCAGAACGCAAAGGACCGCACCACATGTTCGGCGTATTCGATTCGGCCGTTGCCAGACGCGCGCGTGTCAGCGCCCCTGAAATGGGAGGAAGTCCCTGACAGCGATGCGGAAGATTTCACGGTGCTGACGGTGCCGGCGCGGATGAAGACGATCGGTGATCCCAACGCGGGAATGGACGCGGCGCGCGGCTCATTGGAGCAACTCCTCGAGCTCGCGGACCGCGACGAAGCTGCCGGACTTGGTGATGCGCCGTGGCCACCGCACTTCCAGAAGATGGAAGGCGAGCCGACGCGTGTTGCACCATCCCGCGCGAAGTCAGCGGCGAAGGCAATGGGCAAGACGGCGGCATCAAGAAAGTCGGCGACCAAAAAGACCGCGCCAAAAGCAAGAACGAAGATGCCGCTCATCGTCGTCGCAAATTCATCCGACAAGGAAGCCGCGCTCGCTGGCCTCGAGCGATGGAAGGCCAGGCACTCCGATGCGGCGGCACATCTCGCTGTCGACGACGTCCTCGTCGATTCAATGCGTGGCCGGTCGTCGACATGGACTCGCATTCGCGTCAACCTGCGTCACGTCCCCGAGAAGATCAGGCCGCCGCAGGAAACTCCCGATCCCGATGATGCCCCGAGGTTCCGAAAATGAAATACGTCCTGATGGTGGCAGGCGGACTCGTTCTGATCGTACTGGTGGTGTTGCTAATTGGCTGGATGTCGCCGGTCGCGCATCGAGCGACCAGCGAGGCAACATATCGAGCGACGCCCGGGCAAATATTCAAATTGATCACGGATGTCGAGTCCTCCCCGCAGTGGCGCCCGTCAGTCGAACGAGTCGAGGTGCTGCCGACGTCCGACGGACATGCGCGGTTCCGTGAAATCGGGAAGAGTGGATCGATTCTCTTCGAGGTCGACTCGGTGCTGCAGAATCAGCGCGTCGTTACGAGGATCGCCGATCGCTCGCTACCGTTCGGCGGAAAGTGGACCTACGAGATCATCCCACGCGGCGATTCGACGTCGCTCAGAATTACCGAAGACGGTGAAGTCTACAATCCGCTTTTCCGTTTCGTTTCCAGGTTCATCTTCGGCCATACCGCGACAATCGACGAATATTTGAAGGATGTCGGACGGCGCGTAGCCGACGCAGGCGGAGATAAATAATGTCCATCCATGTGAATGTCATTCGTTCCATATCTGTCGCAGCCTTAGGCGCCGCGCTCCTCGGGCGCCCAGCCTGCGCGCAACCTGGTGGCGAACGCGCGACGTCCATCAAAGCCGGAGAGTCATGTCCACCGGGCATGACGGAGATTCGACCCCGCAGCTGCATGGCTCCGCAGGAGGCCGCGCCCAGCATACTGGACTATCGACCGCGGTCCACGCTCGTGGTGCCCGCGCACGTCGTAAAGAAGGCCCGCTATCCGGCGATCGATTTCCACGGGCATCCGCAGGGCATGTTGGGTTCCGCGGAATTGCTCGCTCGACTCGGTGCGGAGCTCGATAGCCTCAACGTCCGCGCGATGATCGTGGCGAACAATGTCTCGGGTGACGCGCTCAAACGCACTGTTGCGACGATCAACGCGTCGCCATCCATGAAGGATCGCGTGCGCGTGTTGACGGGAATCAACTTCCAGAACGTCGGACCGGGATGGGCCCAGCGCGCAGTAGCGCAGCTCGAGGCCGACGTCGCTGCTGGAGCAGTGGGCATCGGGGAGATCGGAAAGGCATTCGGACAATCCATTCGGAAAGCCGACGGATCACGTCTGGCGCTCGACGATCCGGACCTCGATCCGATCTGGCAGGCAGCCGCGCGTCTCAAACTACCGGTGTTCATTCACACCGGAGATCCGCAGGAGTTCTACAAGCCCCTCGACTACACCAATGAGCGCTGGCTGGAGCTGTCGCTCTTCCCGGGACGTCGGGTGTCACCGGACCAGCACCCGAATTTCGACGAGCTGATGAAGGAGCGCGACAATCTCTTCCGACGCAATCCGAAGACGACTTTCGTCGCCGCGCACATGGGCTGGCATGCGAACGATCTGGGTCGCCTTGCGAAAATGTTAACTGACATGCCCAATGTGTACGTAGATGTTGGAGCCGTCCTCTACGACATCGGGCGCCAGCCGCGCGCGGCGCACGACTTCTTCGTCAGGTTCCAGGACCGAATTCTTTTCGGGAAGGACTCCTATCAACCCGAGGAGTATCCGTATTACTGGCGCGTCTTCGAGACGAACGACGATTACTTTGATTACTACCGCCCCTATCACGCGTTTTGGAAGCTGTACGGGATTGGTCTTCCTGACGAAGTCCTGAAAAAAGTGTATTACAAGAACGCGCTCAAGATCACACCGGGTTTGCCGCAGGCAGGATGGCCGCGCTAGTGTCCAAGAAAAAAGTCCTCATCGTGGGCGACGAGAATGTCGTCCCGCAAGAGCTCGAGCGTCTCTCCGGACTCGGATATGTTGTTGCAGCCATAGCCCCGTCGGAGGCAGAGGCCATCGCGATGGCCACCGAAGCGGGAGACCGTTTCTTCGAGGTCTCGATCGACCTGCTCTGCTTTCTCGACTTCAACGGATACTTCAAGAGACTCAATCCGGCTTGGGAGCGCACACTTGGCTTCACCCGTGACGAGCTCATGTCTCGGCCTTTCATCGAGTTCGTGCATCCCGACGACCGCGAGCGTACGCTGAAACAGAACGCCGCCGTTCGCGGCGGCGGCAAAGCGCTCGGCTTCGAGAACCGCTATCTCTGCAAGGATGGCTCGTACCGATGGTTTCGCTGGAATGCGGCGCCTGATTCCGGCAACCAGGTCATCTACTCTGTCGCACGGGACATCACCGACGCCAAGCAGGCAGACGCCGAGCGCGAGCAGCTGGTCAGTGAGCTACAGAAAGCGCTGGCTGAAGTGAAGAGTCTGCAGGAGATCCTGCCAATCTGCTCGTACTGTCGGAAGATTCGCGACGATCAGAACTACTGGCACACCGTAGAGAGCTATCTGCTCCGGCACACTGGGACTGAGTTCAGTCACGGCATCTGCCCGAGCTGCATGGAGAATATTGTCGAGCCGGAGCTCAAAAAATCGCGCCGCGACTGAAGAACGTTCAGGTCAAGTCAGATCGGATCTATCCCGGTAGGTGGAATCTATTGAGATAGATCACGCCGCCGAAAATCGCCTGAAGTAATCCGACAATCAGCAGCGTGACGTCGTAACGTCCTTTCCAGAACCGCCAGCCCAGTAGCGCTGTTACGATACCTGTGACGACAGTTAGCAGGACGAAGCCGAAGATGTGATCGCGGTATGCGATGTAGTAGCCGCCGATCGCTCGCGCAGCCAGCAGATGACCTGACAAGCCGGCAGCGAGAAGTACCAGGCCGAGCCAAGTCCAACTGCGCTTGACTGGACGTGCGACAGCCCATACTTGCGACGGTTCCATGACAGGTCCCCTTTAGTTAGTGGATGACTCGCCGCCATCGCTCGTGCGGCCAGATAGAGCCGAGGAGAGCACCGAACCCACCGCCCCACGCTGCACCAACTCCTGCCGCCCGCCAGTCGGTGCGATAGTGCGGTCCACCTGAGCGGCGCGGATCGTTGAGGAGAGCGAAGGTGACCGCCCCACCGATAGCACCGCCGATCGCGCCTTCGATCATGCTCGCGCCGCGCGAGACGCCGCGGCTGACATCGAGCCGACGCACAGAGGAGCGTGGAATCGCGAGCGAGCTCGTCGCTCCTGGAATCCTGAGACGAAGCGTGCCGTCAACCGACTCCACCGTACCGCGTAAGAGCTGGCGTCGGTACGGACCTTGTTCCTGGCGAGCGCTCTCGGGAACCCAAACGCGAACGCGTGCGCCCGGCTGCACATCGGCAGGAAACTGCGCGAGGGCGACGCATGGCGCGACGATAACGACGGCGGCCGCGAGAAAAGAGAAGAGATGCGTGCGTGGCAGCATTTAGTACTCCTTCTTGGCGGGAGGAGACTCGACTCGCTCGCCGCGAAGTTTGTCGTGAAAGCGCTGCGCCTCGCCGATACGCTCTACCTCGAGGGCGATCGCGTCGACGGAGCGCTGAAGGTAATCGAGGCGTTCGTCCGCAAGCTTCGTGGATCTGGCGTCACGAGGTGAGTGGCGCTCCACTCGCCAGGTCAGGTAGCCGAGTCCGAGAGTGAGCAGCACGGCGTGGGTGACGGCGTGCAGCGGTTCGCCCATGGCGATGCCGTATACCGCGCCGGCCACATTGATGAGGACGAACAGCGCTACACCTATCCGCCAGAGTTTCGAGCGTCGGGTCATTCAGGAGACCTCATACTATAGAATGCCTACGAGACTACCTACGCAGACGAATAACTGAAAGTTTCGTTATTTGGCCTGAGAAGCATCTCGTAATAAACCAGTGGATCGTCACGGTACACGACGTGACCGCGTTCCGTGAACCCAGCTTTCAAGTAGAAATTTCCCGCACCTGCCGGACCATCGTATGCGTCCAGCCGGATTGCGTCCGCCGCACCCGATCGAGCGACCGCAAAGGCGTCGTTCAGCGCGAGTCGGCCGAGACCTCGCCCCTGGTATTCCACGGATACGGCGATGCCGGTGAGATAAAGTGGGCGCTTGACGGGTGTGAAGTACGACACGTCGATCGCCCACGGCTTCTTGGTTGCCAGTCGCAGAACTGTGAGAATGCGTTTTCCCGAGCTGCCGAGGCGAACGCGGGCATTTCGCTGGGATAGCGCTGCACTCCGTTCGGTTACCAGCGTTGACCAATGGCCTGCGCCGAAGCGGGCCGTCAGTGCGCCGGCGGCCGCGTTCTGCAGACCGGCGATTATGCCGACATCGTCGAGCGTCGCATCGCGAAATTTCAGTCGCAGATGCGACGATCCCGCTGACATCACCCGAATAGTGATCTGACGACGAACAAGACATTAGCCGGCCGCTCGGCGAGGCGCCGCATATACCAGCGATACCACGCTGCTCCATAGCTCACCAGCGTCTTGACCACGTGCCCTTCCGCGACAAGGCGTCGCTGGGCGGCGTCACGAATTCCGTAAAGCATGTGGATCTGGTATTTGTCTTTCCCGACACCAGAGGATGATGCCCGCGCGACGATTCGGGCAATCAGCCCGAGATCGTGCGTACCAAAGATCGGTGTGCAGTCACCAATGTGTGCTGCATCCAGCATCTGTGATGCGAGCTCGTAGTAGGCGCGGTCGGTATCGCGTTTCTTCTCGAATGCAACTGTTTTTGGCTCGTCGTACGCGCCTTTTACCAGGCGGATCACCGGGTTGAGAGGCATCAGCCGTGCGATGTCCGCAGGTGTGCGACGGAGGTAGGCCTGCAGCGCGATTCCCGTCGATCGATAATTCTTTTTCAGAGAAACGTAGAGATCGAGCGTGCGATCGACATAGCTGGAATCCTCCATGTCGAGCCAGAGTGCGGATCCGGTTTCCTCCGCCTTCTCGGCGAGCGTGTGCAGGTGTCGCTCGCATTCAACCGCTGAGAGATCGAGACCAAGCTGGGTGGGCTTCACACTGATTTGCGCGGGAAGCCCCATGGCTCGAATCCGATCGAACAACCATAGATAGTGATCGCGGACGGCAATCGCCTCTTTGCCGTTCGTGATCGCTTCGCCTAGCTGGGTGAAGAGCAGACCGCGACCGGTCGTCGCGATGGTCGCACCGGCTGTGAGCGCATCTTCTGCGTGCTCGCCCGGCATGAACGCTCGCGTTGCGCGCTTAACGACAGTGCTGTTAAGAGCGAAATCGTTGAGTCGCCGGCTTCGTGCCGCCGCCAACAGAATCGAGCGTCCAAGCCGCATTGCCTACCGCCCCGCGGCGAAGATCGCCTTCAACTCGTGTGGCGCGACAACTTCCAGCTGATCGAAGGTGCAGTCGCGAGGGCGCTTGTCGTCGCGCCAGCGACGAAACTGCGCCGTATGCCGGAAGCGATCGCCCTCCATGTGATCGTACGCGACTTGTAAAACGAGCTCGGGCCGCAGGGGCTCCCAGGATAGATCCTTTCCTGCGCTCCAACGACTCTCCGTCCCAGGACGGCGATGACCCTCGGCCTCGGCAGGCTGCGATTCAGCCCATTCGCGCCACGGATGTCCATCGAGCGCGTTCACGCGGTAGGGAGCGAGAAAGGTCGCGAGATCGATGCGTTTCGCGTCGGTGAAGCTCGCGCAGACTCCGACGTGCTCGAGATTTCCATTGTCGTCGAACAACCCCAGAAGGAGGGAGCCGACCCGCGTTTTCTCACCGCGTTTGTGCCAACGGAATCCGGCGACGACGCAATCGCATTCACGCTCGTGCTTTACTTTGAACATCAAGCGCTTGTTCGGTTGGTACGTGCTGTCCACGGATTTGGCGACGACTCCGTCGAGGCCAGCGCCTTCGAAGCGGCGAAACCAGTCAGATGCAGTGGCTCGGTCGCGCGTCGCGGGGGTCAGATGCAGCGGAGCATTAGCGTTGGCGAGAATCGACTCGAGTCTGGCGCGCCGCTCCCCGAACGGAGTCTCGCACAGACTGTTGTCGCCCTCGCAGAGCAGGTCGAAGAACACGACGGACGCCGGAGTCTCGATCGCCAGCTTGTTCACCCGTGACGCGGCGGGATGTAGTCGCATTTGAAGCGTTTCGAACTCGAGACCTTCCTTGCCGGCGATCACGATCTCGCCGTCGAGCACGCATCGCTCGGGCAGCTGCGCCTTCAGGGTGTCGACCAGCTCGGGGAAGTAGCGATTGAGCGGCTTCTCGTCGCGGCTCTGGATGAAGACCTCGTCGCCGTCGCGGAAGATGAGTGTGCGAAAGCCGTCCCACTTGGGTTCGAAGATCCATCCTTCGCCGGGTGGGAGCTCGCTAACTCTTTTGGCCAGCATTGGAAGAACGGGCGGATTGACGGCGAGGTTCACGGGTAAATCGCGGCGATCAATACAAAAATGGAATAAGACGCTTCCGTGTCGTCATGAACTGGCGGTAAGGCTCCCCGATCACTGCCAGTAACGTCCGCTCTTCCACGGCCATCCGGTACAAGTAAACCGCGGTGGATGCCATCGCGAGCAGCAAGGCGGACATCCAACTTCCCAGCGCCACGCCAACTGCAGCATTGAGGATGATGCCGGCAGTGTAGGCGGGGTGGCGCAGTATTCGGTACGCGCCGCGATCGACCACCTGCTGATGCGCGCGTGCCTGGACATCCCCTGTAAAAGATGAACCGAGCATCCGCCAGCAATGGCGGCGCAGCAGACTTCCCGCGACAAGCATGGCGACGCCGGTGTAGAAAGCCGCGAGGCGATAGGCAGGTGGAAATTGCAGCGCCGGAACCCAGGCGAGCGGGAACGCCGCGAAGAACGCGATCGACTGGCCGAGAATAATGACTTGCAGAGACTTCGAGTCCGACGCGGTTTGATCCCGCCGGGCTCGGCGGATAATTCCGAACTCAGGCCAGAATGCCCAGACAAAGACGGCCCAGAAGATCAATGCGTACGGCCAGATGTACGGAAGCGGCCTCATTGCTCAAGATCATGCACTGCCAGATGTCCTGGAGCAATATCGTATTTCATCTGGTCGCTGCGA
>JBJMOA010000097.1:0-33304 GCA_045803975.1 Gemmatimonadaceae bacterium
CCATGGAGATGTACCCGGAGTTATTCCCGGTCGGCGTTGCCAACTCGACGGTTGGCGACTGGAGATTGTACGACACGATTTACACCGAGCGTTACATGGGACTTCTCGGCGATAACCTTACGGGCTACGTCCAAAGCGCGCCGATCGAGCAGGCCGCGAAGATGCGCGGCAACCTGTTGCTGATCCACTCGATGATGGATGACAACGTGCATCCGCAGAACACGATGCAGCTGCTGACGGCGCTTACCAACGCTGGTCGCGACGCGGAGCTGCGGATTTACCCGCCTGGGCGCCACGGCGCCGCATACAATGCGACGAGCGCGCGGCTGATCCGGCAGGTTACCGACGGGTTCCTTGCGCGGTACCTGAAGGCGCCGAACCCGCCGAGCCTCGCGCCGGCCAAGTAATCCTCTGACCTGCCCATCTCGATATTGCGAGCCAAACGACAACTGAACGGGTGCGAGGTGCTCGCAACCCGTAACTGCAACTGAACGGGTGCGAGGTGTGAGCAACTACCTGGCGAGTTAAGAGTTCACGACGTCGTGACGGCACTACTCGCATTCGTAGCACAAGCTGTCAACGGCGCTCCGATCGGTCCCGGCGTAGTGAACCCGCAACTCACCAGGTTTCTGCTCAGACACTCGCACCCGTTCAGTTGCAGTTCAAAGCCTTCAGTGGCGACATGCACTGGAGCGTTGCAGCGAAGGTAACTGCCTCGTCTACAGTCCATGAAAAACAATCTGGCGATCAAGATTCTGAGGGGATCTCTTTTTCTGGTCCTCGCGCTCATCGCCTCGTTCGTCCCACGCGTACTCAACCTGCCCGAGAGTACTCAAAGACCCGCTGATATCGCGACGACCCTCGCGCTGTTCATGCAGGGCGTAGTCTGGACGAACATCATCATCAATCACTACGAGCTGCGATACGTCCAGGTCCATGCGACGGACGGCGGCAGCATCACGACTTTCAAGGCGCTCGGCGCCGTGGCGCGACTCACGATCTGGATCGTGCTCGGCATCGTCGCGCTGTCGGTCCATCACGTACAAGTTCGTGCGCTGCTCACCGGTCTTGGCATCGGCGGTCTCGCCGTCGCGCTCGCCGTTCAGAACATCCTGGGCGATTTGTTCGCGGCAATTGCGATTGTGGTCGACAAACCCTTCGTCGTCGGTGACTCGATCTCCGTCGAGAACTATCGCGGCAAAGTGGAGAACATCGGATTGAAGACGACGCGCGTGCGCAGTGAATCGGGCGAGCAAATCATCTTCGCCAACGGCGAGCTGTTGAAGTCGAAGATTAGGAATTATTCGAGGTAGAGTGGGATGAGGGATGAGGGATGGGGGATGGGGGATAAGGGATGCGATTCGTAAATGCCGGTGCAGTTCCCGCATCCCCCATCCCTCATCCCTTCTTTCAAAGCAACCTGGCCTCTAATTGTAGATCCACATTCCCCTTGAGCGCCTTCGAGACCGGACACCCCTCCTTCGTCTCCTTCGCGATTTGATCGAATTTCACCTTGTCGATCTTGGGCACAGTCGCCTGCACGTTGATCTTCATCGTTGTGATGCCAAAGCCACCGGGAACCGGTTGAACGGTGCACGCGGCTGTCGTGTCGACTTTGGTTGCGGGTGTGCCGTTCTTCTCCAACCCTGCTGCCAGCGCCATGCTGAAGCATGCGGCCTCCGCGGCGGCGAGTAGCTCCTCTGGGTTGGATCCCGCGCCGCTCTCGAAGCGAGAGCTGAAATTGTATTGTCCGCCGATCGCCCCACTCTCGCCCTTGAAGCTTCCCTTGCCGCTCTTGAGCCCGCCTTCCCACGTCGCTGTTGCTGTTCTCGTTGGCATTCGTTCTCCGTTTCACTCTGATGATCTGATTCGCAAAAGTTAATTAGATTCTGAGGCATGGAGAGCGCCGTCACTGCGTCAGGCATTCCTCCGTCGATCGATCGGGTGCTCAAACTCTTCCGCTCGATGGGACGAGAGGAAAAAATGCAGGCGCTCGTGCAGTACTCGAAAAAACTCGAGCCGTTGCCGGACCGCTTCAAGGATCTCGACCGCGGCGCGTTCAATGTCCCCGAGTGTCAGACGCGCGTCGACATCATCCCGGAGATGCGCGATGGGAAGATGTATTTCTACGCCGACCTCAACACACGCCAGTCCCCGACGATCGCCGCGGTGCTCGCGATCATCTTCGGAGCGGTGAATGGTCAACCGCCATCGACGACCCTCGCCATTCCTTCAGATTTCGTGAGCGTATTGATGGAGAGCATCGGATTAGCGGCACGCGAGCCCGGACTGAACGCAATGATCACTCGCCTCAAGCGCTACGCGCGCGAAGCGGAGACCCAGTCTAATGGCTGAACAGCCTCAGACCTACGCGAGCCATAAGCGCTACATCCCGCATTTCCACTTCTTCGTATTGCCGGTGCTGGCGATCAATGTCATCGTCGCAGCCATCCGGTTCTGGCAAACTCCACGGACGGACACTGGCTGGCCTGTCGTCGTGGCGATCGCGCTTCTTATCGGGCTGTTTACGGCGCGCTCGATGGCGCTCCGCGCGCAGGATCGCATAATTCGGTTGGAGGAACGCGTCCGGCTCGAGCGATTGCTGCCGAGTGATTTGCGTGGGCGAATTGACGAATTGAGCGCTGGACAATTGATCGCGTTGCGCTTCGCGCCGGACGACGAAGTCCCCGAGCTCACGCGACGCGCACTTGGCGGCGAGCTCAAGCGACAGAGTGACATCAAGCGAGCGATCACGAACTGGCGCGCCGACCACCTCCGGGTGTGACCGCGATCGACCGTTGTGCGCTGAAATTCGATTTGCTCCTCGAGCTCACCTCGAAGGAGCACCACCGCTGGCACGACTGGTTCGTCGCGCACCCGAAAGCATGGGATCTGCCGTTCGCCACTGGTCGCATGGCGACCATTTCCGGACTCGTCCTGCACATTTTCGCAGTCGAGCTGCGCTACGCACAGCGCTTGCTCGATCACGACGTTACGGCCTGGGAGGACTTCCAACAGGACTCGATTGAAGAAGTCTTCGCGCTTGGCGACCACGCGCGCAGTCAGCTCGTGCATTTTCTGACGATGTCACCCGAGGACGAGCTCGATCGAGTGCTGACGTTCCAGACTCTCACCGCCGGGACGGTCTCCGCAAGCAAGCACAAGATCGCGTCGAACATCTTTCTCCACGACGTCCGTCACTGGGGCCAGATCGCGACGGTGCTGAGGCAGAATGGGTTTACGGATCAATGGCCGCACGACATGCTTCTGGCCGACGTAAGGATGTAGCATCGGCATGCCAGTCAGCTCCAGTTTTCAGGCACTCGTCGTCGATCAGCTGAGCAGGGCTGTACACGGTATTCGCGCCCGGACGATGTTTGGCGGCGTGGGCCTGTACTCTGGCGATTTATTCTTTGCGTTGATTGCCGATGACACCCTGTACTTCAAGGTCGACGCCTCTACCCGGCAGGACTACGAGTCGCGCGGGATGGGACCGTTTCGCCCTTTCGGGGATGACGGCGGAACGATGCAGTACTACCAGCTCCCCGAGGACGTGCTGGAGGATCCTGATTCGCTGCGCGTTTGGGCTGAGAAAGCGCTCGCGATCGCCCGGCAAAAGAAAAGAAAACGGAGGAGAAACGACTGATGAAGCCTCGAATCACCCTCATCACGATCGGTGTCGACGATCTCGAAGCGTCGGTTCGTTTCTACCGCGATGGTCTCGGGTTGAAGACTCAGGGAATCGTCGGCAAAGAGTTCGAATATGGCGCGGTCGCTTTCTTTGACCTGCAGTCCGGATTGAAGCTCGCCCTCTGGCCTCGGAAGAGCATCGCGCGAGACACCGGCCTGCCACAGGGCGCACGCAGCGCGACCGAATTCACGCTCGCCCACAACGTGACTTCGAGGGCAGAGGTCGACGCTGTGATGAAGCAGGCGCAAATCGCTGGTGCGGTAATAGTGAAGCCTGCTGCGGATACTTTTTACGGCGGCTACGCCGGTTACTTCCAGGATCCCGATCAACATCTCTGGGAGGTCGCGTGGAATCCACAGATGCTGCCTCGTGACGACGAGTAGCTAGCGCCGCTTCTTCGAGCCCTTCAACAGGTCGCGCATGCGCGCGAGCTCTTTGTCTGACAGCCGATGCTGGTCTACGAGATGCGCGAGCAGCTTGATGGGCGACCCGCCGTAGATCTTGTCCAACACCCGTCCCAGCGCGGACTCGCCGGCCGCCTCGGCATCGATCACTGGATAATAGACGTGGGTCTTTCCCTCTCCGCGCCGATGGGAGACGTAGCCTTTCAGCTCGAGCGTTCGAATCATGCTCGACACACTCGTGTAGGCGAGATCGGGGTCGATTCGGTCACGCACCTCGGTGACAGTAGCTTCGCCGCGATCCCACAGGACACTCATGATGTCCAGTTCGCGCTGGGTGAGATGGAGGCGGGTCAGTGAGTGTCCGAGTGAGTAGTAATAGCGCCGGATGTTGCGTTGGCGGTGTGAGATGCATGTCCGGAAATCGGGTGCGGCATCCACGCTACCAGCACCAGAAGTGCTAAAGCTAGTGCCGGTACGACTAGTCGCTGCAGGCTGCGGAGTTGCGTCGGCGCCAGAAGTTGCGTGAGTCGGCGCTCCAGCATGCCAATCCCGAGAAAGGCGGGCTGTAGGCGCAGGCCGCGATTTCCTGCCTCGGCGACCTTGAGCAACAGCTCTCCGTATGCGTGGGCATCGCCGAGCGTGCCGACGACTCGCCGGTCGCAATCCATTTCGACAGCGAGGCACAGCCGTCGTAACAGCCACCACAACGCCACGTTCCATGGCATCAGGATCAACGGAAGCGACGCGAAGAACAGTAGAAGGCCATCGCGTGATGTCCGGTGTTCTTCCTCGTGACGCAGCACGTACTGGCGCTCCGTTTTCGGGAGGGCCAGCACCCACCGCGGAACCAATACGCGAGAGTGCCATAGTCCGACCGTGGCGGGGCCGATCACGTCGGTCAGGAGCGCGGGAACGCCGTCGATGATCGCGGTCTCATGACGCTCATTTTGTCGGCGTGACAACCGCATTATGCGCGAGACGCGCCAGGCGTTGGCAAGTGCCCAAGCGACCAACATTGCCGAGGCCACAAGCCAGAACTGGTGGATCGCGGTGTCGTACGATTCGGTGTGCATCCACCAATCGGGATCGAGCACACGCGACCATGGCCCACCGAGTGTTTCGCCGAGAGATAGGTGAGGCGTTTGGTCCTCGAGCGCGGCAACGATCGACCAGTTGTGATGGGACCGGTAGTACCCCGGCACGAACATCGAGACGGGGATGATCGCGAACCATAGCCAGCGACGCGGCCACGCAGCCGGCAGCGCACGCTCGATCAGCAACCCGGCCGCAACGAGGCAGGCCCCAACGAGATTGACGTAGAGAATGCAGAGCACTGGAGTTGTCCGCGCCTCCGTCGAAACGCGGGCACGCCCGCGCTTTTGTCAGAACGAATAACTAAGTAGTTACGGATCCATTGAGGCGTACGGTAGCGGCATCACAGAGGTTTCAAAGCATTCTGCGTTTCCCCTCCGCTAGGGGACGCCTGAAACTAAAAACTAAGTTATATCGTACCCCGGGAAGCACCACTGCTCATTGGAGTCGCTACCACCCTGGAACGCCCGTAGGAGTACGGTCACTATGACACGCACGACCAACGCACGAATCGCCGGTTTCACTTATCTCGCCTATTTCGGATTCGCGTTCCCGGCGATGGTGTTGTTCGCCAGGGCGACCGGCGGCCAGGGCGCGACAAACCCGCTTGCGATCGTCTCCCAGCACGTATCGGAGCTGAGCATCACCGTCGCCCTGGGTCTGCTCAGTTGCTTCTGCGCACTGGTACTGGCGGTGACGCTCTACGGAATCACTCGCGACGAGGACTCCGAGCTGGCGATGCTTGCGTTCGCCTGCCGAGTGGGTGAGGGGTTGGTCGGAGCAGTCCCGTTTACGACGCTCGGTTTGATCTGGCTCGCAACGAGTGTCGGACCCACTGCGCCTGACGCCCCCTCCGCTCAGGCGCTCGCCGCGCTCCTGCTGAAAGTTGGCGACTGGCAGACTCTCACGGCGGCGCTGCTATTCGCGGTGGGGAGCACGCTCTTCTCCTACCTTCTGTTGAGAGGTCGGATGATTCCTGTCGCTATCGCCGGGCTCGGTGTGTTCGGCTCGGCAATCCTCGTGGTCATTCTTCCGCTGCAGCTGTCGGGATTCATCGCCAAGCCTGTCACCGGCTTCATCTGGCTACCCGTAGCCCTCTTCGAAGTCTCGGTCGCGTTGTGGTTCCTGGTGAAAGGCGTCGCAGTTCCAATGCGGAAGCGATCACTATGAAGATCCTGCTCGCGTTGCACATAACGGCTGGATCCCTGGCGATCATCGCGGGTTTCATCGCGATCTTTGCCCTCAAAGGCGCGGTGCTACATCGTCGGAGTGGCAGGATTTTCGTTTACTCCATGCTCGCGCTTGGGATAACCGGAGCGATTATCGCCACGATCAGATCGCAGCCAGCCAATATCGTCGGTGGCTTGCTGGCCGTTTACATGGTTGGAACGGGTGTCCTCACGCTCCGTCGCCGCGATCAGCAGCGTTTCTGGGTAGACGCAGGTGGGATGGCTCTCGCTCTCGGCATTTGCTATTTCAGCCTGACGATGGGGCTCAGAGCGAGCCACAGCGCCAGCGGCAATATCAACGGGGTGCCGCCGGCACCACTGTTCGTTTTCGCTGGCGTGACATTGTTAGCAGTGCTGGGAGACTTGCGTGCGGCGCTCGCGCGCGGACTTCAGGGACGCCAGCGTCTCATCAGACACCTATGGCGCATGTGCTTCTCGCTGTTCATCGCTTCGGGCTCGTTCTTCCTCGGCCAGGCGAAGGTGATTCCAAAGCCGATACGGTTCTTTCCCGTGCTCATCACGCTGGCGTTCTTGCCGTTGGTGTTGTTGATCTATTGGCTCGTACGCCTGTTGTTTACGAAATGGTACCATCGCCGCGAGCGGCTGCTCGTTGCGACCGACGATCGCCCGGCAGTCGCCGCGGCCTGACAAACCCAATGACAGTTACGAGCGCTCGGTCTGATTTTCAAAGCGGTGCAGACCCTTTGCCGCTGCCGCCGACCGAGCGCATTCGTGCTCTCGATGTCCTTCGCGGCGTTGCGGTCGCGGGGATTCTCCTCGCCAACGTGCAGGTTTTCTTCGGCCTGACGTTCATGCCGCCTGACCGCATCGCCGCTCTTCCCACTGTCGCTGCCGATCGCGTCGCTTCCTTTCTCGAGCACGTCTTCGTCGACGGGAAGTTCTACTCGATATTCTCCTTGCTGTTTGGTATCGGATTCGGCGTTCAGTTGTCGCGCGGCGGCGCGGCAGCCCTCCCCCGGTTCAGGAGACGTCTGCGCATCCTGCTCGGCATCGGCGCCATTCACGCCTTCCTGATCTGGGCAGGGGACATCCTCATGCTCTACGCCCTGCTCGGCTTTACGATGCCGTGGTTCTCTCGCAGATCAAACCGTGCGCTGCTCCGCTGGACGCTGATCTTGCTGGCGGTGCCCACAGCGCTCTACGTCGTGGCGCTGACATTATGGTTGTTGGTCGGACCGGGCACGACGCAGACCACGACCGCTACAGGCCCGCCCGCGAGCATCCTGAAGTTCTTTGAAGCGATAGGTACGGGCGGGATCAAGGATGCTTTCATCGGCAACCTCGTATTCCTCGCCGGGCGATGGGCCGACTTGTTCGCCACTGTACGCTTTCCGAAGGTGCTCGGCATGTTCGTGCTTGGACTGTGGACGGTACGCGCCGGAATAGCATTGTCGCCAACGGATCATCGCCGAGCGCTCGCGCGATGGAGCGTGCTTGGTTGGAGCGTGGGTCTCCCGGCAAACATCATCGCGGCATGGGCATTCGATCATTGGCAGTACCTGCCGCCTTCTGTCGGGGGACTCCTTGGCACCGCGATGCAGGGCGTTGGTATTCCGATGCTTGCCCTTGGGTACGCCGCGACGGTGGCACTACTTGTAGTAGACGGTCGTCGCTTCATAGGCGTGTTCGCGCCAGTCGGGCGGATGGCGCTCACGAATTATCTGATGCACTCGATCATCTGCGTCGTGCTGTCATACGGGTTCGGGTTCGGATTGTGGTGGCACGTTGGCTCCTCGAGAGCAATGGCGATCGCCGCGGCTATCATTCTGGTGCAGATTCCTCTCAGCGCGTGGTGGTTGTCCCGCTACCGTTTTGGACCGGTCGAGTGGTTGTGGCGCCGCCTCACCTACGGTCGACCTGTATAGTCAGACATAGGAGAGCCGGCATGACATTGACGAAAGCGTACGCAGCTCAAGGCCCGGCCACTCCTCTCGCCCCTTTTCAGATCGACCGCCGAACGCCGCGGCCGAATGACATTCAGCTCGAGATTCTCTTTTGCGGCGTGTGTCACTCCGACATCCACATGGCACGCAACGAGTGGAAGCAGACGATCTATCCTGTCGTCCCGGGCCACGAGATCGTCGGCCGGGTAACAGCTGTTGGTGACAAAGCCACGAAGTTTCGGCCGGGCGACATCGTCGGCGTTGGTGTCATGGTCGATTCGTGCCGCAAATGCGTGAACTGTCGCCAGGGCCTCGAGCAGTATTGTAAGGTCGGGATGATCGGCACTTATAGCGCTCGCGACAATTACGGCGATGTCACCCAGGGCGGCTACTCGAAGCAGATCGTCGTGCACGAGGATTTCGTGTTGCGCATTTCCGACAAGCAGCCGCTGGCCGGAGTAGCGCCACTTCTCTGCGCGGGAATCACGACATATTCGCCGCTCCGCCATTGGAAAGTCGGCAAGGGCCACAAGCTCGGCGTCGTCGGACTCGGGGGCCTCGGCCACATGGCAGTGAAGCTGGGTTCTTCATTGGGTGCCGAAGTGACGATGCTCAGCACCTCGCCCGACAAGGAAAAGGACGCGCGGCGTTTGGGAGCGCACGAGTTCGCGAATACGCGCGATGCCACGCAGATCAAGAAGCTGTCGAGTTATTTCGATTTTATCATCGATACTGTTTCGGCGAAGCATGATTACAATCTCTATCTCGGTCTGTTGAACACCGATGGTGTGATGATTTGTGTCGGGGCACCGCCGACGCCGGCAGAGATCGGCGTGTTCAGCCTGATAACCAATCGACGCAGTCTCGCCGGCTCAGGCATCGGTGGCATACCTGAAACGCAGGAGATGCTCGATTACTGCGCCAAGAACGGGATCACCTCCGACATCGAGCTGATCGACATCGCGGACATCAACAAGGCCTACGATCGCGTTCTAAAGAGCGACGTCCGGTACCGGTTCGTGATCGACATGTCCTCACTGTCCTGATCGCCTGAAACTTCCTTGACAGACCCCGCGTAGGTCACCAGTGTAGCAGTTAAGTACTACACCGCTACACCGGGAATCTTATGCTGGTGACCATCGACAACCGGGACGTGCGACCTCTGTACCTCCAGATCGTGGACGAGGTACGGCGCGCCATCGTCGTCGGAAAACTGAAGCCCGAAGAGCCGCTGCCATCGGTACGCGACCTCGCTTCAGAGCTGGTCATCAACCCCCGGACCGTTTCGCAGGCCTACCAGGAGCTGGAGCGTGAGGGAGTCGTGTACGTAAAACGTGGACAGGGCACATTCGTGTCGCCAGCGAGAAAAAACACGCGTGAGCGTGAACACCTTGCTCGCGGAGTTGCCAAGCGAACTCTGATCGAAGCGCGCCGAAGCGGGCTCGACGTCGAGGAGCTGATCGCGACGCTGCGGGAAGTTGCAGCCGAAGAAGAAGGCCATTCGCGTGACGTCCGCGTACTAGCGCATCGTGGAGCGAAGGAATGAGCGCGCTCGATCGGTCCGTTTTCGCCGTCGAAACGACGCAGCTCTCCAAGTTCTACGACGACCAGCGTGCTCTCGATCGCGTCGAGCTGCGAGTACCAGAAGGCGCGGTCTACGTTCTCGTCGGAGCAAATGGCGCCGGGAAAAGCACGACGTTCAAGATTCTGATGAATCTCGAGCGGCCTGACTGGGGAAGTGCGGCGATCTTCGGCCTCGACACAGGGTTGGACGGACCTCGAGTGCGCGCGCAAATCGGCTACGTCCCCGAGCAGCAGGATCCCGGCTATCGGTGGATGACTTGCGGTCGTTTCCTCCAACACGTCGCGGCGTACTATCCGTCCTGGGACAGCAAGTACGCCGAACATCTCGTGAAGGCATTCGACATTCGCACGCATCGGAAGATCGGCGGCCTGTCGAAAGGAGAGGCGCGACGGCTCCAGATCGCGACGGCGATGGCGCACCGTCCTCCGCTGCTATTGCTCGACGAGCCGACGGAGGGGCTCGATCCCCTCGCGCGCCGGCAGCTGCTGACGTTCGTCGCCGAGCATCTGGTGGATTCACCGACGACCATCGTGATCGCGACTCACCATGTGTACGAAGTCGAAAGTCTGGCTGACCATATCGGAGTCCTGAATGCCGGCCGACTTGTCGCGCAGATGAGTCGCGACGAAGTGCAGCGGACCGTCAGACGATACCACCTCGAGCTCACAGACAGCTGGAAAGCCCCCGCCGGAGTTCTGGCGGCCCAAACACGGACGTCGGCGGACGGCCGCGATGCACAGTGGACCGTTATCGGTGACGAGCACGAGATCACCGAGCGCCTGACGCTCGGCGGAGCGCGCGTGCGCGACGCCCAATCTCTCACTTTCGAAGAGGCAGCTCTCGCATTGCTGTCCGGAGATGTTGCACGATGACGAGCACGGAATTGTACCAGCCTCCACGATTGTCCGAGGTGATACGGGAGCAGGTCAAGGTGACGGCGCTGTCGCTCCGCCTTCCTGCCATCGCCCTTGCAGGCCTGGCGGCTGTCGTGACGATGCTCTCACTCTCCGATTTCGTTCGCGGACGCGGTGGTGTCGAGTTCGCTCCCGAATTGTCGCTGATCCCTGCCTTTGTGGGCATCCTGCTGCCGATCGGAGTGTGGCAGAGTGAGAAGCGATTTGGGCCGGGCTTTTTCTGGACACTTCCGGTGGATCGCGTGCGACACGCGCTCGCGAAAGTATTCGCTGGATGGATATGGCTGATGATTGCGGTAACCGGCTTCGTTCTCTGGCTCCTGATTCTGGCCCTGATTACGAAAGGGAATATTTCCGGTGACGAGGTCGTCCGGCTTCTGCCGACGTCTGACCATCCGAGGGGCACGCTCGACCCATCAACGCTGCGCACGATTCGCTGGGTTCCGAATCCCACGCTGTGGCTGGTTCCGTTCACCGCGGCCACAGGTACGTATGTCCTGGCGAGCGCCATCGCGGTGGGATTGCGATACCCGTTCAGGTGGATCATTGGCGCCGTCGCAGGCGCATTCCTCGTCGCCGCGGTCGGTCATGGCATTGGATCCGACACCTTCTGGCTCAAACTCGGGCACTTTCTCCAAACGCTGCTCGAGGGAAGGTTCGGCATCGATGCCGTGCTGAGCGCGCGCGCTGAATCCCTCAAGACACTGGCGACACTAACTACCGGGCAGACGGTCACAGTATGGCGCGGGCTGCCAGTGATCAGCGAATGGCTCGCCGCAACTCTTCTCTGGACCGGACTCGGTGTAGCCGGTCTTGCAGCCGCGCTGTTCAGACATCGCGAGCACCGCTGATCAACACTTCCACAACTGATGAAGATGGAACTCCAGATACGGAATCTTTCAAAAACGTATTCCAACGGCGTGCACGCTTTGAACGATGTCACGCTGGCGATCCCTCGCGGAATGTTCGGCCTTCTGGGTCCCAATGGCGCCGGCAAATCGACGCTGATGCGGACGATCGCAACGCTGCAGGAACCCGACTCGGGCACGATCCAGTTCATCGGTGCCGACGGCTCGTCCACGGACGTTCTTCGCGAGAAGCAGAAGGTGCGCGAGAGCCTTGGGTATCTACCCCAGGAATTCGGCGTGTACCCCAACGTCACCGCCGAGCGTTTGCTCGAGCACTTCGCGGTGCTCAAGGGAATAGCAAACCGCAAGTCGCGGAAGGAAGTCGTCAGCGCATTGCTGCACCAGACCAATCTCTACGACGTGCGAAAGAAGAAGCTCGGGGGCTATTCCGGCGGAATGCGTCAGAGATTTGGAGTGGCTGTCGCACTGCTGTCGAACCCACGGCTGATCATCGTCGATGAGCCAACCGCGGGACTCGACCCCGCCGAACGCGTCCGGTTCCTCAATCTCCTCAGCGCGATCGGCGAAGACGCAGTCGTGATTCTATCGACCCACATCGTCGACGATGTCTCCGAGCTGTGCAGCAGGATGGCGATCATCAACAAGGGGCGGATCCTCCTGGAGGGTGAGCCGCTGTCCACGATCGAGTCGCTGCGCGGGCGCGTGTGGAAGCGGGTGATCGACAGAAGCGAGCTGGAAGGGGTCGAGCGCGCTCATCGTGTGATCTCAACGAAGCTTCTGGCTGGCAGGACTCTCGTCCACGTGTGCGCCGACTCCATACCCGGTGCGCAATGGAATGAAGTGGATCCCGACCTCGAGGACGTCTACTTCAACACAATGGTGGCTGCAGCGTGAAAGCGTTCGAGCTTCTCCGCTTCGAGATGGGTTATCAGTCGAAGCGATGGTGGACGTGGCTTTACGTAGTCGTGATTCTCGCACTCTCATTCCAGTTCGCGATATGGTCCTTCGAGGGTGACGCGCGCGGCGGAGCGTATTGGTACAATGCCCCGTTTGCGATTGCCCGGCAGACTCTCATTGGGTGCGTCATGGGGCTGCTGGTGGCAGCTGCATTCTCGGGCGACGCGGGGGCGCGCGATGCGGAGTCGCGCATGGCTCCGCTCGTCTATACGTCCCCGGTTGCCGAGCGGAGCTACCTCGGCGGAAGATTCGTCGCGGCATTTCTTCTGAATGCGCTAGTGCTGATGGCGGTTCAGGTTGGGCTGCTGGCAGCAATTCTGGTTTCGGGCGGGCCCACCGAATTCGTCGGACCAATCAGGATCGCGACGTATCTAGGCAGCTACGCGCTGCTGGCGCTGCCAACCGCTTTTTTCTCGACGGCGCTGCTGTTTTCGCTCTCGGTACTGAGCCGTCGGGCGGTCGCGAGCTATCTGGGTGCCGTGGTCATTTTTTTCACCAGCATTGTCGCCTGGACAGTCGTTGCGATTCGTCTGGGTCAGTGGGAGCTCGCCAAGATCATCGATCCGCTTGGCACGACTGTGCTGAGCGAGATTGCCAGGACGACCACCGATGCGCAGAAGAATGCGTTGTCCATTTGGGGCAACTCCTCGCTGCTGCTAAACAGGGTCGTGTGGCTATCGGTCGGCGGGATCATCCTCGCATTCACGCACCTTCGTTTCCGATTCGAGAGCGTATCGTCGCCCGCCTGGTGGCGTCGTGGGACGAAACGGAGCGCTAATGTAGACGTTGTAAGCCATAGTGCTCCGATAACTGTACCGAGAGTCGAGCGCGCCACTGGAATTACCGTCCGGCTGCATCAGCTCGCGGCGGTCACGACGCGGTCGTTCAGGGAGACAGCGATCAGCTGGGGCGGACTCGTGCTCGCGCTGCTTACGCTGATCCTCATCGTCCTGGGATCGAAAGCAATGTCGCATCTGGGAGTCCCGGTGATTCCGACGACGGAGCAGATGACATCGTGGATTGGTCATCCGAGCGAAATCCTTTGGTTCATCGTGCCAATTCTCACCACGTTCTATGCTGGCGAGCTGGTGTGGCGCGACCGTGAGGTACGGCTGAGCGAGATCGCCGACGCTGCGCCGGTGCCTGACTGGGTTCAGTTGGTCGGCAAGTTCTGCGGGCTCGCTCTCCTGATCGCCGTCTATCAGTTAATGCAGATGATTGCCTGCATGCTGATCCAGTTGCAGATGGGTTACTACGACTTCGAGCTCGGTCTGTACGCGCGCACCGTTCTCGGCCTGTCGCTGACTGAGCACCTCCTTTTTGCCGCGCTCGCGCTCGCCCTCCACGTGCTGATCAATCAGAAGTACGTCGGGTACCTCGCCATAATCGGCATGTACGCGTTCATTCAGGGCGCGCCAGCGCTGGGAATTGAGCATCACCTCGCCGTTTACGGCACTAGTCCGAGCTGGACCTACTCTGATATGTCGGGGCACGGTCAATCCCTCATCGCGTGGATGTGGTTCAAGGCGTACTGGGCGGCGTGGGCTGTTCTCCTCGGCGTGATAGCTCTCCTCTTCTGGGTGCGCGGGCGAGAGCCGGGATTCAGGTCGAGGCTTACGCTCGCGCGTGAGCGACTGACACCGCGCACTCTCGGCATCGCGGCGGCGATGTGCGCACTCATCGTCGTCACCGGCGGTTTCATCTTCTACAACACGAATGTGCTCAACGCCCATCGGTCCGCTGATGACAGGCTGGGGGTATGGGCGCGCTACGAGAAAGCGTACGGCAAATTCGCCGGAACGATGCAGCCGGACCTGAGTGCGATCTCACTTCGCGGCGACATACGTCCCGAGGCTGGCGAAGCAACCATTCACAGTACGTTCACGCTCGTCAACAGAAGCAATTCGCCGATTCCCGCAATTCATTTTCTTCCTGACGATGAAGTCGAGACCAGCGCGCCTGTATTCGATCGCCCCGTGCGGACGGTCGTCGATGACAAGGATCTTTACTACCAGATACATGAGCTCGCCACGCCGCTCGTGCCCGGCGATTCGCTGCATGTACGCTTCGACGTTCGCTTCGCGCGGCAAGGATTCACCAACGAGGGCATCGATGCATGGGTTCCGGGTAACGGTACGTACCTGGAGGGAAATGACTGGCTGCCGGTCATCGGATACGAGAGAGAGCGCGAGGTTAGCGGTCCGGAGAGAAAGACTTATGGGCTTGGTCCCCGGCCGACCGTTCTTCCCCTCGAGGACACAACGGCGCGGTATTCGACGAGCGCGAAGCGCATCGCCTTCGAGGCAGTGATCGGGACGGCCGAGGACCAGGTCGTGGTCGCGCCCGGTGAGCTGCGACGAAGCTGGGTAGAAAACGGCAGGCGGTACTTTCACTACGTCGCGGACGCGCCGATACGCAACGATTTTGCGATCTACTCCGCGCGCTATGCCATTCGGCACGCCAAGTGGCGGAACGTCGCGATCGAAGTACTACACCATCCCGAACACACGACCAATGTCGATCGAATGCTCCAGAGCGCCGTTGCGTCACTTGATTATTTGACCCAGCATTTCGGGGCCTATCCATATCGCGAGCTCCGACTGGTCGAGCAGCCTGGACAATCGATGTCGCTGCATGCGTCTCCGATCAACATCTCGTTCCAGGAGGCGTTCGCCGGACTCAACCCCGACGCCGACCCGCGCAAATTCGATCTCGCGTACGCGGTCGTGTCCCACGAGGTGAGTCATCAGTGGTGGGGCAACCAGCTTTCGCCCGCCGATGTCGAGGGTGGGCCGCTGCTCACGGAATCCCTGGCGTGGTACTCCGCGATGTGCGTCGTGGCGAAAGAAAAGGGTGAGGACCATCTGCGACGACTGCTGGACATGATGCAGCAGTCGTCGTGGACAATATCCACGAGGGCGAGTGTGCCGCTGCTGCGGATCTACAGCCGCTACGCTGCCTACCGGAAGGGACCGTTCGCGATGTACGCCCTGCGCGAGTACATCGGTGAGGATAGGGTGAACAGCGCGCTTCGCCAACTGTTCGATCAGTACAAGACCGGCGAGCCACCGCGTCCGACGTCGAGAAATCTCTACGCGGTGCTCGAGTCCATCACACCAGATTCGCTGCGCTCTCTGTTGGCGGATCTATTCGAGCGTAACACCTATTGGGAGCTCGCGACAAAGCGCGTGAGCGCTGAGCCTGCGGGCGAGGGTCAATGGCGGGTCACGCTGGATGTCGCCGCGCGCAAGGTCGTTGTGGATACACGCGGCACGGAGAGGGAGGTTGCAATGAATGATCCTGTTGAGATCGCGGTGTATGCGACAGGTGGGAGTACCACGCGCGGTGTGCCGATCTACCGACAGATGCACAGGATTAAAGCAGGTGCGCAGCGGATTACTGTTCTCGTTGCAGCCAAACCGGCGCGGGCGGGGATCGATCCGCGCAACCTCCTGATCGACGACCAGCCGGAGGACAACATGAAGGAGATAGCGGGGCGTTAAGCCCTTCGGCGGGGCGGCGGAAACCTTTCTCTTGACAAATCGTTCTACAGCTGTAGAATCTACAGGTGTAGAACAACAAGGGAACCTAGATGCCTGATCGCCAGCCGCTTACGGAACTCCAGATTGCCATCCTTCGACTCCTTTGGGATCAGGGCGAGCTGACCGTCGCCCAGATCTGGGAGCAGCTTTACCCGGAGCGGAAATTGGCGCAGACGACCGTTGCGACGATCGTCGCCCGGCTGCAGCGCCGCCGAATCCTCGCCAGACGAAGCAAAGACCGGCAATTCGTCTACCGCGCCCTCGTCACCGAAGCTGATGTCCAGCACTCGATGGTGAGCGAGCTGACCGAGCGTTTGTTTGCCGGCGACGTCACCGCGCTCGTGAACCATTTGCTCTCTGCACGTGACATGACTCCTGGCGACCTCGCGCGCGTAAGGAAGATGATACAGGGCATTCGCCCCAAGACGGGAGAGACCGCATGACCGGCACCTTTTCTTCGACCGCGCTAGCCTGGCTGCTCACCTACGCCATTCATAGCACTGTTCTTTTGTCGCTCGCATGGCTCCTGGTGCGCGCCCGACGCTGGGCTCCCGGTGCAACCGAGCTTCTATGGAAGTCAGCAATACTCGGCGGCATTCTAACGGCGAGCATTCAGTTAGGGCTCGAGGTTCGGCCCGCTGGAACGATCACACTTGAACGCGCTCCCGTAACTTCTCCTTCGATCGCAGCGCCTTCGATCGCAACGCGTTCGCCCGAAGAGCCGTCGCGATCCGCGCCCGTTCGTACCACTGATCTCACCTCGGTGTCGCAACAGCGGGCGGTGGCGGTCCAGCCCGGAATCTCTCTCTCCAGATCTTCCGTCGCGGTACTCGCCTGGGCATTGGTGGCGCTCATCTTCGGCTTGAGCTACGTCGCGCGCCGGTTGATCCTCGTCGGACGCCTCGGTGACCGCGACGTGGTGCCTGAGGGCGCGCTGCTTGAAATGTTGCGAGAGCTCGCAAGCGAGGCTGGATTGCGACGCACCCCACGCCTCACGTCTACATCACGCATCTCGAGTCCGATCGCACTCGGCATCAATGAGATCTGCGTTCCCGATACGGCGCTAACCGATCTCGATATCGAACAACAACGAAGTCTGCTCGCGCACGAATTGGCGCACCTCGCGCGGCGCGATCCCGTGTGGCTCGGTGTCGCGAGTTTGATCGAGCGCATTTTTTGGATTCAACCGCTCAATCGCGTTGCGAACCGACAGATCGCAAGGTCGGCAGAGTTCCTGTGCGACGATTGGGCAGTACGTCGAACGGGGTCCGGCATTCCTCTGGCGCGTTGTCTTGCCCAGGTAGCGGAGTGGATTCAGGCATCACCGCTCGGAGTTCCAGTAGCGGGTATGGCGGAGGAACGCTCGTTGCTCGTCTCCCGTGTCGATCGGTTGCTCGCAGGCGTGAAGCCCAACAATCGATCGAGACGTGGGCTCGCACTCGCGGCGGTCGCCGTACTCATTGCCATGATTGTCATCGCGCCGGGCGTTTCGGGAAAATCAGGCAGTCAGTTGCTTGCCGACGAGGCGCAAAAGGCGGAGGACACCGCGGTCGATGAAACGGAGCCGTCGACGCCCGCACCTTCGCAGTCGCCAGCGGTCGCGTCATCCGCCTCACGCGAGTCATTGGCAAAACAGGATACGAACGCCGATACCGGCGTAGTCAGCGCGCTCATCGAGCGTTTACAGGATGAGGACGCGGATGTCCGGCGCGCCGCGGCTCACTCACTCGGTAATCTCAAAGATTCGCGTGCCGTTCCAGGATTGATCGGAGCATTGAAGGATTCCGATCCGAAAGTACGCGCCGCTGCCGCGGAGGCACTCGCAGAATTCGAGGATTCCCGGGCTATTGCACCGCTCGTCGCGCTGATCAACGATCCATCGACGGACGTCAAGCAGACCGCACTCGACGCGCTATCCCATTTCGAAGATGGCGTTCCGTCTGCGGCAGTCATTCGCTTGCTCGGCGATCCAGATCCTGAAGTTCGTCACAAGGCAGCACATCTCGCGGGCAAGCTACGCGACCGGTCGGCAACATCTGCCCTGGCAAGGCTGGTCGGCGATCCATCAGTAGATGTGCGACAGGCTGCAATCGAAGCGATTGGGGAACTGAAGGATCCGACTGCGGCGTCCGCGGTGATGCCGGCGCTGGCTGATGCCAAAGCCGACGTTCGACAGCAGGCGATGAACACGCTAGAGGAGCTCAGAGCGCCAATCCCGGAAGCAACGCTTATCGGGCTGATGCGCGATCCCGACGCCGACGTTCGCCAGCAAGCCGCACATCTCGCCGGCGAGCGCTCGATAATCGGTGCCATTCCGACGCTGCGCCGTATGCTCGAAGACCCGAATGGGGACGTGCGTGAGAGCGCAGTGGACGCGCTTGGCAACATTGCTGACGGCGCGGCTTACGAAGCGCTGCGCGTCGCGCTCACATCGAAAGACGCAAAAGTCCGCCGTGCCGCCGCCGAAGCGCTCGGAGACAGGAGATGATTATGCGTGCGATTCCCGTGTTGCTCATTTCGACGGCGTTGGGAGCCGGTGCGATTGGCGCGGCAGTGAAGATGACGCCGGCGTCTGCGTCTGTATCGATGGGGCAGGACGACGATTGGGAGACCAGTCGACCTGGTCCCGATTCCGGTCGGGTCGCGATTCTGATCGACGCGCTCGGCCGCACCGACCCTGTGGTGTGCGAGCTGATCGCCGACCAGCTGGGCAACTTCTGGTGGGGCGGTGACAGGTCAGGTGTCGGTCGCCTTGCGGGCGCACCGACGACTGTCCAGGCTGCAAAGGACTCGATCAGCGGAAAGATCACCGATGAACGCGCAATCAAACGACTGATCACGGAGCTCGACGGCTCGAATGCGTGCACCCGGCGAGTAGCGAGCAAGCTGCTTGGACATAGCGCGATCAGCACTACGCAGCTCAACGCCTTGCTGACTGATGCATCCGCCAACATTCGCGAGTCGGCGGCGTTGGCGGCCGGCAACGGCGATCGTCACGACGCTATTCCCGCACTCGAGCGCGCCCTCGATGACAGATCACCGGCCGTTGCCGCGATGGCCGCGTGGGCGCTCGGTGAGATCGAGGACCATGCATCGGCGCCGAGACTGGGCAGATTCGTTCGCGCCGGCGATACGCGGGTGCGACTTGCCGCGATCTGGGCGCTCGGTCAGATCGAAGACGATCGAGCCGTACCGGAAATCATCCCGACGCTGCGGGATCCCGACGCCTCGATCAGAGCGATGTCGGCCGACGTGCTCGGTGACTTCGAGAATCCCGAGGCGATCGGTCCACTCGAGCGCGCCCTCGCGAATGATACGGATGCAAGGGTCCGCGCTGCCGCCGCCGAATCACTCGGTAACATCAGTGCGGCGTCATCCGCGCCCGCTCTCGGCCGCGCGTTGTCTGACGCCGATGTCGCCGTCCGTCGCGCCGCTGCGGAAGCCCTCGGCGACCTCGACGAGTTACACACCGCGCCGCCTGGGTTGGTTAGCGCGCTCTCGTCCAACGATCCGGAGCTGCGACACCGCGCGGCGAAGGCGCTCGCCTCGATCGCGGACCCTGCGACGACGTCAGCGCTCGTTGGGCTTCTGTCGAATGCGGATGCAGAAGTGCGCAAGGACGCCGTTGAGGGTTTGGGAGAAATCGGCACGCCGGCTGCCGTTCAGGGAATAACGAAAGCGCTCAACGATCGAGACCCGCGGGTGAGAAAGGCTGCGGCCGAGGCGCTAGGCGAAATCAAAGACAGCTAGGAGACGAAATGCGAGTAGCGGTAGCTCTTTTTATGGTGGCAATAGTCGGATTCATCTTTCGAGATGACGCGGCGAATGATGTCGCGGTACTTCGAGGCAGCTCCCTCAGCGTCGGCTTTCACGCAACGCATTACCGGCCAAATGCGTCCTCGGGTGCGGCACCATTTCATAAGTCGCTGCGCTCGAATAGCGATTTGCCGGACTGTGCGTCGAAGCTCGGCATCGTCAGCGTCCGCGCCGTATTGATGTAGGCACGGACGACCGTTGAAAGCGGTCGTCGAGCAGGCTTTCACCTTGCAGCTTCGCCGAAGCGTACTAGCTTGCCTTCGGCGTAAAGAACGCCTCCGGTCCGCGGAAAGGGCTGCGCCCATCTCTATTCGTAGCTTATTCTCGCGCCCTCTTCGGGCCGATTGTGCGGACGCCGGCCATAACGAAGGAGGCGTCCATGTCGTCACCGTTTGCTCGCTCGCTCCCACCCCGAGCGGATCTCGCCCAACAAAAGAAGCAGGCAAAGGAGCTGCTTCGATCATTTGACTCCGGCGACCCCGAGTCGCGCGCCCGCATCCGTGCCGTGCTGCCGGACAAGCAGAAGATCTCTCTCGCCGATGCGCAGCTCGTGCTCGCCCGTGAATACGGATTCACGAGCTGGGCGGAGCTCAAACGGCACATCGAGTCGCGCACCGAGGAAACCATTCCGCCATTGGAGCGCATGCACCACGCGTTCGCGCGCCGGGACGCGAATACGGTGAGAATGCTGTTCCAGGCGCACCCCGAAATGCGCAAGCACATCAACGACCCGCTGTTCCCGTTCGATTCTCCCGCTATTGTCGCTTGCGCGAACGATGCCGCGATGGTCGATGTACTTCTCGAATTCGGAGCGGATCCGAACCGCCGCAGCGACTGGTGGGCCGGGGGATTTCATGCGCTCTACTCGGCGACTGGTGCCACTGCTGACAGGTTGATTGCGGCCGGCGCGGTCCCAGACGCGTGCGCCGCCGCGCATCTCGATCGCCGCGACCTTCTTGCATCCATGATCACCGCCGACCCCGCGCGCGTGTATGAGCGCGGAGGGGACGGACAGACACCGCTCCATTTCGCGACGTCGCGTGCGGTCGTCGACATGCTCCTCGCGGCGGGCGCTGACATCGACGCGAGAGACGTGGACCATCACTCGACGCCCGCGGAATGGATGCTCCACCAGAAGCGAGGCGCAGGTCGCTTCGACCTTGCGCGCTATCTCGTCGAGCGTGGCGCGTCCGCGGACATCTTCCTCGCGGCCGCACTCGGGCTTTCAGACCGCGTACGGACGATGCTCGAGGCCAATCCGAAACTGCTCGACTTAAGGATCGGCCAAGGTGAATACGGCGAGAAACCGCCAGCCAGCTATCACATCTACTTCTGGACGATTGGCGACAGCTGCTCGCCGTTGGATGTCGCGGCGCAGTTCGAACAGCACGACACGCTGCGAACGATGCTGGAGTTCGCATCCCCGTTGCACCGTCTTCTCGCCGCTTGCCGTAGCGGCGATGAAGCAGAGGCGAGATTGGTGTTGCGTGCGCATCCAGGCATCATTGAATCGATGACGCCCAATGATCACCGGGCGATTAGCGATGCCGCGTGGAACGGCGATGCCCGCGCCGTAGCGTTGATGAGCGAGATCGGATTCGATCCGCGAACTCCTGGACAAGACAGCGGCACGGCACTACACTGCGCGGCCTGGCAAGGCTCAGCTGATACGGTCGCGGTGCTTTTACGTCGTCCCGACGCGCACGCTCTCGTCTCGATCACGGACGCCCATTACGGCGCTACGCCGCTCGGCTGGTGCTGTCACGGCTCTCGGTTCGGCAACACCAGCCACGATCACGCAGGCGTGGCGAGACTCCTCCTCGAAGCGGGTGCGACTCCCGGACCCAATCTAGAAGCGTCGCCCTCGGTGCAAGAGGTTCTTGGCGCCTTTAGAAGCTGATCCCGATCTTTAGCGGGTAGACTCCTCTGTCGATCTCGCGAACGTCAAACGCGTGAAGCATTTCCTCGATAAAGAATTCGTGGGAGCCGAGTCGCGTCTTGATGCCCAGGCCGCCATTGACTCCGAAAGAGAAGCGGTCGCGATTGTAAATCGTGCTGGACGTCAAAGCAGCGCCGTTTACATCGCCGCTCATTTTTGTGTAGTAGACTCCCGCACCGGTTTGTATGTAGGGTGTAAAACGCGAGACGCGAAACAGATTGACCGAAGTGCCGGCAGTCAGGCCCGCATATTTTTTCCCAACCCTCGTCCAGCATCCATAACAATTTTGCTGGCTGCGCGGGGAATCTCCTCCAACCATGAGTGAGATATTCCGGCTGAAACGACTGCCGGTAGACTGCCACACACGGGTCAGAGTTCCGACGACGCGCAGCTCGACCCCTGGGTCGCGGGTTCTAAGATCGAAGTTGGTGGGATCTGCTCCCAGGGACAACGACCACTTCGACGGCTCGACCGGTTCGGATTGGGCAGTGATGGTTGAGAGGGGACTGGCGAGAGCGAACGTGAGTATTGCGGTGACACGTGAGTAGTGCATTGAGTCCTCCCGTGAAGCGTGTGTTGCCTTCTGCAGAACGTGGCTGCACAAATTGGACACAGGGCTCATTTGAGGAGTTGCCAGCGCCCGGCGCCGATTGAGAGCGGTGCCTCGGCGCACGGACGCGCGGACAACAATGTCGGACGCCGAGTCATGGTATCAATAGATAGGCGCGGGTAGGCTTCCGGTCGACGGGCGTTGATCGTCCAGTCTTGATTCTATCCCTTACTG
Organism: Gemmatimonadaceae bacterium; assembly: GCA_045803975.1. Lineage (GTDB taxonomy): Bacteria > Gemmatimonadota > Gemmatimonadetes > Gemmatimonadales > Gemmatimonadaceae > UBA4720. The sequence continues at coordinate 22,727 of JBJMOA010000097.1, forward strand.
AGAAAGAACATGAAAACCAGAAGCAATGCCCTTGCCGACAGACTCGAGCAAGGCGCGCTTGCGCTTGGCGAATTCGCTGCCTCGCTTACCGATGAAGAGTGGAATACGCCGATACCGCACGACGGACGCACGGTCGGCGTGGTCGTGCACCATGTCGCAAGCGTTTATCCAGTAGAGATCGATCTCGCGCAAACTGTCGCTCGGGGCATGCCGATTGTCGGCGTGACGAGCCAGGTCATCGACAACATGAACGCGACGCATGCGCAGGAGAACCGCGAGACGACAAAAGAAGAAGCACTAGGATTGCTGCGACGCAACAGCGACACCGCCGCCGCGGCAATACGCGATCTCTCTGACGAAGATCTGGATCGCGCTACACCGGTGTCGCTTTACTCCGATGCACCGCTCACCTGCCAGTTCGTGCTCGAAGACCACGCTGTTCGCCACAGCTACCATCACTTCGCGCTAATCCAGTCGGCGCTGGCACGCGAGCTCGCCGCCGCTCCGTAGAAAACGCACCGTTGCGCCGCAGAGTAGCTGCTCTGCGGCGCAATGCCTTGTTACGGATTCACGCTCACAGTCGCAGACGCCTCGTGATGGCCGTCGTGAGTGATGACGGTGATGAAGACACCGAAGCCAACTGAGCGGGCCGTTACTCGACCATTTGCATCCACACTCGCAACGGCGGGATTCGTTGATTCCCAGGTCACGGCTCGATCAGTTGCGTCCAATGGGGCAATCGTAGCGGAAAGATTCTGAGTTTCCCCGACAGCAAATAACTGGACCGTTTGTGGCGTTACTTTGACGCTCTCAACCGCGACGTCGTGGGACTTATCGGAGTACAGCGGATTGCTGCAGCCCAGCGCCAGCCACATGGCGCAGATTACTCCGGTGACGGCGCGCATTAACGCCTCACCGCGATTACTTCCAGATACTCCGAATCGACCACCGTTCCAGCTGCACCGATTCGCTGATGATCGGCCCATAAATCGGCGAGGTCACTCGCCAGCATTCCTCGACTCTCATTGTCCAGCATCTCGAGCGTTTGCACCGTCGGTCCATATGCGGTACGAAAGAGTTTCGCAGTGCCGCCAGGAGTATGCGGATATCTGAAAGTGAGCGTCCGAAGCCTCGTCTCGACCTTCCAGGCTCGCTCGTCGAAGCGCTCGCGGATACAGGACTCGTCGCCCCATAGCAACGGGCTCGGGATTTCTGCCGGGGGTGACAGGTACTTTCCATGCATCGCCAGCATCTCTCCGACGAATCCACGGCGAGTCCAGTTCGCCAATGCTATCCGCCCGCCGCGTCGAGTCACTCGAGCGAGCTCACTGACGACACGGTCTGGACGCGCCGCGAACATCACGCCGAACATCGACATCACGACGTCGAATCGCGCATCGGCGTAGGGCAGATCTTCCACGGTACCCTGATCGAGCCGGATCGACAGTCCTTCGCGCATCGCCCACGCGTCTGTCAGCGCGAGCAGCGATGAGACGAGGTCAAGTGCTGTTACGCGCGCGCCCAGGCGCGCCGCTGGAATGGTGAGGTTGCCGCTACCGCAAGCGGCATCGAGTACATCGAGATCAGAAGCGAGCGACAACCGGCCGACGAACGCATCGGCCTCGTGGCGAAAGCCCGCCGAGATGCGATCGTATTCGCCCGCGCTCCAGATTCTGCGCGAGCGCTCCGTGAGGGCGTCGCCGCGCAGCATCGACGGGTCGAGCATCGCGGAACTTGCGGCGCTGGCATCCAAAGGGCGCGCGCGCCTTGCCGCTTGTAAAGTCGTGAATTCGTAGCTCAAAGAAGCTCCTTACATGTTGTGATCGAGTATCTCTTCGAGCGAGGAGTCTACAATCCCGCCGGGTACAGGCAAATGACTGCAAGTGCGGAATTCTTGACCGTGAGTCCCACAATCGCCGTATCTTACCCGGGTGGATCCGCTCTCGGATGTCCTTCGCGCTGTCAGACTCAATGCCGCCTACTTCTACCTGGTAGAAGCCGGCGCACCCTGGTCAGTCTATGCCGCCGCGGCGCGCGAGCTCGTTCCGCGGGTCCTGCCCGACGCCGAGCATCTCATCTCCTATCACATCCTGCTGACTGGTGGTTGCTGGGGAGGTCTCGACGGCGAGCAGGTGCATATGGAACCGGGCGACGTCATCGTGTTCCCCCACGGCGATGCTCACATCATGTCCAGTGCGGACGGTCACCGTGATGGTTCGGGGAAAGACGGCACGTCCGCCAAGCGTTATCCGGACACGGTTCTCCTCGGACCCGATGCCGTGCGCAACACCACTTTCGTGTGCGGGTTCCTCGGCTGCGATCTGCGTCCGTACAACCCGCTGCTGTCATCCCTGCCGAAGCGTATTCACGTTTCGGGGATCGCGGGCGGCTGGCTATCGCAGTTCCCGCGACAGGTCGTTGCGGAGTCGCGCGACGGACGGCTGGGCAGCGAGACGATGCTTACCCGCATGGCGGAGCTGATGTTCGTTGAGGTCGTACGACGGTACGTCGAGCGGCTTCCGCCGCAACAGACAGGATGGCTCGCGGGTCTCGTCGATCCACTCGTAGGCCTCGCGATCCAGAAGATGCATGAACGACCGGCGCATGCGTGGACTCTGGCGGAGCTGTCCACCGAAGTCGCCGCATCTCGCACAGTCCTGGTCAATCGTTTCTCCCGGCTCGTTGGAGTGCCACCGATGCTCTATCTGACGCGGTGGCGGTTGCAATTGGCCGCTGAGCACCTTACGCGGGGCTCCGCCAAGGTCGCGGCGATCGGCGCGCAAGTTGGTTATGAATCGGAGGCCGCGTTCAGCCGGGCGTTCAAGCGAGAGACGGGGGTCTCCCCGGCGACATGGCGTCGCGCGCGCCAACCCGCTTGACGGTTTGGGTGAAGTGCTTAACTACTAAGGTCCCTTCACCTGAAGATTGATGGCAACAAGAAAAACCGCAGCTACCGCGGTCCGCGCCAGCCCGATCGGGCGGCCCGAGACTGCGCCGGTAGCGTCTGCTGCGCAACCTGCCTATAGCTCCGAGAGCGGCCGAACCTATCGCCTGGATCGGCTTATCGGAAAGGGAGGATTTGGCGAAGTCTACCTCGCGACGCCAACGCCCCAGGACGGCATCCCGGCCCAGGTCTGCGTCAAGATCACTAACCGGCTCTCGGCCTGGCTCCGTGAGGCCTATTTCGCCGAGCTACTCTATCGTGAGCCACGCGCACTCAGAATCTACGACCGATTCGCGGAAGCCCAGGGTAAGGAGATGCGCTACTGCGTCGCGATGGAATACGCAGTACATGGCGACCTCGGCGCATGGCTCGCTCACAAAGGCCCGCAGCCAGAGCGGTTCGTCAGGCGCGAGATCGCCGCAATCCTGCGAATACTCAACGTGCTGCATCGCGGGCAGGCACTGCATCGCGATCTCACACCGTTCAACGTCCTGGTTTGCGACGGCGAGCAGCTGAAGCTGGGTGACTTCGGCATCGCTACGCATCAAATGAGTCACCGTGGCGTCACCGCGGATGCATTCAACGCTTTCAACGCGCCCATGGAAATCGCGTGGGGACGCGTGCGTCGATGGCAGCAGCGGGACGACATCTACCAGGTGGGACTGATCTCGGCGATGCTCTTGCGCGGCGACATCGCGAGTCCGATGAACAGCAAGGATGTGCGTCGCCTCGAGTGCAGCGATCATCTAAAGGAAGTGATCTACCGTTGCCTCGGCACGCGTGGAAAGCGTTACGAGGCGGCGGCCGAGCTCATCGCCGCGCTGCGTCATCGACCGGTGAAACCGCATCTCGGCCGCATCAGCAGTCTCGATGGCAAGCGTGTCACGTTCACCGGTTTCCTCACTCGACCGCGCAGCGAAGCGGTCGCTGCCGCAAAAAAGGCGGGCGCGATCGTGCAGCCGAGCCTTGGCCCGTTGTCGGACGTACTCGTGCGCGGTCGCCCGAACGCCCAGCAGATCGCAGGCGCGGACGGTGGCGTAAAACTGCTCGAGATCAAACGCCTGGCGAGCAGAGGACACTATGTGACGGTAATTGGCGAGAAACAATTCTGGAGATTGGTCGAGCTGTCGTCGCTATCTCGCAAGAACGGTCGAGCCAGCAGGAACGGTCGCCGCGCACGCGATGTGCGGAGCTAACAAAGCTCTATGCTCCGCCTCCCGCCTCCCGCCTCCCGCCTTATGAAAACCCTAATGTTTTTGTCGTTGCCGATCATCATCTTCGCATGCAATCGCGGCGCGGATTCGAGCTCAGATACTACGCAAGTGTCGCAGAGCACTGCGACGTCCAACCCAAATGCACCGCCCACCGTAAGGGGCGCCATCGTAAGCGCCTCAGCCAATCAACTGGTCGTCAAAACCGATACTGGTAATGTCACTGTGACGGTGACCCAGCCTTTTCATTTCTACGCTCGGGTACCGAGCCAATTGGCGAACGTGAAGGAGAACACGTTCATCGGCGTCACCACCGTGCGTCAGCCGGACGGATCCGAGCGGGCGACCGAGATTCACATTTTCCCCGAGGAGCTGCGTGGGACCGGCGAGGGCAGTCGCATGATGGCGCCGAACGCCAACGCGAGCCGGATGACGAACGGTAACGTGTCGACATCGCGGATGACGAACGGCACGGCCTCCCAATCGCGGATGTCCAACGGGAACGTCAGCAGTGCCAATGGCTCGACGTTGATCGTGCAATACGCCGGCGGCTCTCAAACAGTCACTGTTCCGCCGAATACGCCGGTCACGGAACTTAAGATCGTCTCGAAAAAGTTGGCGGCGGGCGATCAGGTGGCTGTCATGGCGACGAGAGCCCCCGATGGAACGCTCACCGCCAACAAAGCGATATCTACGGCGAGGTAAGGGCAGCGAGCGCGTGACGACGGTTTGGCTCCTTACGCAGCGTCGCGCGATATTCAGCGTTTGCTTCGTCGGGGCGGTTGAGTGCCATTAGCATATCGCCGAGTAGTTCCCGCGCAGGTGAGAGCGGTCCCGGAGTCACCGCACTTTTTTCTGTCGCATCCTCACGTACCACCGCTTCCCGCATATGCGCCAACGCGTCGCCCTCCCGACGCTCGGCTAGATCGAGCCACGCTTGTGCGACTAGGTGTTGGATCGCCACCTGCTCCGCCCAGTAGCCTTCGCCCTTAGTTGCAAGTCGCTGCTGAATCGACGCGAGCGAATCGATCGATGACTTCGCTTTAGCGAGATCGCCTGTGTGCGAAGCGCCGAGTGCGCGGGCGAAGTAGGTCATCGCTTCGGTGTAAGGAAAGTCGCTCGTTTTTGGCTCGAGTGCGGCGGCCTCAGACCAGGCGCGCCGCTCAAGGACCCACCGTGCGGGAATAGCGGCGAGCGCGAAGACGCCCGCCGAGCCCGGAGCAGCACCCGTAATCGCGTTGGGGTCAAAGCGGGCGGCGAGTGCCGGCAATCCGTCGAGAATTGCTTTCGCTGCGGAGTCATTGCCCATCTGTAAATAGGCGTACATGTCATAATCCGCGGCATGCAGCGCTTCAGCAATGGAACCAGTACCGATCGCAACTTTCATCGACTGGTTGTTCGCGTCGATGGACTCCTTCCACATGCCGACGCGTGTAAAGGTGTGCGATGGCATGTGTAGCGCGTGCGCTGCCGAGGGCGCGATCGTCGCATATCGCTGTGCAGCCGCGCGCGCCTTGTCGGCGAGGGATGGGTAATCGTAAGTGTGGATGATGTAGTGAGCGAGCCCTGGGTGATCGGGCTGCTTCGTCCAAAGCGCCTCGAGAATCCTGCCGGCGTTCAGTTGACTCGCGTAGGTCTTGTCTGTGGGTGCTGCTGATGCGACGAGCGAGATCGCATGGAAGATGATCGCCTCGGTGTCCGCCGGATTTCGCATCGCGAGCTCGTTCATCGCGTGTTCGTATGCGACGACACGCGTCCGCTGATCTTTGTGCTCGAAGTCGTCGTAGAGCTGGCCGACAGCGTTGATATATCCGCGCTCGCGCTCGGACGCGCGGACACCGAATCGCTTCGCGCTAGCGGTGGACTGTCTTCCCTGCTCTAGCAGGGTTACCGATCGGTTCCCCGCCGCCATTGGATTGCTCCACCGACTAAGCGCGATCCCCCAATGTGCCATCGCGCATGTGGAATCTGTGGCGAGCACTTCGCTGAACGCGCGGATGGATGCACCAAACTCGAAAGAGTGGAGCAAAGCGACGGCGCGATCGAATTGCGGCGCGACCGCTGGGCGGCACGAAGTGGCGAAGTGAACGGTACCGAGTCTCTCGACCGAGACGTGCTCGGCATGTTGGTGCACTTGCGCGTACGCGGGAAAACCTGGAGCCGCGACGATTATGGCGGCCGCGGCAATGTACAGTCGAGTCATGTGTGCTCCTCAGGAGACTCTATTGTGAGGCCTGCGATCGTGGCGGGCAAGGCCGATTCGTGCGCATCTTGACGCTGGGATTTGGGGTGGGAGGACACCGAGCATGCGCGACATCCGCGTTGCGACCGTACAGTTTCAGCACCAGCCCGGCGACAAGAATTACAACCTCGGTCGCGTTCGACATTTCGTGGGCGAAGCCGCGGAGTCGGCCGTCGAGCTCATCGCGTTCCCGGAAATGTGCCTGACCGGATACTGGCATGTCCGCAAGCTCGAACGCGATGCCTTCGAAGCGCTCGCCGAGCGAGTCCCCGATGGCCCTTCTGCACAGGAGCTGCTGCGACTTTCGCGTGACTACCGCATGACAATCGGAGCTGGGCTCGTCGAACAAGGCGACGACGGGAGATTCTACAACTCCTATGTCGTCGCGATGCCCGACGGACGGTGGGCGCTGCACCGCAAGCTGCACACGTTCGAGAGCCCGTTCATCTCTGACGGCGATCGATACACTGTGTTCGACACTCCGCACGGCTGCCGAGTGGGCGTGCTGATCTGCTACGACAACAACATCGTCGAGAATGCGCGCGCAACCGCGCTACTTGGCGCCGAGATTCTGCTCGCCCCGCACCAGACGGGTGGATGCAATTCCGTGAGCCCGCGCGCGATGAAGCCAATCGATCCAGAAATTTGGGCGCGACGCAATGAGAGTCCATCGGCGGCAGCGGCTTGCGAAGCCGAGCTCTGTGGTCCGAAGGGCCGTGGCTGGCTTATGCGCTGGTTGCCGAGCAGAGCGCACGACAACGGGATGTTCCTGCTGTTCAGCAACGGCATCGGTCCGGACGATGACGAGATCCGCACCGGCAACGCGATGGTGCTCGATCCGTACGGAGAGGTCGTCGCCGAGACGCGCGCACTCGGCGACGCGATGGTGGTGGCGGATCTGGATGCATCGCTCCTACCGACGTCGTCGGGGCGCAGATGGATGCGCGCGCGACGCCCCGAGTTGTATGCGTCTCTGACCCAGCGAACCGGCCAGGAGCAGACGACGCGGAGCGTTCGCTTCGGCGAATGAGCGGGGTCTACGCCTCTGTCGACCGCAACTCGCCAGCTGGGGTAAATACATCCACCGCCAGCCTGAACGTCCGCTGCTCTTCTGGATTCAGCGCGCCGACACTCACGATCTGTCGCGTGATCTCCTGTCCCTCACTGCCGAGGATGGAGATCACGATCGAATATTCCCACGCCTCACCCGCGTCGGGATGCTTGATCGTTCCTTCCACCCGAAGCGGAGAGAAGCTCGGTGGCGCTCTCCGCTTCCGCTTCGAATCAAACCTCAGGCTGTGATCGCAGGCCGGACATATAGTCGCGCTCTGGAGGATGGTCGCTTTGCAGTGCGGGCATAGACGCGACCGTCCCGGCGAGACCGCCCCCGGCGTACTCACGGTGTCGTGTCAGGCTCCATTCTGAGCCTTGGCTGAGAAACAGGGGCTTCATCCCAGCCGAACGACACATTGCCTCGCATACGCGAGCCAGCCGCGACAGTCAGAGATCCAGCCTTTAGATCTCCGTTGAGAATTCCGCCCGAGAGCAGCTCGACACGCGAAGCCGTTTCAATGTTTCCTTCGAGGTCGCCGCCAACGGTCACCGTATCGGCGCGCACGGAGCCGATGATCTTGGCGCCCGGCTCGATTGTCAGGTCGCCATCGACATTCACATCGCCCTTGAAGCGTCCCGCCATCCGGACGTGGCCCGCTCCCTCAATTTTGCCGTCGATGGTGAGACCAGCAGCGATCACAGATTCCTTCGCGTCCTTCGATCTTCTCGGCGCCGGTTCATAACTCGGCGCGGGAGTGGAAAACGAATCAGTTTCCTTGCGCGGAGACAGGTCCTGGGGAAGCGGCGCTGGATCTTTGCGGGGCACGGTTTGCTCTTTGAAGATTGCCATTGATCGAGACTCCTATTCTGTTCGAGAGGGGCGGAGTGTACCGCCCACGGATTCGGTACTGGAAGGAACTTCAGGGACACCGATTGCGATGGAGCGATCCGACAAGAGTAAGGTAAAGCGGGTGACTGAACACCTGAAGTGCAGAGAGTTGTAAGCTGGACCGTGAGTACTCTCGTCGTGCGCCACAGTTGGCAGTATGATTTGAGCGCATGAATCCAAAAGAACTCACGCTCCGCAGCCTGATTCTCGGCGCGCTCATCACGACGGTCTTCACGGCTGCCAACGTCTATCTCGGTCTCAAGGTCGGTCTAACCTTCGCGTCGTCGATCCCCGCGGCGGTGATCTCGATGGCGATTCTGAGCGCGTTCAAGGATTCGTCGATCCTCGAGAACAACATCGTCCAGACCGTCGCGTCCGCCGCTGGCACGCTCTCGGCGATCATTTTCGTTCTGCCGGGACTCGTGATCGTTGGATGGTGGACAGGATTTCCGTTCTGGCAATCGTTCATGATTTGCCTGAGCGGCGGCGTGCTCGGTGTGTTGTTCACGATTCCGCTGCGACGCGCGTTGGTGACGACTTCGGATCTCCCATATCCGGAAGGAGTCGCAGCCGCAGAAGTCTTGAAGGTGGGCTCAGGGACGCGTGGTGAGACGAAGGATGACACGGGAGAAGCCCGCGAAGGGCTGCGCGCAGTAATCCTTGGCTCAGTTGCATCAGCTGGTTTGGCGATCGTGACGGCAACGCGCATCGCGGCCGGCGGACTCACCGGGTTCTACAGAATCGGCGCGACGGCCGCATCAGGATACGACTTCGGTTGGTCGCTCGCTTTGCTCGGTGCAGGGCACCTCGTCGGACTTTCGGTTGGAATGGCGATGCTCCTCGGTCAGGTGATCTCGTGGCTGATCGCGCTGCCGATTTTGACATCCATGAATCCGGCGACCGCCACTGAAGCACTCGGTGCGCACACGATCGCTATCTGGCGCACCCAGGTCCGCTTCCTCGGCGCCGGAGTGATCGGCATCGCGGCAATCTACACGCTCGCCAGATTGGCGAAGCCCGTCGTCGGCGGATTAGTGAGCACACTTGCCGCGTCGCGGGCGGTGAAGACGGACGACGAACGCGACCGGGATCTGTCGCCACCGTGGATCTACGCGCTGACAGTGATCTGCCTCGCCATCGCGGCGTGGCTCGCATACACATTCGCAAAATCGACGGTGTTGGCGCCTGATGCGCTCAAGCTGACTCTGATCGCGGTTCCATTCGTGCTGATTATTGGATTCGTCATCGCCGGCGTCTGCGGTTACATGGCGGGCCTGATCGGCGCATCGAACAGTCCAATCTCGGGCGTCGGCATTTTGTCGATCGTGATCTGCGCGTCGCTGGTCGCGCTCGCGGTGGCGCCGACAGTGGATACGCGTCAGGCGTTGGTCGCGTTCGCGTTGTTCGTGACGGCAATCGTCTTCGCCTGCGCGACGATCTCGAATGACAACCTGCAGGATCTCAAAACCGGTCAGCTCGTCGGCGCGTCACCAAGGCGTCAGCAAATCGCGCTCATCGTTGGTGTGGCAGCTGGCGCGTCGGTGATTCCATTCGTTCTGAATCTGCTGGCCAAAGCCTACGGTTTTGCGGGAGCGCCGAATGTCGATGTCGTCGCGGCGAATCCTTTGCCTGCGCCACAAGCGACACTGATCTCGGCACTCGCGCAGGGCGTGATTGGTGGCAATCTCGATTGGAAGATGCTCGGCATCGGCGCGATCATCGGTGTCGGCTTGATTCTGCTGGACACGACGATGGGCGCGCTGAAGAGGCTGCGCCTGCCACCGCTGGCCGTTGGCATAGGCATCTATCTGCCGATGTCGGCGACGTTCGCGGTGATCATCGGCTCGATCGTAGGCCACTGGTACGATGGTCGAACTCGCACCCTACCGAATCCTGAGCGCGCTCAGCGACTGGGGACGCTGGTGGCGTCGGGACTGATCGTCGGCGAAAGCATTTGGGGTGTGATCAACGCGGGGCTGATCGTCGCCTTCGCCAAGGACGCGCCGATTGCGCTTGTACCCGAAGCCTTCGCGTTGGCGCCCTGGCTCGGCGTGATTGGATTCGTGGGCGCGATTGTATGGTTGTACGGATGGATGCTGAGGCGGTCGAGAGCGGCGCAGCCGAGCGCAATGGGTAGAGTTTAGCGGCGTTCGTAGGAGCGGCAGGGGTTGTCCTTCCGTGCGATGCTACGATCCTACCGCAGTTTTTGCGTTGCTTATGCCGCGAGCCTTGGCGGCAT
>JBJMOA010000098.1:0-14168 GCA_045803975.1 Gemmatimonadaceae bacterium
GTCGGGCGTAATTGCGCCCTGGATGTACCCGGTCGCAATCGGCGTTTCCGCTATCACGACCCTGACGACGCCCGTGCTCATCAGACTTTCGAGTCGTGCCGCGGCGTCGATCGACCACTGGCTGCCCGAGCCGATTCAGACAATGACCTCGCTTTATGCGTCCTGGATCGAGCGGGTCCGAGCCGCCCCGCACGCCCCGACGACGCGGTCGGCGACCAATCGCATCGTGAGGATCATCCTGCTGGATGCGGCGCTGCTGACTGCGGTCGTCATCGGCGTGGATGTCGAGCTCGATCGATTGAGCGTGATCGTCGCTAACATGTTTGGGATTCCGGCGGATCGCGTCCGATTCGTCGTAGTGTTGATCAGCGGCCTGATCGCGATTCCGTTGATCTATGGAATCGTCACCAGCGCAAAAGCGCTCGGGAACAATCTTGCGGGCCGCGCCTTCGCCGATGCGCAGCGGGGCAGAGTAGATCCCGCCGACGCACCACGGCGCGCATTCGTGATTCTCGTGCAGATCGCCGTCGTGGTGGCAGTAGGAATTCCTGTTGTGGCGATCACCCAGCCATTTCTTCCGCCGCACCAGGGCGCCTTCGTCCTTACCGTTCTGACCCTGATTCTTCTCTTTGCCCTCTGGCGTAACGCTGCGAACCTGCAGGGGCATGCGCGCGCTGGAGCACAGATCATCGCGTCGGCTCTCGCCAACCAAATGGCATCGATTGACGGTGCCGGTAATTCAGACGAGACGAGACTGCTCGAGGACGTGAACACCATTCTGCCCGGACTCGGCGAGCCGGTGGCGATCCGTGTCGCTCCGCAGAGCATCGCAGTCGGGAAAAGTCTGGCGCAACTCAACCTCCGCGGGGCGACGGGGGCGACGGTTCTCGCCATCAAACGAGGCTCGCAGCAAATCCCCACGCCGCTCGGCCGTGATGTGATTCAGGCCGGCGACGTGGTGGCGGTTGCGGGCGCTCACGACGCGGTGGCAGTTGCGCGCGCGATCTTCGCACCCGGTCTGGCGCGGATCCGGGATGATACCGAGGGCGCTGAGGTCGAGGCGGAGCTCCAGGCGCTGAACGACGCGCTTCTCGCCGAGCAGAAAGGAGGAGGGCGCAGCTTCCTTCCTTGAGGACTGCTCACTAACACGACAAAAGCAAAACGGGGTATCGGGTGCCGGGTACTAGGTAGTGGCTGCGGGGTAAAGGCAGGCTTTTTACCCGGTTCCCAGCACCCAGTCCCCGGCACCCGATACCCCGTTTTGTATTGCTTACACGAAAAGAGGCCGCCTCATTGAAACGAGGCGGCCTCTTTCGGGTGGGCCAACGACTACTCTCCTGCGGCGCGGCGGCGCTTCGTTCGCCGTGGCGACGCCGTCTTCTTTCTGCTGATCGGAACTACGCCGACTTCGGCGGCCGGCTCGATTTCCGCCGGAGCGGTTGGAACCGTGCGCGGCTGCTTGTACACGAAGCGCTTTCCCTCGTAGTTGCGGAAAATAACCTCGTCGTCGGTCATCTGCTCGAGGTACTCTGGCAGGAGGGGCACCTTGCCGCCGCCGCCCGGCGAGTCGATCACGAACTGCGGAACCGCAAGGCCCGACGTCCATCCGCGCAGCGCCTGCATGATCTCGAGACCCTTCTGAACGGTCGTGCGGAAATGCTCTCCGCCCGCCACCTGATCCGCCATATACAGGTAGTATGGACGGACACGCGCTTTCAGTAGCTCGTGCATCAACTTCATCATCACCTTCGGGTCGTCGTTCACGCCCTTGAGCAGAACGGTCTGACAACCGAGTGACACTCCGGCCCTCGACAGCCGATCGAGTGCCGCCACCGCTGCCGGCGTCAGCTCACTCGGGTGATTGAAGTGCGTGTTCATGAAGATCGGATGATACTTCTGCACCATCTCGCAGAATTCCGGCGTGATCCGCTCCGGCAAGTGCGATGTGATGCGGCTGCCCAGCCTGATGATCTCGATGTGCGGAATCGCGCGCAGCTGCTGGAAGATGTACTCCAGCCGCCGGTCGCTCAGCATCATGGGGTCGCCGCCGCTCATGATGACGTCGCGGATCTCCGTGTGCTCGCGGAGATACGCGAAGGCGGAATCGAACTGGTTGAGAGGAATCTTCTCGGGATCGCCAACCTTGCGCCGCCGGGTGCAAAAGCGGCAGTAAGTCGCGCAAACCGGGCTGACGAGAAAAAGCGCACGATCCGGATAGCGGTGCGTGATATTCGGCACCGGTGAGTCGCCATCCTCGTCGAGAGAGTCAATCACGCCATCGACCACATCCAGCTCTTCGACGGTCGGGATGTATTGGTTCCACATCGCATCGCCAACTTCCTTGATTTGCTCGAGTGCGGCAGGCGTAATGCGCATCTGGAAGTTGTCGAATGCCGGCTTCAGCGCCTCGACGTCGATGACATCGTGGCCGAACTTGTCCGCCAGCTTTTCGAGTGACGCGATGCTCTGATCCTTGATGATTTGCTGCCAATCGCTCATGCGTGCACCACTCCGGCCCCGCGAGGGGCTTTGTAGTTGATCCGAACATCCTCGGATCGGGGCGATACGCCGGCGACGAACCACTCGCCGCCGGATTCCTGCAAACCGTCACGAACCATCAACCGACTCCCGACAAACGCAGCGTCTTCGCCCAGCGTTCCGCGTAGTTCTCTCCGCGTTTGGCGAGCGCGTTATCGCAAATGCGTCGTATCAGGTCGGAGTAACCGATCGTCGCCGCACCGGCCATGCGCGCCAATCCGGCGGTCGGCGAGATATCAGGATTCGCATTTACCTCGAGCAGCCACGGGCGACCGGATTGATCGATGCGGAAATCGCAACGTCCGTAACCCTGTCCGCCAACGACGCTCCATGCCGTGCGTGCGATGACCGCGAGCTCGTTCACGAGATCTTCCGGCAAATCCGCGGGGCAATTCGGCTTCGCGCCGAGATCTTCGTCGCTGCCCGTCTCCCACTTCGAGCGGTAAGAGACAATGTGCCACATTCCTTGCGGCATTCCCGCGAAATCGATTTCGGCGATCGGCAGCACGTCGTCGCCCAGGATGCCGACGTTTACCTCGCGGCCATCGACGAAGCGTTGGACGAGGACCTCGTCCCACCCCTCGAACATCGCCGCGACTCTCGCCGACAGGGCTCGCATGCTCCTTACGACAGATCGCTGCTCGATGCCGACCGACGCGTCTTCCGCCACAGGCTTGATGATCGCGGGGAACCCGACGCTCGAGACGTCTTCGCCGCGCCGCACGTGCGTCCAGCGTGGCACCGGAAGTCCGGCGCGATCGAGCACGCCGTTGACGACGTTCTTCCTGAGAGTGAGCGCGGTCGTCCAGCTCGGACTTCCCGTAAAGGGAATGCCGAGGAGCTCGAGGACGGAGATAACCATCGCCTCATAGACAGCTTCGCCGTCGATGCCTTCACAGAGGTTGAAGACGAGATCGAATTTTCCACGACGGAGTCGCTCCACCCAGCGGCCATCGTTGCTGACGGGCACGCGAACGACCTCGGTCGCCCACTCGAGCAGCGCGCTCTCCACCGCTTCGATGGAATCGAGGAGCTGCACCTCCGGAGCTTTGCCAAGGGCCGAGAGGCCGTCGAACAACAGCGCAATCTTCATCGCGTATTCCTCCGCGTTATGTCGGTCACGCCAGTCCACTGGCGACGAGAGCGGGCTCGCCCTGCGCGGCAGTCGCGTGCGCGAGCGGAATCTCCAGGTCTACTCCCTGTCGGGCAGCAGCGTACTTCAGACAACTCTGAATGAGCTCGTCATAGCCAATTCCCGCCGCTCGCGCAGCTTTCGGCAAACACGAATTGTCCGCCGGATCGGGAAGAATTCCCGGGAGCGGATTCACTTCGAGCACGTTTGGATTTCCTGCCGCATCGAGTCGTACATCGATCCTCGCCCAATCTCTGCACCCGAGAACGCGGAATGCATCGAGCGTTACTCGCTCAATGGACGCCTGAAGCTCGCTCGTGATACGAGCAGGACATTGGAAGATGTCGAGCGGGTTCTCCGGCCGGTCCCACACGAACTTCGCGTCGTAGCTGTAGATCGGCAGCGCGCCGGTGGGCAACGACTCGAAATTCATCCCGACGATGGGAAGCACGACCGCCTCGTCGCCGTTGCCGAGGACGGCGCAGGTGAATTCCTGCCCAGGGAGATACTCTTCGACCAGAGCGGGCTGCCGGTAGTTCTCCAGAATGAATTTCGTCTGCCGCGCGAGCTGGTCTCGGTCGGAGCAAAGGTTGCTGTCGGTGATTCCCTTGGACGAGCCTTCGTGCAAAGGCTTTACGAACACGGGAAACTCGAGGGCCGCTGTCCGCGCGTCGATCTCATCGAGTGTCCTGACGACGGCGAAGCGTGGCGTCGCGATCCCATGGAATGACAGGGTCTCTTTCGTCTTCGCCTTATCGAGGCAGAGCGTCAGCGTGAATGGGTCGCTGCCTGTATACGGAATCCCATAGAATTCGCAGATGGCTGGAACGTGCGCCTCGCGGTTCACCCCTCGAAATCCTTCGGCGATGTTGAAGACGATATCGGGCTTCGTTCGACGGAGCTTCTCCGGAAAATCCTCGTTTGCCTCCAGCCGGACCACTTTTCCGAGACGGCCGAGCGCCGTTTCTACCGCCGCGATCGTGGTGGGACTATCCCACTCGGCGAATTCATCGCGAGCGACTAGCGCCGCAATAGAGAGGTCTGTGGGGAAAGCGAAGATTCTACTGGGAGGTTCTTCATCGGGACGCGTAAGCTCCCCGTCTTCGTGACGGCCGCCCTCGGGAAGAGGACTGGCGAGCTCTGTCGGCTCGGGCTTTTGGTTGTAGGCGAGACCGATGAGAGTCATCGACACCTACAGAAAAACGCGTGATCGATTCATCGGAGACGAGTATATAAACGTCAACGATGCTGCGCAATAATTATTCCGCGCTTCCGAAAAATTTTTTCTTGCCGGATTTTTTTTCCGCAGCTCCAGACTTTTTTGCGCGCCTTTTTTTTTCCGAGGGGCTTTCCAAATCTTGCGCCGCCCAACTCGAAAAATCGGGCGGTGCTCAGCGGCCACTATCCCCGGAACCAAGAACTACACTGCTAGGCGCTTACCGCTTTTGTCGCTTAGCGCTTACCGCCTGACTACCGAGAGACATATCGCGTTTCCGGAGAGCACAGGCAGGAAACGGCCGCAGCTACTCTCGCCGCACGGAGATATGTCCCGTCGCAGGCAGCGGTGAGCGGTCAGCGACAACAGCGATCAGCGCCAAGCAGGTAGTTGTCGTTTCGGTTCTAGTTAGCCGCTAAACCTTGTGGTAAACAATCCTCGCCGCTTCTCGCCGATCCTCGGCCTGATAAATCTCGAAGTCGGAGAAAAAAGCCGGACTCTCGCTCTGGAGAAGCTTCAGCATCGCCACCGCGCAGCGACGGATCTCCAGCTCCGCGCCCTCGCTCGAGCGAAGCTCCAGCATCGTCCTCCACGCTCTGGCGTTCGCCGTCACGACGATTTTTGTCTCCGTAGAGTTCGGAAGAACGCCGCGTGCCGCCTCGCGAGCCATCTTCCGACGATGGACTTTGTCCCCGACCCAGGCGTAGCGCTCCATCAGATGCTCGACGAGACGAACGTAGCTTTTCTGCGCCTCGTCGATCTGAGCCCGCCATTCTTTTTCCAGCGGCTCGTCACCGACGATTGCCGGCGGCACGACGAAATTCGCCTGCGACTCGTCGACGTACCGCTGACTGAGCTGGCTATACGCGAAGCCGGCGCGGTGACGAACCAGTTCGTGGGTCAACGATCGACTGACCCCTTCGAGGAGCAAAGAATAATTCGCGTGCTCGAGAACGCTGCCGTGACCCTGCTTCTTGATATTCTCCAGGTACTCGCGCGTCTCTCGACTCGCCGGGTTCTTCTGACTCATGTAGCAGAGGCGTCCCGCGTACTCGGCGAGCCGCTCGCCGTCGGTGCTCTCGCCTAGCCAGCGCACCTGCAGGTGATCGGGTTCGATAAAGGCAGGGCGTGCAACGAGGCTGATGACGGGTTCGGTATAGATCAAAATGCTTGGAGGCGAGGGTTGGTTGATGATCGCAAACTGAAAACGGCAGAAAGCTAAGACGGGCCGCCGATGAGCGACAGCCGGAAGCGATCATACGCGCGATCTCGCACGACGTCGTCGAGCGCCGCTCGCGCCATTCCCGGAAGTGGGGCGAGCGACGGGTCGTACTTGATGTCGGTGAGCGGAGACTGGCCCGAAAGCGCGACTTTCACTCCGGGGTTGAAAATATTTGCCGGATCGAACGCCTTCTTGACCAGGCCAAACGCAAGCAGCGCATCCTTGTGCCAGACTCGGCTTAGAAGAGGCGTGCGTATTCTTCCGTCTCCGTGCTCTCCCGTTAGCGTGCCGCCCAGCCGCGCCGTCAATGCGACCACATCGTCCAGCAGTCCGGAAACTTTCTTACGCCAGTCATCGTGGCTCGTATCGATGAGTGGGTTCACGTGGACGTGAGCATCGCCCGCGTGGCCGAAGATCACTCCCTGCACCTCTTGGTCGGCGAGTGCCTTTCTCACTCCCTGCACGTAGTCAGGAAGCCTGGGTAAGGGAACCGCGCCGTCCTCGATGAACTGCATAGAGGTAGCGTTCTCGAGCGCGGCCAGGATCGGGCTCGCGGCGTGACGCAGCTCCCACAGATCGCGCTCCGCATCTGGTGTCAACGCGACATCGACATCCCTTGCACCTGAATCGCTGAATGCCTTGGCGAGACGCTCCGCACTGGACGCCGCCTGCGCCGGCGTCTCCGACTCCACCTCGGCGAGCAGAATCGCCGCTGCTCCTTCGGTCCGGGCGCGAAACGAATCGTCAGCGCTGTCACCCGTTGCAGCGTAAGCAAGAAAGGTTCGGTCGAGCAGCTCGCAGGCGCTCGCTCCAGATTCGACTGCCTTGGTAGCCGCCACGGTGGCCTCCTCTAGCGTCGTAAATGAGCCGAGCACGCTGCTCGTCGCCGCCGGCACGGCAGAAAGACGGAGCTGCACGCCGACGATGACAACCAGAGTTCCCTCGCTTCCGACTAGCAAATCCACCAGGTCCGCATCGGTCGCGTAGTCGTGGATGGCGTAGCCAGACGACTCCTTACGCACACCGACGTGGAGGATTGGTCGACGCTTGTCGCTCGCGACGATTTCTCCATGAACTTCGCGCATGAACCGGGCAACTGCCTCGATACGCTTCGGCGCCGGCTCCCCACGCGTGATCACGGCGCGGTCTCCATCGCTGAACACGCAGTCGATGGCGTTCACCCAGGGACGCGTTGATCCGTAGCGCAGCGAGTGCGGGCCAGCTGCGTTTGTCGAGACCATGCCACCGAGAGTACAGAAACTTCCGCTCGACGGATCGACCGGAAAGCGAAGTCCCTTCCTGCGTGCCGCCACATCCAGCGTCGTCCAGAGAACGCCGGGCTCGGCCCAGACGGTCCGCTCTCGCTCGTCAATTCTCGACAGGTGGTTGATGCGCGACATATCGACGATGACGCCGCTTCCGATCGCCGCGCCGGACATGCTGCTACCCGATCCGCGCGGGATCAGGCTCGTTTTCGTTTCGGCGGCCCACTTCACCAGAACGACGACATCCTCCGCGTCGACGGGAACAGCGACCGCCGCGGGGATCGCGCGGCCGATTCCCGCCGCCTCCGAATACACCGCCCGCGCGAGCTCGTCCTCACGAAAGTAGCCGCGAAACCCCGGAAGACTCACAGACCGAGTTTGCTCACCCGCGGTGGAGTCGAGGAGTAGTCGTAAAATCCCCGCCCTGACTTCCGGCCGAGCATCCCGGCGAGCACCATCCGCTTGAGGAGCGGCGGCGGCGCATATCGCGATTCGCGATACTCAGTGAACATGATCTCGGCGATCTTGTAGACAGTATCGAGCCCCACGAAATCGAGCAGAGTGAAAGGGCCCATCGGATGCCCAGCGCCGAGTTGCATCCCTTTGTCGATGTCCTCGATCGATCCGACGTTCGACTCGAGCGCCTTGATCGCGTCGATCATATAAGGTATGAGCAGCAGGTTCACGACAAAGCCCGAGCTGTCCTTCGCGCGGATCGGCTCTTTGCCGAGCGCGCGGACGAAATCGAGCGCGTGCTGCTCGGTCTCCTCGCTCGTGGTGATCGTGCGAACCACCTCGACGAGCTTCATCAGCGGCACGGGATTGAAGAAGTGTATGCCGAGCATCCGATCGGGTCGCCCGCTTGCGGTCGCCATCGCGATGATCGTCAGGCTAGATGTATTCGACGCGAAGATCGCATCGGGACGCGCGATGCGATCGAGCTCGGACCACAGACTGTTTTTGACGTCGAGGTCTTCAACGACGGCCTCGATGAAGAGATCCGAGTCCGCCAGATCCTCGAGCCGCGTTACAAAGCGAAGATTGCTGAGCGTCGTGTCACGTTCCGCCGGCGTCACCTTACCGCGCTCGATTCCCTTGTTCAGGGTCTTTTCGATCGAATCGCGCGACTTGGTGCATAGGGCGTCAGACACTTCGCGCACCGTCGTCGGGAATCCCGCCGCAGCCGAGACCTGGGCGATCCCGCTCCCCATCAGCCCACCGCCAAGAACACCGACCTTCCTGATTCTTTCCATCGACGGTCTACCTCGGAGGCGATGACGCTCTAATCTACCGTCTTGGCAGGCGTGTCCGTGAAGCAATCGTATCGAGCAACCCGCCTGTCCTCTCGAACTCGCCATGCTCGAGTCGATCCAGAATTTGCTCCAGTGCAAGCTGAACGCTGGACAATACGCCACGATGGGTGCGCGCAACTTTATATGCGGCGAAGCTGCCGCCGGCAAATGGCAGCACCGCGGCGCCGGCAGCGATCACGAGCGGCAAATGGGCGACTACCAAACCAAGCCCAAGAATTCCACTGGCTACCGCGCCTACGGCAGCCAGAGCTCCACCGGCTCCAACGCGACGTGATCGGCTGGCGTGAATGTCGGCGTCGAGTCTGACGACGACGCGCGAAGCATCGACAGGCAGCGCCGTCGCGGACACCTGTGCGGCATCCATCAAATAGTAGCCGCGGCCGCTCACGTTAACGGTGCGGCGCAGCTTTCCGAAGAGGCCGCGCTGTGGCTCCCACGTGATGCGGTCGGAAAACCGACGCTGCACCTGAAGACATTCTTCGCGCAGCATCCACTCGTCGATCCTCGCGAGAACATCACGCGGCGTTCCCGGCACCGTACGTGTGGCCGTCGCGTAACCAGCGCCCGCGATCTGAGCGACAAGGCCACGCTCCTCGGGGACGTTGACGCGAGTACGCTCCTCCGCGAGCGCCTGGTTGATCGTCGCAGGACTCAGCCCGACTTCGTTGCCTATGTCGAGGAGCTGACTCTCGCTGATTAGATCGCTCGACTCCGGGAGCGCGCTCGCGCCCTGAAGCTCCGCGGCGCGGGCAAGCACGCGCTCCAACGCCTGTCGATCGAGCAGCTTTTGCCTGGCGGGAAGGGATGTCGGCGGCGGTGAGTTCTCATCGACCATGCCGAATTATATCTGCTTAAATCCCTCCGAGTACGACATCGAGCTGGCGAACGAGAGCGTCGCGAATAGGATCAGGAAGTCCAAACGTCGCTGTGAAAGTCGACTGCACGTTGGCGCCCGGAGAGCGATTCACCGATCTCAGATAGTATCGCATGTAGCCGTCGAGGATTTCGGGCGACGTCCGTTGAATGAGAAGCGCCCCGCCGCGCACCGCTGCTGCGCTCTGGTAACGCTCGGCGAGACCTTGGCGGCGCTGCTCCGGAGTGACATTGTCGGAGACCGCCGTGGCGGCAACACCCGAGACGACTTCATGCGCGATCACGTAGATTGCTTCCACCGCGTCGCTTGGCCGGTCGGGAAAGGTGACTGTGATCGTATTGGCTTGCTTGCCGCTCGTAACAGAGCGGCCCTCGCCGTCGAGGGGAAGCGAGAGCAGGACGACTCCCTGCGCTTGCTGCGTGTTGTTGAGGAATCGTTGGATGCGTGGCCGATAGGTTCGCTGCCACAGCGTGTCGACCAGCTCGAGGACGTTACTCCGCTCCCGCTGTTGCTGTTGCCAGTATGAATGGTAGAAGCGGCTACTCTCGTCGTTGAGCGCCTGCACGAAGAGCCGGAACCAGTCGCGGTCCGCGGCGGTTTGGAAGTAGGCGGCAAGCAGCGCGATCGCGTTCGCCTGTTCAAGCGACGAAGCTGCGCGCGGATTACCCTCGGATCGCACGAAGAGGTCCGCGGCCCGATTGAGATCGTCCCACGAAGCGAATGCGAGCGGCACGAACTGCGCGTTGATCAGAGCAGGATTGATGGCGAGTCGCGCGCGAAGCCTGTCGCGATTGGCATCGAGCTGGCTCACCACGTTCGCTCTGTTCTTGACGACTGTCATGTTCGTGCTGTAGCCGCGCCTGAAAAACGGAACGAACGTCGTGTCTTCCTGAAGCATTGCGAAACCGTGCAGCCAGAGATCGACGTGCTCGCGGGTCTTGATCGGCCAGATGACGTCGGGTCGGCTTACAGTTTGATCCGCGCCGCCAGTGGCCGTGCCGCCGCCGGTTGAGGCGCAGCCACCGACCACGGCGCCCGCGCACGCCACGGCGAGCATTTTCTGAATTCCCTTCATGATTTCCTCGATCGCTCGGACGAGCGCAGTCTTATTGAATGGATTCGACTACGACCGCGATTCCCTGGCCTCCACCGATGCACGCGGTGCCGAGGCCGTATCGCTTGCCCTGCGCACGCAACGCATGCAGTAGATGGGCCGTTATCCTCGCTCCCGACGCGGCAAGCGGATGGCTCAGCGCTATCGCTCCGCCGTGGACGTTCAGGCGCTCGCGCGGCACGGACAGCTCGCGCTCGACGGCGCATGTTTGGGCGGCAAATGCCTCGTTTACTTCGATCAGGTCCATGTCATCCATGGACAAGCGCGCCTTGGCGAGCGCCGATTTCGACGCCGGCACTGGACCGATACCCATTATGGAAGGGTCGACGCCCGCGACTCCCCAGGACACCAGGCGTCCGAGCGGCGCCAGCTTGCGGTCGCGCGCAAAGCTCTCGCTGGCGATAACCATTGCTGCGGCGCCATCACCGATTCCGGACGCGTTACCAGCTGTCACGACGCCTTCCTTTCTGAAAACTGGTTTGAGGGCCCGTAGTTTTTCAGAGGTCGTGTCGGGACGCATATGTTCATCGATTGCGAGCTCCTCCATTTTTCCGGACCTCGCGTTCGCGATCGGAAACGGTACCACCTCGTCCTTGTAGACTCCCTCGTCCCACGCGGTCTTCGAGAGCTGCTGCGATCGAAGCGCGAACTCGTCGACACATCCGCGATCGAGTTTGTATTGCACGGCGAGGTTCTCCGCGGTTTCCGCCATGCCGAGGCCGACGTAGGAATCAGTGAGCCCTTCCCATAGGACATCTTCCATTACCGGGGCTTTGCCGAGGGGCGTTCCCCAGCGGATTCCGCGGGTGACGTGCGGAGCCTGCGACATCGACTCCGCTCCGCCGACCAGACATACCTGCGCATCGCCGAACATGATTTCCTGGGCGCCGCTGACGACGGCCTGAAAGCCAGACCCACACAACCGGTTCAAGGTGAGAGCGGAAGTTTCCTGCCGGCACCCCGACTTGAGCGCGACGTGACGGGCGAAGTAGATCGAATCGCTCGTCGTATAGAGGACGTTACCAAAAATCGTTTGATCGATGTCTGTGGCTTCTATGCCGGCGCGCTCGATTGCGTGCTTCGACGCGTGGACCGCCAGGTCGATTGGTGAGATGTCTTTGAGCTTTCCGCCGAAGGTGCCGAATGGGGTGCGAACAGCCGAAAGAAAGACTACACCGTTAGAGTGTGGCATGATGCTGAAGGTAGCACGTGGGATTACTGCAGTACTCAAGCCTTCTTGCCGCAGTTGATGCAAAACTTCCAGAGCGGATCGAGCTCGGCGCCGCAGCCGGCGCAATGCTTGGCGGCGAGGTTTTGTCCGCAGTGCGGACAGTAGGTGACGGCGCGACCTTCGGGCAGCGTACCGCCGCAGAACCTGCAGCCTTCGGGCGGCTCCATCGTCGCGAGGCCCGCCGCCGCGAACGAAGTGCTGGGCTGACTTCCGGCGGTTCCGCTGCCGTTGCCCACCTGCGAGCCCGTAGCGTAACCACCAGAATTCTGCGCCGGGATCGATACGCCGAGTTTCTGCAGCGCGTCGGGGGCCAGCGAGATTCTCGTGTCAGCGTAATCTCGAAACGCGCCAACATCAGCGTGCGGCGACGCCATCTCCTTCTTCAGTCGCTCCTGCATTGCCTGATCGGCGCGGACGTAGCCCTTTTCGCCCGAGAGTAGGCGAGTTATCGCGGCTTCGTAGTCCTGGTTCGTCTCGATGCCGAGGTCACGGCGGTAGTGGCGATACGGCACGAGAGTGTCGTAAAGCTCCTGCACCGTAAACGGAACGCTCAGATACTCGGCGTGCCCATTCCTGATGTTGTGAACCAGTCTCTGAAAAAGGCGATCTAGATCGTCCATGCTCGCTTGGTCGGCTGGAATGATTGAAGATCCGGAAACGGTGCCGTGTCCTTCACTCGAACAGTACCCGGCTTCTGCTTCGCCATCCAGACATCGAATTCAGACTGCCTCAAGCCGTTCGAGTTCGATTGTTCCGCGGCGGCGCGTGTGGCGAGGAAATTCGCGTACTCGTTCTGCGGCTGGCCGTGGTGACCGCGCACCCATCGCCACTGCACCTCGTGGCGCGAGGCAGCGGCAACTGCTTCCTTCCACAGCTCCAGATTCTCGATGGGTCCTGTCTTCCGCTTCCAACCGCGCGCCATCCACCCCTCAACCCAAGAGCTCATCCCTTCGACGATGTACTTCGAGTCGCTGGTAAACAGCACGCGATAAGAATTTCCGCGCCGTGAAATCTCGCGGAGAGCGTCGATCACCGATCGGAGCGCCATGCGGTTGTTCGTGGTTGCTGGCTCGGAGATCCAGTAGTCGCAACGCGTGACCTTGTTGGACTGGGGATGCAGCCACTCGATCACGCCGCCCGCTCCGCCGGGATTCTCTCCTTCTCGACCGTTGCCGAGGCAGGATTCGTCCGCATATATGGCAACAAGATCGCCTGCTTTAGCCCTGGCGCGCGTCACCGCACGACCTCGAAGCTGTCCATCTCGTCGAGGTAGAGAGTGATCTGATCACCAGTAGTCGGGTGAGTCGCCTCGACCGCTTCGCGACCACTGATCACCCGCAATTTGGTGGGAACGACAACGTACTCGGTGCCGCGGCGGTAGGCCGAGATTCGTCTGCCGTTGAGGATGGCGCCCTCGAGGATGTCGTATTGCTTATGTGTCAGTTCCGCCACTGCCAATCTCCATTGACCTACCTCCCGCCTCCCGCCTCCCGCTATCCAACGCACCATTCGCGCACTACGCGCGTCAACACCCTCGTCGCGAGCTCGATCTCCTCGACCTGCACGAATTCTTCCGCGGCGTGCGCCAGCGCGATGTCGCCTGGACCAAAGCAAATCGTTGGAATTCCCGCTTCATTTAGAAGCGCTGCATCCGTCCACGCGGGAAACCCCTCGATGCGCACAGGCACCTTTTCATCCCCTAACGCGCGCGAAAGCCTTTGCACGATCGGTGAATCGAGCGAAACCTCGCTCGGCAGCTGGGCCGTACTCAATGTAACGCGCGAGTCGAGACGAGGGTTATTGGCGCGGACTGCTGCGCACGCATCGGTTATTTCCTTCATCGCCAACTCCGCTGATTCTCCGGGGAGAGTGCGTCGCTCGATCGCGAGCTCGCACTCTTCAGGGTACGTCGACATTCCCACTCCGCCTCGAATTTTCGAGGCATGGAGCGAGCCGCGGCCGAGCAGAGGATGCTGCGGTCCCGACTCCCGCGCTCGCTCGAGTTTGTCCAGTTCGGCGAGCACCAAACCGGCGTGGGTGATAGCATCCACGCCGATATCGTAGCGGCTGCCGTGTGCGGCTTTTCCTTTGAATGCGATGTCGATCCATGCGAATCCACGATGAGCGGGGCAGATCGCCAGTCTCGTCGGCTCAGTGATGATAGCGGCGTCTGCGCGGGCTCCAGCTGCGATCAGGGCACGCATGCCCAGGCTTTCGTATTCTTCGTCGACGACTGCGGTGAGAATAACCTGGCGTTTCGAGC
>JBJMOA010000099.1:0-5993 GCA_045803975.1 Gemmatimonadaceae bacterium
GCTGAGGGCTTGAGCGCCGCTGAAATCAGACCTGACATAAAAGAGCTAGAGCTTGCCTATCCACTTACAGCGGTATTGGGAGATCAGGACTACGAAATGTCCGCACTCTGCCGAGGCCTGCTTTACGTTGGCGAAAGAACAACGGCGAGAAACTATCTTATCGACTATTTCTCGCACACGCGTCGTGATCTTACACCCTATTCGCAAGAGTTGGTAGAGATCTCGAAAGCGGTTCGAGACCCAGTATCAGCTGCAACGACTTCCGTAAACCTCGCAATACAGAAACGCTCCCTGGGCTACGTTTGATCGTACGATGATTTTCCGTCCGAGCGCGTGAGTCATTGCGCTTCGCTCGCTCTACCTGATATCTCTAAAGTCAGCTCGAAGTACGCGTCCACTTTCCGGAGCCTTCTCAGCCAATGTTCCAGTGCTTCCGGGATCGGCGACACACCCGCTTGTATGTCGGCTCGCCATTCAAACGGGGAGACAGTTCGGGCGCTCGTTGAGGACTCAGAGCGGCGCACAAAACTGACCGTGAACTCGGAAATCCAGATGTGAGGCCCAAGCGCTGTTTCGGGTCGCGGCGCTCGGCGAGGAGCACCGCGGATGGAGCCTGCTACACGGTGACGTTCAGACCAACAGCGCTAGCCGACCGGCGCCAACCAAAGAGCTTCAAAAGCTCAATGCGCGGTGTGCTCGAGAGCTGAACGCCCTTTGATGTCACCAATTCGGCAATCTGATCATGATGCAGCGGCTCTGAGTACCGATCCTCGCTCTGGAGTGGTGTGAACCCACTCCGTGAGTTCTTTCCCTTCGGGCGTAAAGAGTTTCGAGTATGCAGGGCTCTTAAGAAGAGCGTCGCAGATCGCCGGGTCAAACTGCGTTCCGCGGAATCGTAGGAGTTCTTTCCGGACGGCTGTTGCGTCCAGCGCGGCCCGATAGGGCCGATCAGTAGTCATAGCATCGATCGTGTCCGCAAACATGATGATCCGCGAGCCCAGAGGAATGCCTTCGCCTTTTAGTCCGTCCGGATAACCAGTGCCATCCCAGTTTTCATGATGGTGCCGGATCAAGGGTACGACATCTCTCAGTTCCGTCACCTTATCCGCTAATTCAGCACTTTTTACTGGATGCGTGCGCATGATCACTTGCTCTTCAGGCGTAAGCCGCCCGGGTTTACTAAGGATCGGTCCAAAAACTTCGTGGATCTTACCCACGTCATGCAGGAGGGCCGCCGCGACGATCCTCTCAATATCCTTTGCGCCCAGTCCGACCGCTTTTGCAATCACCCGAGCTTTGTCCGCAACACGCCGTGAGTGCCCAGATGTATAAGGGTCCCTTGCCTCAATCGCCGCCACCATCAACTCTAGCAATTCCCTGTTTGTCTGCTCTAGCTGGCCGGTGACTTTATAAAGCTGACGCAATCCGAACAAGGGAACCGCAAATACAAAGACACCAACGGGACCGAATTTCGAGTACGCCCAGACGATGAACAAAATCGCCGGTAGCGACAGAAAGTCATAAGGGAGGGCGCGAAGCGTGTTCTCTTTCCATATCGTCCAGGCACTGCGATCCCCGACGATCGCAAGAGCACCGCTAACGCATATCGAGTTCGTTGCAAAAAATACTAGAAACAGCGCAAACAAGGAGGGCGAACTCGATTCTGCTATGCTGTGAAGTGGGATGCCTCCAATCGCAACATATGCCAACACTGCAAGGGCCAGGGCGAGGGATTCCTGCGCTGAGTTGAAGATTGCTCTGAGGGAGTCTCTCTTCGCGAGGATCTGGCCCGTCAACGCTGCGGCGGCGACCACAACAACGCTCGACCAATGCGGGGCAATTGCGGCACTTGCCAAAACGGGAATAAATGAAACCGATCCCATTGATCCGCGGCCGGTGCGGTAGCTGAACACCTTCGCAAGTACGCCGATAAAGCCGAACGTTAGCGCCGCCTGAGCAAAGGGAATGGAAAACACAGGATCCCTGAGAAAGACGACCACTCCGGCACCGATGGCAGCGATGCTGACAAGCAAAACGTACCTGGCAATTCGGCTCATACTGGGTAAAACCCCCGCACTCGACTACCACTCCAGTGTATCTGGGAAGAAGCACCTTAGAAAGAAAGCCAACATTCGCGTCACCTCCCTAAACGTCAGTCGCATTGTGCATCCGCATCAATGCGCTACTAGGTTGGCTCCGCTCGTGTAACTAAGAATGCCCGCTCAACTCATCTCTTAGCCGGGACGGGGGTTTTTATTTTCCTTTTAGGATCCGTGTTAAGGGTGAAACTTCCTCTTACGATCCATTCAACTTTCCAGGTCGATTCGACCCGCTTTCAATTGCGTCTATTGCTGCACCGGGCGTTCGCCCGCTTACGCTTCCGTCTGATCCACCCAGCGGTTCGTCGCCGCCAGTACCGCCAGAGCGCTCGCTGTCTCCGCGCTCCCCTTGATCTCGCAATTCCCTACCAATAGCTGGCTGTCACGGCCAGCACGCACCGTCACACCCACGAACACGTACTCGCGCTCGAAGGCCTCCATCACCTTCACTCCCTCGACCGCCAACTGACCTTCCCTGCCCTCCGCCGAGCCGATCGCGAATACCGTCGCGCGCGCGGCGAGATCGAGTCGGGATCTGTCCCCCTCGATTCCGTGGGCTTCACCTATGTACGACTGCTCACCCTTCCGCAGCGTAACTCGGCACGAAACACCCTTGCTGCGCGAGCCCCTGACCTCGACATCCTCGAAGTACAGACGCCGCGCCGTATAGCGCCTGACGCCACCCTCAGGGGTTACCCCGACGACGAAATTGCTGCGCGGCGTTGGATGCGCTGGCGTCGGCCGGACCTTGGGCTCGCTCGTTATCGCGACGGAAATCTTCCGATGGTCGACCCGCATCGCGAGATGCGCCATCAACGCGCTCTCGATGTTCCTAACCACCTGTTTCGGCGTGAGCTCCGCGGTCGTCAGAACATGTATCTGCTCCACCGCCCCACTGTCGCTCTCGATGATCTTTGCGGAGACCACTCCCGGTAGCGTGAGAATGAGCTCCTCAGCACGCTTAATGGGGAGAACGCTGCCGGCGATGTTGTTCAATTCAGTTATTTGCGGGATTTTGATGCTGCTCGGAAAACAGGCGGCCAATATCGTAGACGACTGATCTTTAATCAAGCAAAATCATCGACTTAACTCACCTTCTCCCGAAAACAAACTCAGCATTACCCGGTGGCCCGGACGGCCGCGAGTTGAGTGATAAGAAAGTGACCCTGGCGTGATAGGAAAATGCCCAAACTTCGGCGTTAGCGTGGTGACGAAATCGTCACTCTCAGGTCAGGAAGACGTCATGCGCGCGGCGAGAATTTAGGTGTTTCACCCCATGCCCCTCAGCGAACCGTAGCTTGAATTCCGCCAGCCACTCCACCCTGATGACGGGGAGCCACAACCCGCTCTTCGTCGTCCTCTCCGTCGTCATCGCGATCCTCGCGTCCTACGCCGCGCTCGATCTCGCCGGCCGAGTGCGCTCCGCCGAAGGATCCACTCGCCTCGGCTGGCTCGCCGGCGGCGCCACCGTCATGGGACTCGGCATCTGGAGCATGCACTTCGTCGCGATGCTCGCCTTCCACCTGCCGATTCCGATCGCGTATCAGCTCACGCAGATGCTGCTGTCGGTCGCCGTTGCCATCGGCGCATCGCTGCTCGCGCTCGTCGTGGTGAGCAGAGCATCACTGCGGCCGGCAACGCTCGTCTTCGGCGGCGTGTTGATGGGCGGCGCCATCGCCGGCATGCACTACATCGGCATGGCGTCGATGCAGGTCGGCGCCAATCTCACCTATCGCGCGCCGATCGTCGTCCTGTCCGTCGTCATCGCGATGGTCGCTTCACTCGCGGCATTGACACTGGCGTTCAGCTTCCGCTCCGACGTGAGCGCCCGTGGAAGACTGCTCAAATCGTTGAGCGCTGTCGTCATGGGCTTTGCGATCGCCGGCATGCACTACACGGCGATGGCGGCCGTTCGCTTCGTCCCGCGCGACATCGCTGCAGCACCCGGCGAGCACATCCTGGCGACCGGCACACTCGCCGCCGCGGTCGTCATCGGCACGCTTGCCATCCTCGTGTTGGCAATCGTCGGCGCCGTCATCGATCGCAACATCCAATCGAGAGCCGAGTTCACGAGACAGCTCGCCAGCAAGGCTCACAAGCTGGCGGAGCAATTCGACGAGCTGCAGGCGCTGACCGCGAAGCTCGAGGTGATGAACGGCGACCTCCAGCGCTCACTCGCCGACGCCGAGCGTGCGCGCAACGACCTTGCGAAGGAGCACGAGACGAACCTGGAGCTGCAGCGCGTCGCGCAGCAGCAAGTGGTGAAGTCGCGCTTTCTGGAAGGTGTCGCCGAGACGACGACGGCGGTGGCGCACGAGATCAACAACCCGTTGACGGTGCTGCTGATGAACGCGGAGCTGCTCGAGGACGTCGGGCCCGGTCAGGCGCCGGGCGCGATCGCCGAGATGCGAACCGCCGCAATGCGTATCGCGGCGGTGGTGCAGCGCCTCACCAACCTCGGGTCGCCGCGCTCGGTGGAGTACGTCGGAGCGAAGCGGATGATCGACCTCTCGTCCGAAGAAGGATAGGCTCTCGTTTCGTCAACCTGCTCGCCCGGCTCCGCGCGCGCGGAGCTCCTCGGCGATCGCCGGTCGGTTGCAATAGATCGCCCAGTCGAGCGCGGTGCCGTCGAAGAGACTGTCCTTGATGTCGGTGCGGGCGCCTCGTTCGAGCAGCAGCTCCACCACCTTATCCTTGCCTGCCGAAATAGCATTGTGAAGCGGAGTCGCGTGAGAATGAAAGCCATCGGGGCAAAAACGATTGGGGTCCTCTCCGGCATCCAGTAAGAGCTTCACGATTTCTGTGTGACCGAGCTGGGCTGCCAGCGCGAGGGCTGCCCGTCTGCTTCGATCGTCGGCAGTTGGAAGAAGTTGCACCGCCTCTTTCATCCGGCCGAGTCCGGCTGCGGCGGGAAGATTGTCGACCGGAGCGCCGCGTTTCACTAGCCGCTCCGCGGTTTCGGCATAACCGAAGGTGAGCGCTGTCATCAGGTTTGATTGCCACTCTGAGCCTGGGCCCTGGTGCGCCGCGCCATGCTCGAGCAGTAGCTCCGCGAGATCACCCTGCAGCCCTGCCTTCGCGGGATGCGCGCTCGACACCAGCATGCTCATCGTCGTGCACAAATTGTCGTACATGATGGCGAGCGCGTCGGGATCGGCGCCCGCATCGAGAAGTATGCGCGCAACTTCGACGGCATTCGGCGGCGTCTTCTGTCGAACGCCTTCTACGCCATTCGCCGCCACGTAGTGTAGCAGCGTAGCGCGGTGCAGTCGCCGAGAGCGCGCGTGCACGAGATCCGGATCTCCGCCGAGCATTGCCTTGAGTGCTGGGAGATCGCCGCACACGACCGCTTCCACCGCTCTCTCGAACTTCGCACCAGGTCCGTCACGCGCGATCTCCTCGGCAAATTTTTCCAGATCGTACCAGGTCGGGAGGAAGTACTCGCGCGCGACGACTAATCGTGCGTCATCGAGGGTATGCGCATCGGGATGTACATCGGTGACCGTCTTCCCCCGGTAAAACGGGTGCATCCACTTGAAATTCCACAGCGCAGCATCGTCGCGCGCTTTGAGCGCGTCGAGCAGTGCGGTCGCCTCACGGTCGTAGTCGTCGAGAGTCGCTGTGTAGGGAAGATCGTGTTTCACGGACGTTTGACTTACCGGGAGGCGTCCTGCAGGCAGTACACACATGGACGATAGTCATCCTCTCGGGCGTCCGCCACCGAGCTATACGGCCTGTCCTTGCCCGCTCGAATGATCTCGTCGATCAGGCAGTTTCTGCTCTCGTTATCCAGGTCATGAACTTCCCGCTTATACGGATCGGCGTGGGCGACATACTGCTGACCGTTCATGTTCCCCTTGTACTTGCGCGGCATCGTTCCCTCGGTAAAAGATG
>JBJMOA010000100.1:0-3145 GCA_045803975.1 Gemmatimonadaceae bacterium
GCTCGTCGAGAAGGGAATCGCCGAGACGGTGAAGCGCGCCAAGAAAATCGTGGAGAAGGAATCTCCAGAGGTGTACGAGATCCTCGAAGAGATCATTCGCGATCACCCGGTGCTGCTGAATCGCGCGCCGACCCTTCACCGTTTGGGCATCCAGGCTTTCGAACCGGTGCTCGTCGAAGGAAAGGCCATTCGTATTCACCCACTCGTCTGCGCCGCGTTCAACGCGGACTTCGACGGTGACCAGATGGCCGTACACGTTCCGCTGTCGTTCGAGGCTCAGCTCGAGTGCCGTCTGCTCATGCTGTCGTCGAACAACATTCTCAAGCCGTCGGACGGACGTCCGGTCGCCGAGCCGAGCCAGGACATCGTGCTTGGCTGCTACTTCGCGACCAAGGCACCGCCGGCGTTCGATACGGCCTTTGGCAAGAACGGAAAGAACGGCAAGAACGTTCGCAGCTACTCGACCGTTTCCGAGGTGGAGCTCGCGCTGTCGCAGGATCGCGTGACGTTCCACACGCCGATTCGCTACTTCGTTCAGGACATCGAAGGAAGCCGCTGGGTCGACACGACTGTCGGACGCGTTCTCTTCAACGCGATCGTTCCGCGCGAGATTGCTTTCCAGAATCGCGAGATGAAGAAAAAGGCGCTCGGAGAGCTGGTCTTCGAGAGCTATCGCCGAAGCGGCTTGCAGGGAACGGTTCCGTTCCTCGACCGCCTCAAGGAGTTCGGATTCCGCTACGCGACTCGCGGTGGAATCTCGATCGGAATCGAAGATCTCCACATTCCCGCCGAGAAGGAGACACTGCTCGGTGAGGCTGAGGAGCGCGTCAACAGATTCCAGAAGGCGTATCAGACGGGCAACATCACGAACGGCGAGCGCTACAACAAGGTGATCGACACCTGGACGCACGCCAACAACGACGTTGCCGACGCGATGGTGCGAGCGATGCGCGAATCGAACGAGGGGTTCAATCCCGTGTTCATGATGTTCGATTCCGGTTCGCGTGGATCGCGCGATCAGATCCGTCAGCTCGCCGGAATGCGCGGACTGATGGCGAAGCCGCAAAAGAAATTGACCGGTGGTATCGGCGAGATCATCGAAAGCCCGATCAAGTCGAACTTCCGTGAAGGACTATCCGTGCTCGAGTACTTCATCTCGACCCACGGTGCACGTAAAGGTCTGGCCGACACCGCTCTGAAAACTGCGGACGCCGGCTACCTCACGCGCCGCCTCGTCGACGTCGCGCAGGATGTGACGATCACCGAGGAGGACTGCGGAACCATCCTTGGCCTCGAAGTCGGAGCGCTCAAGGAAGGCGAGGACATCATCGAGCCGCTGGCCGAGCGTATCGTCGGCACAGTCGCAGCAGAGGACATTTACGATGTCCATGAAATAGACGAGTCCGGTCAGCGTTCGCTGCTGGTCGAGGCTGGTCAGCTAATCGACGAAGACATGGCTCGCGGTATCGAGGAGTCGGGTCTGGAGACGGTGAAGATCCGCAGCGTTCTCACTTGTGAGGCGAAGCGCGGTCTCTGCCAGATGTGCTACGGCCGCAACCTGGCGACCATGGGAATGGTCGATAAAGGTGAAGCCGTTGGAATCATCGCCGCGCAGTCGATCGGCGAGCCGGGAACTCAGCTCACGCTCCGCACCTTCCACATCGGTGGAACCGCGGCCCGTATCGCTGAGCAGACGGCCCGCAAGTCGAAGGTCGCGGGAACGATCGAGTACGGCGACAGGCTCGTCGTCGTCACCAACGACGAAGGGCAGAAGATCGTCACGTCGTACGAGGGTGAGCTTACGATCAAGAGCTCTGGCGAGCGCAATGCGTCAGTAGGCGCGCGCCTCCAGGTTCCGCTCGGCGCCACTCTAATGGTGAAGGACGGCGAGGAAGTGAAGAAGGAGCAGATCATCTTCACGTGGGATCCGTACACGAACCCGATCATCTCGGACGTGGAAGGAACGCTGCGCTTCGTCGACCTGATTCCGGGCGAGTCGGTTTCCGAGGAGCTCGACGAGCTCACCGGTCTCCGCCAGACCGTCGTCATCGAAGACAAGGAAAAGAAGCTGCACCCGCACATCGAGATCGTGGAGATCAAGGGCGGCAAGGAGAAGCGCCTGAGAGACTTCGTGATTCCGGTTGGCGCGCAGCTGACTGTTGAAGACGGCAAGAAGATCTCGGCCGGTACGATCATCGCCAAGATTTCCCGCGAGGCTTACAAGACGCGCGACATCACCGGTGGTCTGCCACGCGTCGCCGAGCTGTTCGAGGCGCGTCGTCCGAAGGATCCGGCTACGATCTCCGAGATCGATGGTGAGGTCCGGTTCGGCGACATCAAGCGTGGTAAGCGCGAGATCAGAGTCGTACCGAAGGACACGCCGGCGGATGCAGAGGATCCGGGACAGCTGTACGAGATCCCGGCCGGCAAGCACCTTCGTGTGCACGCCGGTGACTGGGTGAGAGCGGGCGACCGTCTCTCCGAAGGTCCGGTGAATCCGCACGACATTCTCCGCATCAAGGGACCGCGCGCGGTTCAGGAGTATCTGCTCAACGAAGTGCAGGAGGTTTACCGCCTGCAGGGCGTGAAGATCAATGACAAGCACATCGGTGTCATTGTGAGACAGATGCTTCAGAAGGTGCGTGTTCTCGATTCCGGCGACACTTCGTTCCTCGAGGGCGAGCACGTGGACAAGCAGAACTTCCGCGACTCGAACGAGAAGGCGAAGAAGCACAAGGAGACTCCTGCTACATCGGAGCCGCTCCTTCTTGGAATCACCAAGGCATCTCTCACGACGCAGTCGTTCATTTCGGCGGCTTCGTTCCAGGAGACGACGCGAGTCCTCACCGACGCCGCAATTCGCGGTGCGAGAGACGAGCTGATGGGCCTCAAGGAGAACATCATCATCGGACACCTGATTCCTGCGGGAACTGGTATGTACCGCTATCAGGAAGTGGACATCGAGGGCGCGCCGGTTCCGCCGGAGCCCGAGATTTTCCCCGAGCCGACTATCGCGGAGATTCTCGCGGAGCCGGATCTCGAGGATGATCTGCTTCCAAAGGCAGGCGCCTTGCCGAAGATGGGGTTTGACGAGGACGAGTAGTTCCCGCTGAAGAGAACAACGAGTCAGAGTCCAGAGAAGCGT
>JBJMOA010000101.1:0-2565 GCA_045803975.1 Gemmatimonadaceae bacterium
AAATGCGAAAGATCTGCGCGGCATCCCCGACGAGGTCGTCAACAGCATGAGCTTCACGTTCGTGTCGACAATGGACGAGATCATTCATCTCGCCCTTCTTCCGAAGCCGCCGGGCAGGCTGGCGGACGCCGCCGAACCACATGGAGATGTCCCGGCCAAAAACGCGGTCAGCGATTCGCCGAGCGCGTCAATCAATCGGACAGAGCCGGCGGTAGTCACGAAATAAGTGAACCCCGACAATCCCTGGGTACAGTTTGGAATCCAAGTATTCGTTGGGACGATCGCCGGTGGAATAACCAATACCATCGCCGTCTGGATGCTGTTCAACCCGAAGCAGCCGCGCTTCGGGTTTCAGGGCGCAATACCGAAGAACCAGGCTCGGCTCGCAAAGAGCCTGGGACGCACAGTTGGAGAGAAGCTCCTAACACCGGGTGACCTCCAGAGTGAGCTGTCGCGTCCAGAATTCCGTGAGGCGTTCGAGGCGAGGCTTCGCGAAGTCATCGCGATGATGCTGACATCGCGAGAGCCGTTGATCGACAAAGTGCCGCCGGCGGTCGTCACGGCTCTCGAAGGTGCGACGACATCCTACTTACCGATCGCGATGACCAAGCTGGGCGCTTTTCTTGGGCAGCCCGCTACCCGTGTGAAAGTGCGCGGCGCGCTCCACGCGATGTTCAACCGCTTCGTCGACGACATGCGGTTCCACGAGCGGATCTTCGCGAAGCTGATGATGACCGAGAAAAAGTTCGACACTGTCCTCGACTCGATCGAGAAGGATGGTGTCGAGCAGGTTGTCGGTTTGCTCGAGGAGCCGGAGGTGCGGGAAGAAATATCGAAGGCGATTCACGACGCGATCCTCGCCTACCTCCAAAAACCGATCTCCGACATCCTCGGCGACGTCGAAGCGCGTAAGGATCCCGACGCCCCGCGCCGACTCGCGGCTTCAGCGTCGCCGATCATCTGGGACTGGATCGATCAGCAGATTCCCGAGCTGGTGAAAAAGCTCGACGTGCAATCGATGGTAGAACGCAAGGTGATGGCTTTCAGCGTCGAGCGAGTCGAAGAGATCCTGCTCATGGTCATCGAGAAGGAGCTTCGCATGATAATCATCGCCGGTTACGTGCTGGGCGCGCTCGTTGGCGTGGTGTCGTTTGGCGTCCAGAAGCTCGTTGGCTTGTAGTCCCTTACTGCTTCAGTGTCACCTGCGCCGGGTCGATGATGTTCGGATTGGCACCGGCGGGAACGTCGGCGAGGATCACAACCGGGCGTCCCTGGATCTCCAACGTCGAAACCTGAAGCGTTCGACCGCCCGCTGAATATTTCTTCACCAAATCGGTAGACCCCGCCGCTGCCTTCGTGGAATAGCGCGCCTCTACTGCCTGGCCTGCTATGTGGAAGAATTCGCCTGCCTCGACGGCTGAATCCCAAACCGTCAGCCACACGATTCCCTGACCCTGCGGAGTGTTAACCACCGCGTACCGGTCACCGTCCCATCCGGAAGCGCCGCGCAACGATTCATTCTGATCGTTCAGCTGCTGGAACAGGAACAACCGCGTCTCGAATTCGCCAAGATCGTTCTCGTACACTCTGGTAGCATTGGTGAGCGTACCGAGCGTCACGCGGGTCGGGTTGTCCCGCGTCACGAAGAAGGCGGCGGGATGTATGATCTGCTCGGTCGAGACTGGCATATCCTTATAGACGCTGGCGCCTCCCTTCCTCTCCTTGTAGTTGCGATAGAATTCCGCACCGCTCAGATACGGGAAGATGAGCGTTTCCTGGATCACTTTCGGCGCCGCCGCGAAGATCGGCATCGATGCCTGGGTCTCGCGAATCATTTCTCTGATGCGGTCCCAGCCACCAGGAAGATTGATCGCGATGTTGGTGCCGCCGAGCATGACCGAGATTTGCTCGTACACGGCCTGCCCCTCGAAGACCGCCTGTGCGGCCGACAGTCGGTCGTTGTCGTCGCGAATTTTCTGAACGGAGTCCAGGCTTATGTATTGATCCTGCAGCGCGTGCACGAGCTCGTGCGTGATCGTCAGCGACGCCATGTCCTTCGGCGATCCATCGACGACGTACAGGACCTTCGTCTTGGGATCGTAGTATCCGACGATTTGCTCTTCGAGCAAACCCATCAGGAACGGTTGCAGCTTGAGGGTGTCCGGGATCATCCCAAGGCGTTTGTAGGCGGCCTCCTGCCCTGCGATGTCGTGGCTCGCAAGCGAGTCGGTGAATTGCTTGGTGACGAACTCGCGCACCTGTGCCTTCGAGCGGGTCTCCACTTTCGGCGGCGTTTTGAACTTGAGTCCAACCGCCTTTTCGATCATGGGCACTGCAGCCGCGACTTCGGCGCCGTATGGTCCTTCGTAAGTCGGCTTTTGACTCTCGCACGCTGACACGAGAACCAGGAGGCTCGCGCCGCTTAAACCGAAACTGCGTTTGAGCTCAGCTCTCATTGAGAATCGAATTTTTTGAGGGGTGTCGGTGAATCAAAGTCCGGAAATGCGCAGGTACCACGCGATCATCGCGTCTCCGAAAAGCAACGCGATCAAAGCGCCGGGCGCA
>JBJMOA010000102.1:0-8713 GCA_045803975.1 Gemmatimonadaceae bacterium
ACCACCGTCTTCTTCGAGGCCCCAAACCCCACCAGCGCCACCTCTTCGCTCACCTTGATGATCCCCCGCTCGATCCGCCCCGTCGCCACCGTCCCCCGCCCCGTGATCGAGAACACGTCCTCCACCGGCATCAGGAACGGCTTGTCCACTTCCCGCTTCGGCTGCGGGATGTAGCTGTCCAAGGCATCCAACAGCTCCTGGATCTTCTTCCCCTGCGGGCTGTTCGGGTCGCCCGACTCCAGCGCCTGCAACGCACTCCCCTGGATGATCGGCGTGTCGTCCCCCGGAAAGTCATAGGAGGAGAGGAGCTCCCGCACCTCCAGCTCCACCAGCTCCAGCAGCTCCGGGTCGTCCACCATGTCCACCTTGTTCATGAACACCACGATGTACGGCACGTTCACCTGCTTGGCCAACAGGATGTGCTCCCGGGTCTGCGGCATCGGCCCATCCGCCGCACTCACCACCAGGATCGCCCCATCCATCTGCGCCGCCCCCGTGATCATGTTCTTCACGTAGTCGGCGTGCCCCGGACAGTCCACGTGCGCGTAGTGCCGCTTGTCCGACTCGTACTCCACGTGCGCCGTCGCGATCGTGATCCCCCGCTCCCGCTCCTCCGGCGCCTTGTCGATCTGGTCGTAGGCCGTAAACTGCGCCAGCCCCTTCTTCGCCTGGATCGCCGTGATCGCCGCCGTCAACGTCGTCTTCCCGTGGTCCACGTGCCCGATCGTCCCCACGTTCACATGCGGCTTGGTACGCTCGAATTTGGCCTTGGCCATCGTGCCGGTTTCCCTCTGTTAACTGTCTAGAGTCTCGAGTCCGGAGTCACGAGTCTCGGCGGGCGGGAACCACAGCTCCCGACTCCTGACTCCCAGCTCCTGACTGCTGTACCACCAAGCTCGCGCGCGGGATTGAACCGCGGACCTCATCCTTACCAAGGATGCGCTCTACCAACTGAGCTACGCGAGCGACGAAGCGGGCGACGGGACTCGAACCCGCGACCCTCAGCTTGGAAGGCTGATGCTCTACCAACTGAGCTACACCCGCGGGCGGACGGCCGGTCAGGCGGTCAGTTATTCCGCCAGCCATTCAGTTCCGCTACTGTCCGCTCCTACTCGCTGTCTCTCTCTATCCGTCCGACTGTCCGCCCGTCCGACTGTCCGCCTTACCGCCCGAATGGTGGGGGTAGGATTCGAACCTACGTAGGGCGTTAGCCCGGCAGATTTACAGTCTGCTACCATTAGCCACTCGGTCACCCCACCGCCTACCATCTCCCACTTCCTATTGATACAGAACCCCGCCGGCATGAAGCGGGGTCCGATCGTCACTGGGAGTGGGCCCGAATTTTGACAGACCCTTAGAGTAACGGCAGGCTCTAACTAGTGCAAGGGGTTGCTGTTATTCAGGGAGCGGGAGCGCGGCTACCGGGTACAAATTCGCAGCCGTCGGCGGGAACTTGGCTAGGAGTTGGTGGGTTCTGCTGCCATCTCGACCCAGGATGACTTGTGACCACACTGGAACAGAACAAGCGCACTGTGACTGGATTCTATGATCTGATGTTCAACCTGTGCCGGCCGGCGGAAGCCGTTCGGCGCTACGTCGGGGATCAGTACATCCAACACAACCCGATGGTCGCGGACGGCAAGGACGCGTTCATCGAATACTTCGAGCGCATGGCCCGAGAATACCCTGGCAAGCGGGCTCACTTTCAGCGGGTGATGGCCGAAGGCGATTACGTGGTGTTGCACTGCCGTCAGGAATGGCCGGGCGGCCCGGAGTGGGCCGGTATCGACATCTTCCGCCTGGATGGTGATGGCAAAATTGTCGAGCACTGGGACGTGCTGCAGATGGTACCGGAAACTTCGGCCAATCAGAACACGATGTTTTGAGCGACGAGCTGACGAGGGGAATCGAACCCCTAACCTGCTGATTACAAATCAGCTGCTCTGCCAATTGAGCTACGTCAGCAACAACAGCGATTTTTCATCGCAAGCCTAGTAGAATAGCCAACTTAGGTTGTTCAGTCAACCCAAGTAGTCGACTCGCGTGCCGCTAGCGCAGTTTCCACTTCGTGCCGTGCGGAGTGTCCTCGATCACTACGCCGCGCGATTCGATCTCGGCGCGGATCGCGTCCGATTTCGCGAAGTCTTTCTGCGCGCGGGCAGCCTTCCTCGCGGCGAGACGCTCCTCTACCCAGCGCGCTAATTCCGGGTCGGCGCCTACTGCCTCGGGAATCACATCGAGCACCGAGTTGATCCGCGCGAACGTGGCGCGCGCTTTCTCGAGCGCGCGCTTGTCGACCCCGTTGCGGTCAAGCTCCGCGTTTGCTTTGCGCACGAAAGTGAAGAGAGCGCCCAACGCAATTGGCGCGTTCAGGTCATCGAATAAGGCGGCGGTGAACTCCGCCTCGGTGTCCTCGGCAATTTTCTCCAGCTCCGGCGTTGCACCCTTCGCTGCGGCCAGTCGCTCGGCGAAATCTGCAATCCTGCGCACGCCTTCGATCGACGCTTCGAGCGCTTCGCTCGACATGTTCAGTTGCTTGCGATAGTGCGTCGAGAATACGAAGTGCCGGAAGGCCGCGGCGGGGACGCCCTGGTCACGAAGGTCCTGCACCGTGGCGACGTTGCCCAGTCGCTTGGCCATCTTGCTGCCTTCGGTGAGGAGGAATTCGCCGTGGCACCAGAAACGAGAAAACGGCTTGCCGGTCGCGCCTTCTGACTGCGCAATCTCGTCTTCGTGGTGCGGGAAGATGAGATCGATCCCGCCGCAGTGGATGTCGAGAGTCTCGCCAAGATATTTCATCGCCATCGCGGAGCACTCGAGGTGCCAGCCTGGTCGCCCACGCCCCCACGGTGAATCCCACGCCGCGCCGCTGGCCTCGTCTTCGGGTTTCGCCGCTTTCCAGAGCGCGAAATCCTGCGCGTTCTCCTTGGAGTAGTCGTCCTGCATCACTCGCGCGCCTGCTTTCACCTCACGGGTGTCGAGACGCGAAAGCTTGCCGTAATCCTTGAACTTGTCGATCGCGTAGTAGACGCTGCCATCGTCAGCGAGGTAGGCAAGTTTGTTTGCGACCAGCTTCTCGACGATCGAGATCATCTCCGGAATGTGCTCGGTCGCCTTTGGATAAAGCTCGGCGTTCTGGATACGGAGAAACGCGCGATCGGCGTGGAAGGTTTCCGTGATCGGGCTGGTCACTTCCCCGATACTGATCCCGCGCTCGCTCGCGGACTTGATGATCTTGTCGTCGACATCGGTGAGATTCATCACCTGGAAAAGCTTCCAGCCGCGCAGCGCCATCACGCGCCGCAAAAGATCCTCGAAGAGGAACGTGCGGAAATTTCCAAGGTGCGCCGGTTTGTAGACTGTGGGGCCGCAAGTATACATGCGAACGGTT
Source organism: Gemmatimonadaceae bacterium (assembly GCA_045803975.1). Taxonomy (GTDB): domain Bacteria; phylum Gemmatimonadota; class Gemmatimonadetes; order Gemmatimonadales; family Gemmatimonadaceae; genus UBA4720. The sequence goes on from JBJMOA010000102.1 coordinate 3,392, forward strand.
TCGCCATCTGCGGGCGAAAACGATTCGACTTTCCGGGTCAGCGTGTTGTACAGGCGAAAATCGGGGGCGGCCATTCGCGGAAGCTAGGCGCGCCCCAATAGAGGGTCAACCAAATCGCTCGGCTACTCTGCTCACCCCGGTGGCCTCATGACGCGATGGCATGACGACTCTGCCCTCCACGATATTGATGATGCGTGCGGCAATTCGATGCAGCTCGACGGGGTTCGGCGCGGCAAGAATGATGACGATGCCACGTCGTGTGAGTCGGGTAAGCAACGCAAGAATATCCTTGTCGAATAGCAGACCCTCTCCACAAAGGGTCTCGTCGAGCAGAATCGCCCGCGGCGATCCGATCAGTGATTGCGCGAGTCCGAGTCGCTGCAAGAGAGTGCGTGACAGACTGCTGACGCGTCGCGTCGCGTGGATATGGAGCGAAACTTCCCGCAGCGCCGTCTCGACCTGCGTCGCGCGATTGGCGGAAGAGAGATCGTGAAGCGTCGCGTAATACTCGAGCGCCTCGCGGACAGTAAGGAACGAATAGTAGCCTGCCCGCTGCGGCACGTACGCAAGTCCGGGAGACACGTGGTGCCCGGTGATCTGCTCGCCGAACCAGGTGACGCTGCCTTGGTCGGACCGCAGCAGTCCAGCGAGACAGAGGAGGAGTGTCGATTTCCCGGATCCGGGGCGGCCGACCAGGCCTATTATTTCGCCGGCGCCGACATCGAACGAGACATCGCGAAGCGCAGCGGTGGCGCTGAGTCGAGACTTCGTACCCGAGTGGTAGGTCTTGTTGAGCCCTCTGACGGACAATGCAACCTGCACTTGGCCAACCCTCGCGCGAATGGATACGGGCACGATTGCACCGCGTTCCAAACCGTGAGGAATCTTTGAAAGGCCTCTGCAAGCATTGCATCGCCGGATGGCGTGATTTTTTCACGTGTCATCCCGTTACCGCATTCAAACCCCGAATCGGAGATTGAAATGACCAAGCTCTTTATAAATGCCGCATCCCTTGTCCTGGCCGCAGCATTCTTCGGATGTGGCAGTGATTCGACGGAACCGTCGGGCGCTCCGGTTGGGAGCTACACAGCGTTCGAGTGGGTGACCACCGGCACCTCAGGTCAGACCAATCAGCTTGCTATCGGAAGTACGCTTCAGATTACGCTAGCCAGCGATGGGTCGACAACCGGCCACCTGCACACCGCCGCATCGGGCGGGAATCCTGCATTTGACGCAGATATGGCGGGAACGTGGACGATGAGCGGCAATGTCGTGCAGTTCCATCAGAATGCCGATACGTTCGTGCGCAACATGGATTTCGTACTGCAGCCTATTGCCACGGGCGCATGGGATCTGATCGGCGACGAGACCTTTCCAGGCGGACGCGTACAGTTGACGCTAAGGCACGGAGCGATGCTGTAGGCGAATTACGCCGTTCTCTTGAGCGGTGTCTTCTCTCGAATGGCGATCAGGTCTGGCGGCGGCGCCAACGGGACCAGCACGCCACCGTCGGGAACCGGCACGCGTAAGACAAAGATTCTGTCGCGCGTGCTCTTCCTGAATCCCTTGCCCTCGTAGATGCGGTTGATGAGGATGCGCCGTACGATGACCATCACCGTTACGAGTGTCGGTAGTGCGACGATCAGACCGAGCGGGCCGAGCAGCTTGCCGATGATGAGCACCGACGTGATGGTCAAGACCGGCGGCATGTCGATCTTCTTCGACATCACCAGGGGCGAGACGAGATTTCCTTCGATCAGGTGAATGATCACGCCAAGCAAGAGCACGTAGAGCGCGCGGGTGCCGCCGCCGGTGCCACCGAGCACGAATAACGCTGGTAATGTCGTCGATAAGAGTGTTCCGAAGAATGGAACCACTGCGACGAGACCAGTGAACACTCCGAATGTCAGCCAGTACGGAACATTGAGCGCGTAAAGGCCCGCGGCTGTGAGCGCCGCCAGAACCGTCATGGTGAGAAGCTGTCCGACGATGTAAGCGCGCAGGGCGTCGGCGAGATCGCGGAGCACATCGCGCACGAGATCGCGATGAATAGGCGGAAAGAGCGCGATCAGCCACTCGCGGTACGTCCCTGGCTGGAGCGCGAGGTAGATACTCATGACGACTACCGCGAAGCAGTCAATCAGGACCTGAACGATCGAAAACACCTTCGGAACGACAGTCTGGGCCTGGGTCGACAACTGACTGTAGACGGCGCTGATCAATGGATGCTCACCAGGCTTCCACACGTCGCGCATCGCCGGGAACCGCGCGACGATCTGGTCGATACCCGTTTCCCACGCCTCGATGTACTGGGGCATGACGACGATAAGCGCGCGCGTTTGCTCCACGACTGGCGGCAGTAAGATCGCGAACAGTCCGAGAAGCGCGGCGCCGGTGCCGACAACGGAGACGAAAAACGCGAGTCGCGGCGGAAGATGCGCTTTCTCGACGAGCTGATCTCTCACCGCGCCGAGGTAGAGCGAGATGATGATCGCGATGAACAGGAGGAGAAAGACGTGGGCCGTCGAGCCCAGCATCCAGAGCAACAACAGCGTCAAAATGACGCCGGCCAGAATCGGCGCTACTCGAACTCTGCTTCCGCCTCCAAACGCCGCCGAGCTAGCCAACGCTACTTGTTCTCGTCGTGGATCTCTTCGACCTCGATGGCTTCCTCTTCGGCGCGCTTGCCTGCGCCAAGTGCCTTGTTATTCGTCTGCGTTCCAGCGGGCAGGACGCCCATCTTCTGCTTCAGTTGAATGAGCAGCATCTCAGCCGACTGGTTTCCACCAGCGGCCTCCAGTCGCTTGAAGTCGTTCGCGAGCTTGTCGCCGGAGAATTCTTCTTCGATTTCCGCGCTCGCTCTCACCTTCCGTTCGTTTGCATCGATCTTCTCTTCCATTCGTGCGAACGCCTCGAACGCGGATTTCTCGGAGATGTGGGACATCGTCTCGTTGATGCGGCGCTGCGCATCGGCGCGTCGCTGCTTGGCGAGAAGGAGATTCTTCTTGCGGTTCGCCTCTTCGATGTTGTCGTTGAGGGTGCGCAGCGATTCCTTGAGGCGATCGGTCTCCTGCTTGTGCGCCTGCCAGGTGAGGTTGAGCTGATCACCGCGTGACAGGTGCTCACTGCGGCGAATCAATGCCTGCTTCGCGAGCTCGTCCTGATTCTGCTGCACCGCGAGCATCGCGCGCCGCTCCCAGTCCTCGGCGTCTCTGAGCTCCTGCCGCGTCTGATCCTGAAGGCGCTTCTCGTCGGCGATCGCGGCAGCAACCTGCTGCTTGGCCTTCACGAGCTGCGAGCGCATGTCGAGAATGATCTGGTTCAGCATCTTCTCGGGCTGCTCGAACTCGCCGATCGCGGCGTTCACGTTGGCTCGGAAGAGCATTGCAATTCGGTCGAAAATATTCATGATGGGAGTGGGGAAAGATTTTCTAAACTTACAAGTGACGCGTTGCTGGTTGCGGGTAGCATGGTTGCCGGTTCCCCGTTAACGACGGTGCGAACTTTTCGGGGCGGCGCCTACGGCACAATCAAACGCAGTCGCTTTCCCATTGTTGCGGGCCGACAAGTTCGCACCGCAGCTCACGGACAACCCGCAACGGTGCTACTGGCAACCCGCAACGCGTCACCTATAGATCCTCATTGAACTTTCGCGAAAGTACACCTTTCACTCGCTCTTAACCAGAAGATATCAGCCGTCGGACCTCTTGATCTGGTACAACCTTTCTTTCGCCAGTCGGCGTCCGGTCGGCGTTGCAGCCAGTCCGCCGCCCGCCGTTTCGCGGTAGCGGACGTCCATCTCGCGGCCGATTTCGCCCATCACGTCGATCACTTCGTCGACCGGGATCGCGAACGTGATTCCGGCCAAAGCCATCTCGATTCCTGCGAGCGCGATCGCCGAACCCGTCGCGTTGCGAAAGACGCACGGTAATTCGACGAGCCCACCCAGTGGATCGCAAACAAGTCCCAGCGTTCCCTGCATCGTCAGCGCCACCGCGTGTCCGACCTGTGACGGCGTTCCGCCCAGCATCTCGGTCGCCGCACCCGCCGCCATTCCCGCGGCCGCACCCGTCTCCGCCTGACATCCGCCTTCCGCACCCGATAGCGACGCGCGCTCGGCGACCACCGCTCCGATCAGTCCCGCGGTCGCCAAGCCGTCGACGACCTTTGCGTCGGGTACAGACCGAGCCTTCGCCAAACCCGTTAGAATCGCGGGAAGAATTCCCGCTCCACCCGCGGTCGGCGCGGCCACGATCACACCCATCGCCGCGTTCACTTCCTGCACGGCCAACGCGCGCGTCAGAATGTCCCGAAACGGAGTCTGAGCCAACGGACCATTCGCGCTGTTGCGCAACTTCGCCGCGTCGCCACCGACAAGACGCGACGCCGAGTATAGGTCGCCGACGAGGCCCTTCTCGATGGCGCCGCGCATGACGTCGAGCGCGCGCTGGAGCGCCGCACGAATTTCTTCGACCGGCCGGCCCTGATCACGCGCTTCCGTCGCCAGCGCAACTTCCGCTAACGTTTTCTTCTGTTTTTCAGCGTCCTTGATCGCGTCAGCGAGCGCCTTGTACACTCAGCCCCCGCTCACTTTCGGAAGCCTGCGCGTCCAGCGGACCCAGTCGAGCGCCCTCAGCTCCTCGCCCGCCCTCTTGTCCGGCTCCTCATCGCATTCAATGACCATGAACGCATCACCGCCTCTTTCCTTCCTCGACAGCCTCAGCGTTGCAATGTTGATGTCGTGCTCGGCAAGTATCCCGGTGATTCGGGCGATCGAGCCCTTCCTATCCTCAGCTACGAGAACGATGGTGTGGAAGTTTCCGGTCACTTCGACCGGATAGCCGTCGATCTCCTGGACGAGGATACGGCCGGCTCCCAGCGACGATCCGAGCATGGTCGCTTTCTTCCCATCGAGCTCGATGCTGATGCGGACGGTGTTGGGGTGAGCGGCGTCGGAGATGGTGGTTTTCTCGAACTTGTAATCCAGACCCTCGCGCTCGGCGATCTGGAGCGCCTCGCGGAGCCTTTCGTCGTCAGGACGAAAGCCAAGCAAGCCGCCGACGAGCGCTTTGTCGGTGCCGTGCCCCTCGCCGGTCCGCGCAAAGGAGCCGTGAAGTTGGAGCAGGCCCGTCTGCGGAGTGCCGCCGATCAGGCACCGGGCGAGGAGGCCGAGGCGGCAGGCGCCGGCGGTGTGGGAGGAAGATGGGCCTACCATGACCGGACCAATGATATCCAGGAGACTTACCATTTCTCTTGCGCCTCCGAGGTGAAACTTACGAGTACCAGCGGGCAGCGACGAGCAGAGCGGCTGACCGCTGCGGG
>JBJMOA010000103.1:0-16566 GCA_045803975.1 Gemmatimonadaceae bacterium
TCTGCTGATGCGTCTGTTCCGGCGCTATCTGGTCGCCGAGACGGATCGCTGTGTAACGAACGACGTGCGAATGCGGATCATTGGTCGCCGCGACCGCATCCCAGCCGAGCTCCTGCGCGCCATCATTGCCGCCGAAGAAGCTACGAAGCACGGCACGCGCCTGGATCTGCGCATTGCCGTCGACTATTCAGCGCGCGACGCGATGGTCCGTGCGGCGCAGCAGCTTAGCGGAACTGCCGAGATCACCCGCGAAGATCTTTCACGGGCGATGAACAGGGTGTACCACTGGCACGGAGAGAGTCGCGACGTCGACCTTCTCATACGCACCGGCGGCGAGCAGCGTCTGAGCGATTTCCTTCTTTGGGAATGCGCCTACGCCGAGCTTTACTTCACTGATCGGCGGTGGCCGGACTTTACCGCTGCTGATCTTCAGAGCGCGGTGAATGAGTTCCATTCGCGGGAGCGGAGGTTCGGGACCGTGCCGGAGGCGGCTGCTGGATAGAAAGACAAAGCAAAACGGGGTGTCGGGTGCCTGGTACTGGGTGTTGGGTGCCGGTTAGTGCTCCACACCCTTGGTTTTCGGCGTTGTCTGGACAGCGACACGCCTTATAAGACCGGTCAGCATCTTCCGGACTTGAGCTGTTCGGGCAATCAGCTCGCTGATCTCGGCAGCGTTCACTGCCCTAACGTCGCGTGCCAGCATCAGGTGGTACTCGAGCTCCGAAGCCGAATTCATCGCGTAGCGAAGAAACCGCCCGAATTCCTTCCGACTTTCCTGGCCGCTCCCTTCGACAATGTTAGCAGGGATCGATATCGCCGCACGCAGCATCTGATGGCGAAGTGCCGCATAGCGTCCAGCACGAATTCCTGAAGCTGCGCGATCGACGCCGAGCGCCAGCTCGTGCGCCTTGTGCCAGACATCAAGCTTTCTGAAGTCGCTCACGACCTCAGGCTATCAAGGACTCCCCAATGCCGGACATCGTCGGCCCGCGGGCATTACCAAGATCACCGCGGATGTGACCTCAGGCGGCATTACTGGTCGGACGCCCCTTCCGGTTCCCAGCACCCAGTACCCGGCACCCGACACCCCGTTGTTGCGATTCTCAAATGCCGCCGCCAGCCGGGAGTCGCCAGGCGCAGCGGTCTTAACACTGCGCGTACCCCCCCGTCTAACGGATTAGCCGCGGCACTCCGCGCGCGGCGCTAACAGTTGTGGAGGTTTAATGTCGACAGTTCGTACCCTGGCGCTCGGCGCCATGATGCTCGTTGGAGTGGCGGGTGTGTCCGCGGCTCAGTCAACGGCAACACCTCGCACTCGCGCGGACAGCGGCGCACTCCGCCGCGGCGAGCGTCCGCATGGCGAGTTTCGCGGCCGCAGAGGATTTGGCCGCGGTGAGTTTGGACGCGATCTCAACCTGACCGACGCCCAGAAGGCGCAGATCAAGGCGATCCGTGAGAAGTACCAGCCGCGCAACGAAGCACTCCGCGCGCAGGCCAAGCCCTTCCTCGATGCGGCACGCGCCGCCAGGCAGAAGGGTGACACCGCTGCGTTCCGCACGAACAAGGAGAAGGCTCGCCAGGTAATGCAGGGCGGCCAGTCCATTCGCACTCAGGAAGCGGCCGAGATCCGCGCCGTTCTGACGCCGGAACAGCAGGCGAAATGGGACGCTCGCCAAAAGGCAGCGGCCGACCGCCGCGCCAACGGCGGAAAGAAAGGCTGGGGACATAAGAGAGGCCCCGCCGCACCAGCCGGTGCAAAGAAAGCGTAACTCGAAGCAAAAACAAAAAAGCCTCCGATGCACTCGTATCGGAGGCTTTTTGCATCCGTCCGCAAGACTACCAGCGCTTGCGTCTCAAAACTAAGTTGGTGACAGGCTATTCAGCTCGATCGCTCACGTGTCAAACGCAGGGTATCTCATCGATGGCATCTGAGGTCGTGCAGCTCACGCGTCGCGGTTTCGGCCAGACGATGCGTCGGGACGCATGGTGGGTTCAGCCCCTCATCGTTTTCATCGTCCTCGCCAGCTTTCTCGTGTACGCGACGTGGGCAGCGTTCCAGAACAAGTATTACGCGTTTGGAAACTACCTGTCGCCTCTCTACTCGCCGCTGCTTTTTTCGGAATCTCCGCACGCGTGGATTCATGGCACCAGGCCATCGTGGCTCCCCGCGTTTATTCCTTTCTCGCCAGCGCTGTTGATTCTCCCTTTTCCCGGCGGTTTCCGTCTCACCTGCTACTACTATAGGGGAGCCTACTACAAGGGATTCTGGGCCGACCCTCCGAATTGCGCGGTAGGCGAGCCTCGCAAGAGTTATCGCGGCGAACGATTCTTCCCGCTCGTCATCCAGAACATCCACCGCTATTTCCTGTACGCCGCGCTGGTGTTCCTCGTGATCCTCGCCAGTGACGCCTACAAGGCGATGTGGTTCTATGACCGCAGCACTGGCCACGTGAATTTCGGCATCGGCCTTGGCACCATCGTTCTCGTGATCAACGTGATCCTGCTCGGCGGCTATACCCTGGGCTGTCATTCGCTTCGCCACCTGGTCGGTGGGTACCTCGACCAGCTTTCCCGGGCGCCAGTGCGCAAGAAGTCGTACGACTGCGTCAGTTGCCTGAACCGCGGTCACCAGCGCTGGGCATGGTTCAGTCTCTTCTGGGTGGCGTTTGCAGACATCTTCATCCGCTTGTGCGCGATGGGTGTCTGGCACGACGTGAGGCTGTTCTAGGTGGCGGAATACCAGCGGCACGAGCACGACGTGCTCGTGATCGGCGCCGGCGGCGCGGGGTTGCGCGCGGCAATTGAAGCTGCGCACGTCGGCGCCTCGGTTGGTCTCGTCTGCAAATCGCTACTTGGCAAGGCGCACACGGTCATGGCGGAAGGTGGAATGGCCGCTGCCCTCGCCAACGTCGACGACCGCGACAACTGGAAGGTGCACTTCGCCGATACGATGCGCGGCGGCCAGTACCTCAATAACTGGCGGATGGCGGAGCTCCACGCCAGGGAAGCGCCCGATCGGGTGCGCGAGCTCGAGGCCTGGGGCGCGGTGTTCGACCGCACCGACGACGGAAGAATTCTCCAGCGAAATTTCGGCGGCCACAAATACCCGCGCCTCGCACACGTCGGCGATCGCACCGGACTCGAGATGATCCGTACGCTCCAGGACTACGCGATCTATCAATCGATCGACGTTCACATGGAGTGCACGGTTGTCTCGCTGCTCAAGGACGGCAACCGCATCGCGGGTGCGCTGGCCTACGATCGCGAGCGCGGTCGCTTCAAGCTCTTCGCGGCGAAAGCAGTCGTTCTCGCCACCGGAGGAATAGGCCGCGCGTTCAGCGTCACCAGCAATAGTTGGGAATACACCGGCGACGGACACGCGCTGGCCTACGAGGCAGGAGCGGCGCTCCAGGATATGGAGTTCGTGCAGTTCCATCCAACGGGCATGGTCTGGCCGCCGAGCGTTCGCGGGATTCTAGTCACCGAGGGTGTTCGCGGCGAGGGCGGAATTCTCGTCAACAAAGAGGGGCGTCGTTTCATGTTCGACGACATTCCTGAGAACTACCGCAGCCAGACGGCCGACAACGAAGAAGAAGGCTGGCGCTACACGCAGGGCGACAAGAACGCGCGCAGACCGCCCGAGCTACTCACCCGCGATCACGTTGCGCGGGCCATCGTCAAGGAAGTTCGCGAAGGACGTGGAAGTCCGCACGGTGGAGTGTTCCTCGACATCTCGTGGATCAGCGCCAAGCTGCCGAACGCCGAGCAGCACATCAAGAAGAAGCTCCCGAGCATGTACCACCAGTTCAAGCAGCTCGCCGACATCGACATCACCAAAGAGCCAATGGAGGTGGGCCCGACCACGCACTACGTGATGGGCGGCGTAAGGGTCGATGGAGATACGCAGATGTCGACCGTTCCCGGCTTATTCGCGGCTGGTGAAGTTGGCGCGGGTCTCCACGGCGCAAACAGGCTCGGAGGAAATTCTCTCTCCGATCTTCTGGTGTTCGGCATGCGCGCGGGAAAATACGCCGCCGAATTTGCCGCACGGCAGTCGGCGACGCGCGTCGACGTAGCGCAGGCCGACGCAATCGTCCGCGACGCGCTCGAGCCATTCAACCGTCAGAGCGGTAGTGAAGGGCCGTATCAAGTCGAGCACGATCTTCAGGCGATGATGCAGGACCTCGTCGGCATTGTGCGACGCGAAGAGGAGATCCGACGCGCGCTCGACGCCCTCAAGACCTTGCAGGCACGCGCACGAAAGGTTTCCGTCACGGGAAACCGGGAGTACAATCCGGGATGGCATACAGCGCTCGATCTCAGGAACTTGCTGACCGTATCGGAGATCGTCGCGCGAGCAGCGCTGGAGCGAAAGGAAAGTCGCGGCGGGCACTTCCGCGATGATTTTCCCAATCGAGAGCCGAATTACGCCAAATTCAACATCGTCATCCGTCGCGGCCCTGATGGCGAGATGCAGGTCACGCGCGAGCAAATTCCCGAGATGAGATCCGACCTCAAGCAGATCATCGAGGAAAACAAATAATGGCGACGCGCACGCAGTCGCTGGCGCAAAACGTCGTCGAGAGTGGGCAGCGCGCAGCCGCTCGAAGCAACGCCAGCGCAGGCACCGAGACGCGCGCCGCGACGTTCCGCGTCTGGCGTGGCACCGCGGGAACGGGCCAGCTCTACGATTATTCGACCAACGTCTCCGAAGGAATGGTCGTCCTCGACGCCATCCACCAGATCCAGGCAGAGGCCGCGGGCGATCTCGCGGTGCGCTGGAACTGCAAGGCTGGTAAATGCGGGTCGTGCTCGGCGGAGATCAACGGCATGCCGAAGCTGATGTGCATGACGCGGTTGAGCGATCTCGATCTCTCGAAGCCGGTGACGGTTGAGCCGATGCGCGCTTTTCCGCTGCTCAAGGACCTGGTGACCGACGTCTCGTCGAACTTTCGCGCCAAAAAGCGGATGCGAAAGTTCACGCCCCGCCCTGCCGACGCGCCGGATGGTACATGGCGCATGAGCCAGTCGGACGTCGATCGCGTCCAGGAATTTAGGAAATGCATCGAGTGCTTCCTGTGCCAGGACGTGTGCCACGTCCTTCGCGACCATCACCTGCACGAGCAATTCGTGGGTCCGCGCCTCCTTGTCCACGCCGCACAGCTCGAGCTGCATCCGCTCGACGTTCTCGACCGTACGACCGAGCTCAAGGACAACCACGGAATCGGCTATTGCAACATCACGAAGTGCTGTACAAAGGTGTGTCCGGAGAACATCACGATTACCGACAACGCCATAATTCCGCTCAAGGAACGGGTCGTCGACCGACACTACGATCCCCTCGGGAAACTCGTGCGGCTCCTGCGGGGTAAGAAAAAGTCGGCGACAGCGGAGGAGATCCGGAGCCGGTGAGGGAGGAGTTCAAGCTCAAGCCGATTTCCCGGGAAGCGATCCCGCGCGCAATCCAGAAAGCGGAGCGCTATCGTCTGCTCAACCAGTCGTGGGCGGCGGAAAGTATTTGCCGCGATATTCTGGAGATCGACCCGGAGAACCAGGAAGTGCTGGTGCTGCTGGTGCTGGCGCTCACTGACCAACTTGTCGATGGACATGCGATGCTAATGAACGCCGTGCGCGAGACGCTGCCGCGCATCAAAGATTCTTATCAGCGCGCGTACTATACGGGGATTGCCGCCGAGCGGAACGGGCAGGCGCAGCTGCAGCGCGGGGGCATGGGCACCGGTGCCATGGCTTATGATTCATTGAGGGAAGCGATGATGTGGTACGAAAAGGCCGAAGCCATTCGTCCTGCTGGCGACGACGACGCGATTCTCAGATGGAACACGTGCGCGCGCCTCATCAGCTCGAACAGTCACCTGACTCCCCACACCGAATCCGCATACGAACCAGCACTGGAAGATTGATGCGATCTGTCGGACTATTCTTATTGACGGTTTTCGGCGCCTCGTTCGCCGTGACGGACCTTTCCGCGCAGCAGAAAACGCCGACGACACCTGCCACGGCAGCGAGCACCGCACGAGGACAAATCTCCGGAATCGTGATCGACAGTCTGAATCGGAGATTTCTCTCCGGCGCTGATGTCGTGATCGAGGGCGCGAAAAAATCGCTGGTCACCGATTCAGCCGGCCGTTTCAAGCTCGACAGCCTGCCGCCGGGCACTTATCAGGTCGGAGTCTTTCATCCGATGCTCGACACCCTTGGCTTGTCGCTGGCGTCGGCGCCGTTTCACCTCGGCAACGACAGCGCGAGCTTCGTAGTGCTTGCCGTGCCATCCGCGGCGAGCATCATCCGCAACGCGTGTTCTTCGTCGCGGACTGTGCGCGCGCAGGGTAGTTCGGCGGTGATCGGCCGGGTGACGGATCCCGAGTCCCTGCAGCCTGTCGCCGGCGCCGAGGTGTCGATTGCATGGACGCAGCTCGAGGTCTCCAAAGAGGTCGGCATCCGACGCACGCCACGCGTGCTCCGGGATAGCACCGACTCTTCCGGAGCTTTCCGGATATGTGGGTTACCAAGCTCGATGAGGGCGACGCTTCAAGCGCGGAAGGGAAGCTCCGTAACGGCCGAGATCCCCATCGGCCTTGGCGAAGAAGAATCCGAGCTGTTCGCCCGTACGCTGCTCCTCGCGCGCGCCGATTCCGGAGCGAAAACCGGCAACGCCACGGTGTCGGGCCGCGTGCTGCTCGAGGGCGCTCCATCCAACGCGGGAAGCAGGGTCGAGGTCGTTGGCACTGACGTCGTCGCGCTGACGAACGAGAAGGGCGAGTTCACGATGCGGAATCTTCCTTCCGGCAGTCACGTTCTTCTCGCCCGGCACCTCGGGTTTGGAGCCGAGACGGTTCCGGTCGATCTATCGTCGCACGAGCCGAAGCAGGTAACGATCAAGCTGCCGAAGTACGTGGCGATGATGGACCCGGTGCTGGTCACCGCGCGGCGTTCGAAGAGTCTGGACAAAGTCGGCTTCAGCCAGCGCAAGCGGTCCGGCTTGGGATACTACCTTGGTCCCGAGCAGATCCAGGCAATGCATCCGAACTATCTGACGGACATTCTGCGCACCGTGCCCGGCATTAGGGTGAACTACGGCCCCCAGGGTGAAGAAATCACCACCTCGCGTGGGACATCCAGCTTGATGGGCGGTCCGGCCTGCATTCAGTACTACGTCGACGACATGCCGTGGCAGTCAGCAATGCCCGGTGATGTCAACCAGTTCGTCAACGGTAACGAGGTCGTTGGCGTCGAGGTTTATCACGGTCCTGGCACTCCGGCACAATACACGCGTGGGATGCAGGGAGACTGCACGACGATCGTGCTTTGGACGAAGTTCAAGATCCGCGATTAGACCTTTCACGCCGGAGCTGGAAATGACGACGCCCACGCGGTCCCTGCTTTTCGACATCGCCGCTGTGGCCGCGCTGTGCGTGGCGTGCTCGTCGGCTCAGCGAATCGGCAACGCTTCAGCCGCCGCGACGGCGATCATGTACAACCCGAACGGCTCTCCGATCGGGACGGCGCAGATCACCCAGGATCAGAGCGGCCAGGTCACGATAGATATCGCCAGCATCGCGCTGCCCGCGGGAACGCACGGCATCCATTTTCACGACGTCGGAAAGTGCGAGGGCGGCGCCACACCATTTTCCACGGCCGGTGGGCACTACAATCCGATGGGGATGGAGCACGGACTCCAGAATCCGCGCGGGCCACATGCGGGCGACAATCCCAACATCCAGATCCCCGCAAGCGGAGCTGGTGCCGTTTCTCTCACCACGAATCGCGTAACGCTCACACCGGGAACAACGTCCCTGTTCGACGCGGACGGAAGCTCGCTTGTGATTCACGCGAACGCCGATGACCAGGTGACGAATCCGTCGGGAAATAGCGGCGGCCGCATCGCATGCGGAGTTGTGCGCGCAATCCCGTAAAGGAATTACGCACTGCGGAGTAACGCTCGCAGCTGCTAGCCGCTCCGCCCACTGCTGCTAGCCGGTAGTCTTCAGTTGCAGTTCTCTGTCTCTGCCTCGCCTCCGCTTCTGATCGTACAGCGCAGTATCCGCCTGCGCGAGCAAATCAGCAAGCATTGTCCCTTCCGCTTTCGATCTCGTAGCCCCAACACTCAGCGATAGCTCGAAGTCGCGCAGTGTCTCAGCGTTGTGGCTGGTGACGCGACCTTTAATGCGCTCGCACACCAGCTCGGCGGTCTGGTCAGAATCGACAGTCATCAGGGCGACGAACTCGTCGCCGCCGAGTCGGGCGATGATGTCGGCTTCGCGGCAGCTCTCGCGTAGCACGCGTGCCGTATCGATCAGCGCGCGATCGCCGGCGAGATGGCCGTAGGTGTCGTTGATGTACTTGAGGTGATCGACGTCGATAAAAATCATCAGGACATCGCGCTCCATTCGCATCGCCAACTTGAGCGCCTGCTCCGAGAGCGTGATGAACGCGCGACGATTTGGAAGCCCGGTCAGCTCGTCGACGAGTAGCAACGCCTTCAATTCATCCTCGGCGCGCTTGCGCGCGGAGATGTCGTGATACATCGCGTAGACGCGGCCGGGCTGGTCGGCGACCCCGAAGGGAGTGGCGGCGATCGAGACCCAGATCGTGTGTCCATCCTTGTGTCGCCGGAGCGCTTCGGTTGTGAGCTTTTCGCCGGCCGCCACGCGCGCCGTCAGGGATTCCGCTTCGTCCACCAGCTCCCTGGGAACGATGAGGTCGTTGATGATCCGCCCAACGGCATCGTCTTCGGTATAACCAAACATCGCAGTGAACTGGCCGTTGATGCGGATGATGCGGTCGTCGTCATCGAGGATCGCGATTGCTTCGGGTGCGCTCTCGAACAAAGCGGCGAAGTAAACGTTCTGCGTCTGAAGGGCACTGTAGAGACTCTTTCGATCAGTGACGTCGATGGCTATCCCAATTGTTCCTGCAATCCGTCCATCCGCTGTGCGTAGTGGCTCGACGCGCGTCTCGAACGATCGCCCGCGCCAATCGGTTTCGTAGCGCACGAGCTCGCCCTGTAGAGCGCGAAGGTGCGCGGCGAGTGGGGTGAACCCCGGGTCTCTGGTCTTGAGCACCTCATACAGGGTCATTCCGACCTGTTCGTTGGCCGACGTACCGATTAGGTGGAGCCCTGCTCCTTGGGATGAGGTGATGTTGAGCTGAGCGTCAGTCGACCAGAGGTTCACGGGCACTGACTCGAGCATCAGGCTCAGCCGTCGCTCGATATCCAGCCCGTTGCGGCTGGGCTGGCCGGCTCTTGCTGCCGGTAGCGACGATCCCCGGAAAATCCGCTTCAGGAGATTCCCAAGCGGCTTGAGCGGCCGGATAACCGCGGAAGGGGACGGGAGCGGGGAGGTCAAGTTGCCTCTCATTCTCTCACTGTTCACCCCCGGACGCAATGATTTTCAGGCTCGAACGAGGCTTGGGGCCGCCCCGTTTGCGTCAAGGGCGGCCGCGGTAAGTGACTCTCCAGATGGTGCCGCCGGTGTCGTCGGTGATGAACAGCGAGCCATCCGGCGCCTGCGCCAATCCGGTTGGCCTGTGCGTCCCTGGAGTCGCTCGCCCAGGCCCGGGGTTCGGGTTGAATCCATCGGCGAAAGTTGTGTATGATCCGGTCGGGCGATTGGATCGAAATGGCGCGAACGCAACCCGGAATCCCGCCTGAGGCAGAGGCGCGCGATTCCACGATCCATGGAATGCGACAAAAGCTCCGCCACGGTACTCGGCGGGGAACTGATTCCCTGTGTAGAAGACGAGGCCGTTCGGCGCCCAGTGCCCGGGGAAGGCTACGAGTGGCAGGGTCTTGCTGGTGCATTGACCCGTTTTCTGACCGTCCCCGCCGTACTCTGGAGCGAGCACCAATCGCCGCAGATCGACGTCGTAATAACAGTACGGCCAGCCATAGTCTCCGCCGCGATCGATCTTCACGAAAGTTTCAGCCGGGTTCTCCGCGCTCTTTTCCGTCGAGAATAAATCGGGCCAGTTGTCATGTAACTGGTCCCGACCGTGAACGGCCGCGTACAGATTGCCATCGAGCGGATTGCGGGCGAGAGCAACAGAATTCCTGAGGCCGGTCGCAAAGCGACGTCCATCACTCACCCGCTGTCGGAGGCGATTGGCGTCGAATTCCCAGATGCCCGCCCGCGTATTGAGCTCGTTGCACGGATTGAGTCCGGGCGACCCCTTTTGACGATCCCGCTGCTGGCAGGAGTTCGTCCCGGAACCGATGTTGACATACAGCGTTTGACCGGCGAGCACGAAATTACCGGGATGGTGGCCGGACGTTGGTATCCCAGTCACGATCGTGTCAGGCTTTCCCGTTGCTGTCAGGGAGCCCGACGCCAGCTGGTAACGCACTATAGAACTACCGGCGGTGGCGTAGAGTTGATTTCCGGTGAGTGCGATCCCCGTACCGCCGCCTGATCCAAAGCGCTGACGGACGTCCGACTTCCCATCCGAATTCGTGTCGCGCAGCGCGACGATCCCGCCTCCTGTCCCTCCGCCGCGCGCTTGTGTATTGATGAAAACGTCTCCGTTCGGTGCGATGACGATATGGCGGGCGCCTGTTACTCCTTCGGCGAAGACTGTTGCGCAGAATCCAGCGGGAAGTTGAAGCCTCGCGGTGCAGGCCTGCTGGCTGTGCGCGTTCGCCGCCACGGCGAGCACGCAAACAATCAACAAACTCTTCTGCATGGCGATCATCGATCTCCGGGTCAAAAAACTCGTATAGCCGCTAGCAAAAGGGCTGGCCGTGAATGCCAGCCCTTCGCATCGCGACGAACCATGTCTTACAAATCGTCAGGCGGTGCCGCACGCGGAGCGCGTACGAGGCGCATCTCCCGGCATATAGATCGCCAGTGCGCTTGCCCGTTGCGTGGCCGATTTTGCGCCAATTGCTTCGCCGAGCACTTTGATCGTCGTCTTGGATTGCTCGACGGGATTGATGATCACGGCGTTGGCGCCGACCTTCGCGGCTCCGTTCCGGATCTGGGTCTGAAGCTGATTGTCGGTCGTCCAAACCGAGTTGCCTTCAGCCTCGATCCAGGCGAGCTCGTAGTAATCGTACGGGACATCCGAGCGGCTATTGTAGACCGCGATGGCGTTCGCGCACGTTGGTGCCCGGTTCATGCTGGGATTGATGTCGGTCGTGGTCTTCTTCACGCCGGCGCACGCCGAACCGAGGGCGACCGCGCATGCGACCGCGATTCCTTTGATGATGGTTTTTTCTATCATGGGTTTCTCCTGCGATTCCTTGTGGTGCCCGTGCTGACCAGGGCTCGGCCGTTCTGTTTTGCAAGGGAAGGGCCGCGTAACGCGAAAAAAACCGAACTGATCAGCGGAACAAAAACGGCGTTCGTGCGTGTGGGATGCTACTGGTTGACGCCGCTCGCAAGGAAGCCGCCGTCGACCGCGAGCAGGTGGCCCGTAACGAAGCTCGCCGCCTCCGACGCAAGAAAAACCGCGGCGCCGGCGAGCTCTTCCGGTAGGCCAAAGCGGCGCATCGGGGTGCGCATTAGCAGCTCGCTGCCACGCTCCGTGCCGTCGAGCAGTCCTTCGTTAAGCGCCGTGCGGAACACCCCGGGCAGGATCGCGTTGACGCACACGCCGTGAGGAGCCCACTCGACGGCGAGTGATTTGGTGAGAGCAGCCACACCGGCCTTGCTCGCCGCGTAGGCCGCGACCTCGTACAGCGCGACGAGAGACGTGAGCGAGCCGATGTTGATGATCCGGCCATATCGTCGCTCGATCATGTAACGTCCAAACACACGACACGCGCGCAACATGCCGGTGAGATTCGTGTCGAGTATTTCGTTCCACTCTTCATCGGAAACTTCGAGCGTCGGACGCCGCACCGTTCGACCGGCGGCGTTCACGAGGATGTCCACCTTGCCGAATTTCTCGATTGTCGCGTCGGCCAGCGACTGGATGGAATCCGAGTCCCCGACATCCGCTGTCATTGCGAGTGAACGGCGTCCGCGAAGCTCGATCTCGCGTGCAGCTTCGTCAACCAGGTTTGTTCGACGTCCGGCGGGAACGACGTCAGCGCCGGCTTCTGCCAACCCGATCGCAATCGCTCTACCGATACCAGAGGTCGCGCCGATCACGACTGCGGTGCGGTTTGTCAGATCGAGCGCTGGGAATGGCATGTTGCGGTAGAATGTTATCCGCCCATGCCTCAACCCGACAGCGCCTTCGCCGACGGCGAATCTGGTGACCGTGTTGGAGCGAGCGTAAGATTGCGCATGGATCTCGTGACCTTCGGCGAGGCGATGGTTCGCCTTACTCCGCCCGACTTTCAGCGAATCGAGCAGGCGCACAGGTTCGAGGCGTACGTCGGAGGTGGTGAGCTGAACGTCGCGGTCGCGGCTGCCCGACTCGGCATTGCCGCGCGATGGGTCTCGCGTCTTCCGCAGAACGCGCTGGGTCATCTGATCGCGAGCCGCGCCCGTGAGCAAGGCGTAGATACACTGATCGAGTGGACCACCGACGACCGCGCCGGTCTTTATTTCGCCGAGCTCGGCGCCGCGCCGCGTGCCAGTAGCGTGTTGTACGATCGGGCCGCGTCTGCCGTGAGCAAAGTTGCACCAGGTACCATCGACTGGGATTCCACGTTCCACGGCACTCGCTGGTTCCACGTCAGCGGGATCACGCCGGCGCTGAGCGACAATGCCGCGCTTGTCACGGAGGAGGCCCTCGTCGCGGCGAAGAAGGCGGGACTAACGGTCAGTTATGACTTGAACTATCGCAGCAAGCTGTGGAGCCCCGAAAAAGCGAGGACGATACAGGAGCCGCTGATGCGGCACGTCGACGTTTTCATTACCACTGAAGAAGATGCACGCGTCGTGTTCGGCATCGGCGCGGAGTCGCGTGACAGGTACGAGCACCTGGAAAGCGAGTCGTACGACGACGTCGCCCGTTCGTTGGCGCAGCGCTTCGGATTTCGTGCCGTGGCAATCACGTTACGGGAGAATCCGCGCGTGCTGGTCAACAGTTGGAGCGCGCTCGTTCTGGCCGACGGTCAGGTGCATCGCGCGCCGCGCTACGAGGTCGAGGTGATAGATCGAATTGGCGCGGGCGACGCGTTCAGCGGCGGGTTGATCGTAAGTCGTCTCGAGAATCGTGGCTGGGACGAAACGGTCCGATTTGCCGTTGCGACTTCGGCGCTCAAGCACAGCATCCCCGGTGACTTCTGTCTCGTGACGCGCGCGGAGGTGGATCAGCTTCTGCGCGGATCGAGTTTGCGCGTTTCGCGGTGACTGCCAAGAGTCGCTCGCGCTCCTCGGTGCTTTCGACGCTTCGCGAGGTCGGGATTATCCCTGTCATTCGCGCCGACAGCGCCGACGCGGCGCTCGCAATCGTGGATGCGCTGGCGGAGGCGGGGCTTACGATCGCCGAAGTCACGATGACCGTGCCGAACGCTATCGACGCGATCGCGACGATCGAGAAACGATTTGGCGATGAAGTGCTCGTCGGCGCCGGAACGGTGACCGACGCCGAAACCGCGCAACGTGCTATCGGCGCAGGCGCGAAGTTCATTGTCTCGCCGTGCCTGGTCCCCGAGGTGATCGATGCGTCACGCAACGCGGACGTTGCCGTGCTTCCGGGCGCACTCACACCCACCGAGGTGCTCGCTGCATTTCGCAATGGCGGGGACATGGTCAAAGTGTTTCCGGCGCAGAACGTCGGCGGCGCGGCGTATCTGCGCGCTCTCCGCGGTCCGTTCCCGCAGGTCCCTCTAGTCCCGACTGGTGGCATCACGCTTGGAAATATTCGCGAGATGTTCGACGCAGGCGCCGTCGCGGTCGGTGTGGGTAGCGAGCTGATCTCGAAAGACGCGCTCGCACGCCGCGACTATGCGGCTATCGGCGCTCTCGCAGCGCAATTCATGGCGGCGGTGCGGGAGGCGCGCACACCATGATCACCTTTCGCTGGTTCGGTCCGCGGGATCCAATTCCCCTCGGCTACATCCGACAGATCCCAGCCGTGCGCGGCATCGTCGGCGCGCTGTTCGACATTCCGGTTGGAGAACCTTGGCCCCTCGACCGCATCGAGTCTCTGCGCGAGGAAGTGGAGCGCAACGGAATGGCGCTCAGTGTGGTAGAAAGCATCCCCGTCCATGAGGATATCAAGCTCGGACTCTCCGGTCGCGACCGGCTAATCGACAATTATTGCGAGAGCGTGCGAAACTTGGGGCGTGCGGGCGTGCCGGTTCTCTGTTACAACTTCATGCCTGTCTTCGACTGGACCCGAACCGATCTCGCGCGGCGCCTCGACGACGAGTCTACAGCCCTCGCGTACGACGACAACGCGCTCGGCAAGATCGATCTTTCGCGCGGTACGGCGGATCTGCCTGGCTGGGCAACCGCCTACACTGCCGACGCGCTGCGAAAACTCCTGGACGCCTACCGCTCTGTCAACGCGGAAAAACTCTGGGAGAACTTCGCGTTTTTCCTTCAACGTGTTGTTCCGGTTGCGGCCGAGTCTGGCGTCCGTATGGCGCTGCATCCCGATGATCCACCATGGTCGATCTTTGGATTGCCGCGCATCATCACCGACGGCGCCGCGCTCGAGCGCGTGACGACAATCGTCGACGAGCAAGCAAATGGAATCACGTTCTGTGCGGGATCGCTCGCCGCCGATCCGAAGAATGACTTGCCCGAAATCGCTCGCTGTCTTGGAAAGAAGGGGCGCATTCACTTTGCGCACTGTCGCAACATCAAGCGAACCGGAAACCGCTCGTTTCAGGAGACCCCGCATCCATCTGAGTTCGGCGATGTGGACATGCGGGCCGTGTTGTCGGCGCTGCGCCAGACGGGCTTTTCAGGTCCGATACGGTCCGATCATGGACGGATGATCTGGGATGAGCAGGGCCAGCCCGGGTACGGTCTGCACGACCGCGCGCTCGGCGCGATGTATCTGCACGGTCTGTGGGAAGGAATTGGCGGCGATCCCGCTCACGCGTGACCGACATGCAGGCTGGCAGCACAGACGTGGAACGCGCGTCCTCCTACAGATGGACGATCTGTGCGCTGCTGTTCGTGGCAACGACGATCAACTACGTCGATCGACAGGTCCTCGGTATTCTTGCACCGACGCTTCAGCGCGATCTGCATTGGAGCGAAACCGATTACGGCGACATCGTCTCATGGTTTAGCTTCGCGTACGCGTTCGGTTTCCTTGTCGCGGGCCGCGTCATCGACTGGATCGGCGTGCGTCGCGGGCTGGCGACCGCTGTGGTCGCGTGGAGTATCGCGGCGATGGGCCACGCCTTTGCTAGAACGGCTGCTGGATTCTCAATCGCACGGGCCGCCCTTGGCGTCAGCGAGTCAGCAATTTTTCCCGGGTCGATCAAGGCGGTAGCCGAGTGGTTTCCTCAGCGGGAACGGGCACTGGCAGCGGGAATCTTCAACGCCGGCACGAATACAGGGGCGATTCTGACGCCGTTGCTTGTGCCATGGATTACGCTGCGATGGGGATGGCGATGGGCTTTTGTTGCAACGGGTGCGCTCGGAATGTTGTGGCTGTTGCTCTGGATTCCGCTCTATCGGAACGCTGAATCAACCGGTCCCGCCGACGCGCGCGCGACGAGAATCTCCTGGGTCAGCTATTTCCGATACCGTCAGACGTGGGCGTTCATCGTCGGGAAGCTGATGGCCGATCCGGTCTGGTGGTTTTACCTCTATTGGCTGCCGAAATTTCTGGACGCGAAGTACGGCGTGAAGCTGGCGCAGGTCGCCGCACCAATCATCGCCGTCTATTTGATCGCTGATGTCGGCTCCGTCGGCGGTGGTTGGGCTTCGAGCGCATTGATCAAGCGCGGCTGGTCGGTGAATCGGGCGCGCAAGGCGACAATGCTGGCGATGGCGCTTCTAATCGTTCCGACCACGCTGGTATCGCGCGCCCCTACGATGTGGACAGCGGTTCTCATCGTCGGCGTGGCGGCGGCCGCGCATCAAGCCTGGTCAGCGAATGTGTATACTCTGGCCAGTGACATGTTTCCGAAATCTGCGGTGGGATCGGTGGTTGGTATCGGCGCATTCGCGGGCGCGATGGGCGGCGTTGCATTTCAGCGAATCACCGGACGTGTTCTCCAGTCGAACGGCAGCGATTACACACCGATCTTCGTTGTTTGCGGTCTTGCGTACGTCACCGCGTGGGCGATTATACATTTGCTCGCGCCGCGCCTCGAGCCGGCGCGTCTCTCAACTCGACGGGGATGACGACCTACTACAGGATTGTGCTCTGCTGTGCGATTGGCTCTACCGCGTGCGGACCCCGCCTATGTCCGAGAGCCGAGGGAGCTGGGTGTACCGCGCTGGTCGCGAGTCCTTCTCGTTCGCCGAATCGGTTGAGCGCTGCCGAGCAACGCGCGGGATGGCGATTGTTATTCGACGGGAAATCGTTCGACGGCTGGCGCGGACTAGGCTACGATACCGTCCCCACCGCCCATTGGAAGATCGAGAACGGCACGATTAGGAAACTCGCCGACGGCCAGGTTCCGCGTCTCCCAGACGGCCAGCCAGCCGCCGGTGGCGATCTTATGACGCGCGACACGTT
>JBJMOA010000104.1:0-52082 GCA_045803975.1 Gemmatimonadaceae bacterium
AGAGGACATCGGACGCGAACACCAAGTCGAATTTTCCTAGATCATCGGGCAAATGCCTCCAGTCCACGTGCCGCGTTCGCGCCGTCGTGCCAAGATTTCGAAACACGTTCGCCCGCGTGACGTCGAGCGCATCCTCGTAGTAATCCGTCGCCAGAACGTTGAACCCGGCATTCGTCGCCGCGAGCGTACAAAGGCCGACGCCGCAGCCCAGTTCGAGCGCCATGCGACCAGTCCCCTTCAACGTCAGGAGACGCTCGGCGAGCAAGATCGACGATGGCCAGACATCTGCCCAGTAGGGCAGACGCTCGTCCTTTACGAAGTCCTCCTCACGAATGAGATCGTCGGGGTTTGCGGGCTTGAGGATGCTGTAAACGCGGTCACCGACGGTTACGTCGACGATCGTCGTACGAAACCGCCGCGTCAACGCGACCACCAACGCGTCACCTTCGGCGCCGGCTTTCTTCTCTACGTCGGAGAGCGTGCCCTTGTCGATCACGAGCTGAACACCGACGTCTCCTCGAGACTCTGGTCGAGCATCAGCGCTTTGAGCTGCGAGCCTTTCGCGACTTTCGGCGAAGTCTCTGGAACGATTAGGAGTGCATTCGCTTTCGCCATTGATGTGAGCGCAGCGGAGCTCTGATGTCCCGTGAGTCGGGCTGTCAACGTTCCGTTTTCATTGCGCGTCACGATCGCGCGAAGAAAATGCGTCAGTTTCGCGCCAATTTTTACGTCTTCTTCGAGGGCTACGCTCACCGGCCGGCGAAACGGCGTGCTATACCCCTGCATTTTTCTGAGCACGGGTCGCACGAATAGCTCGAAGCTCACCATCGCCGAAACGGGGTTCCCCGAAACACCGATCCATGGCACTTCATTGAGCATTCCGAAGGCCAGTGGTGCACCAGGTCTCATCTTTACTTTCCAGAACTTCTGCGTGCCGCCAAGCGCTGCGAAAACGTCGCGGGTGTGATCGAGGTCACCGACCGAGACACCAGCCGACGTGAGGATAAGATCAAACCCCCGCGCGCGGACGAGTTTTTTTTCCAGAGATCTCTTCGTGTCCGCCGCGATTCCGAGGTCGACCGGCAGTCCTCCCGCCACGCGAGTCATTGCCTCGAGCGTGTAGCTGTTAGTCGAGACTATTTTTTTGCCCGCCGCGACCTGGTCGAAATCGTCGATCTCGACCAGCTCATTTCCTGAGCTGATGATCGCGACTCGCGGCCTCTTGAAGACTCTTACTTTCGAGATACCGCTCGAGGCTAGCACCCCGAGCAGCGCTGGCCTGACCGCCGCGCCACGCTTCGCCAGCGCGTCTCCTCGCTGATAATCTTCACCCGCGGGCCGGATGTTCTTCCACACGTCGCGCGCGTCGCGAATCTCCACCTTCTTTGCGCCCTCATCGGTGTCCTCTTTGCGGATAACGGAATCAGCGCCTTCCGGAATCGGCGCGCCCGTCATGATCCGCATCGCTTCGCCCCGTTTGATCGCGCGCGGCGCGAACGCCCCGGCCGCGATCGTTGCGACAACTCGAAGCTTGACCGACTCGCCGCTCATCACTGGCGTGATGTCCGCCGACCGTACGGCATAGCCATCCATCGATGAGTTGCTCCAGGGCGGCATTGTGACGGCCGCGGCAATATCTTCGGCGCAAACGCGGCCCAGCGCTTTTCGCAGCGAGACTATCTCGCTGTCGAGGGGTCGTACCTCGGCGAGGATCCGCTCGCTCGCTTCAACGACCGTCAGCATTTGTCGAAGGCGAAAGCTCTAATGAGCGCGGTAGGTGGCGAGTGCGGCCGCGATCTGATCTGCCACCGACGTCACCGCGGAGCTCGGTGTGGTCCAGTTGTTCGCGAGAATGCTGAAGATGAGGCGTTCGCCATCCGCGGTCGTGACATAGCCCGACAGCGATCGCGCCGCGCCGATCGATCCAGTCTTCGCGTGCACATTTCCTTCGGCAGGTGTGCCCTTCATTCGATCCTTGAGCGTGCCGTCGACACCGGCGATAGGCATCGCGTTGTAGAAAACGGCGAACGCGGTATCCTGCTGGATCTTGTCCAGCACCTTCACGAGCGTCTCCGGCGCCAGAAGATCGTGTCGCGACAGTCCGCTTCCGTCGCGAATAAGGAATCCGTCAGGCTGCACGCCCCATGCGAGCAGCTGCTGGCCGACGATCTTTCGCGCGCTATCCGCCGTGCCCATTCCGCCACGCTCGAGCCCGATCGTCTTGAGAAGAATCTCGGCGATCTGGTTTTGCGATGGCTTCATCAACGCTGGAATGATGTTCCGCATCGGCAGCGATACGAACGTGAACAGCGTGTCCATCTTGATCGGTGTCGAGAGGATGCTGTCCATCACTCCGGCTTCAACGGTTATTTGTTTTCGCACCAGAGCGTCGTTGAGTGCATTGAGATATCCAGTCCCCGGGTCCTTGGCCGGACCCGAGTAGAGGCTGTCGCGCACAGTGTCGGGCGGCGGTCGCAGCGTCGTTGGCGCCATGCCTTCGTTGAAGATCAGCTCGTCGACTCCCGCCGCGTAGTATTCGCCGAGGTCGTCCCATTCCCAGCCGTAGCCGTGAATGGAATCGGGAAACGCGTTGCCGACCCGCGCGAGTGAGCCGGTGATCTGCTTGATCCCATGCGCCCGAATCGAATCGGCAAGTGCGTCCATGACGGTTGTCGCGAGCCCCCGCATATTGTCGCTGATCGTTGGATCGCCACGACCAATTACGAGCAGATCGCCGTCGAGGAGGGAGTCACGGACGGTGCCGTCAGTGAGAAACGTGGTCTTGTACGTGTAGTCAGGACCGAGAAGCGTGAGCGCCGCCGCACTCGTGATGATCTTCATGTTCGAAGCCGGCATGAACAGCTTGCCTGCATTCTTCGAGTAAATCGTGTCGCCGGTGCGCGGATTGACGATGAGTACGCCCCAGTGCGCATTCCTGAACACGGGCTGCGACGTCAGCGAATCGATGGTCTGACGAAGCTGCGCTCGTGACGATGTCGGATTTACGGTCCGGGCGATTGTCACGCACGCAGTGAGCCCAAACGACGAGATCGCGATTGCCAAAGCGCGCACCCTACGGCGCGTGGGTGTACCTCTCATGATTTCGGCTAATCCCGGCTGTAGGTGGCGCTCAGCGTATCGTCTTCGCCGACCGTAACCCGCATAACGCGCGCGGGCTTTGGCAGCTCGCGATCGACACGCTCGAATATGAAGCGCGCGAGATTCTCTCCCGTCGGCACGAGCTTCCCGTCGGCGAACTCGCCGACATCGAGATTGATGTTGCGATGATCGAAGCGCTGCTTCACCTGCTCGGCTAGAATCCGATCGAGTACGCCAAGATCGACAGCGAATCCAGTCTCGTCATCGATGGGCCCACTGACGGTCACATCGCAGACGTAACTGTGGCCATGGAAGTTGGGCCACGCGCACGCGCCAAACGTGGTGGCATTTTTTTCATCGCTCCAATCTGGCCGGCTATACCGATGCGCGGCCGAGAATGAGACGCGGCGGGTAAGAGAGGCAGTTGGCATTCCGATAATTTGCGCGTTGGGAGGCACTCATTGCGAATACAACAGCAACAAAAGGTGTGAGGTTCCGGGTACTAGGTGCTAGGTGCGGGCTAAAGGCAGCGTTTTTACCTCGCACCCACTACCTAGCACCCGGCACCTCACACCCCGTTTTGTTGTATGGTGCTTGTCAGCAGCCTACCTAGAGATCGTCTCTCTGATCTTCAGGCTCCTCCTCCATCCCGCTGATTCCCTCTGGAGTCGGCCCATCAGGAGGATTCCACGGAATAGCGCCGCTGATCGATTGCTGTACGTCAGTAGTCCCGAACAACTCGGCGCGCAGGTTCTCACGCAGATGCTCGGCTTCCGGGTCCAGCGGACGAGCGACATCGCCGAGTAGAAGTCCTTCGCGCCGCTCTTCATCGACAAGATGCTCGTCGATAGCCTGCGGACTCTCGGCACGACGAATCGGGTCTACCACGAGGCCGCTGCGGAGATTCTGGATGCCCACCAAATCGGTGACGACCCGCTCGATGATGCGAAGTTCTTCCGCGGTGCCAACACGGCCGGATAGGCTCACGACACCCGAGCGCACTCCGATCTGTACGTCATCGGGATCGAAGGCCAGCTGCTGCTCGAAGTTGTCGCGGATCAGAGCGCGCAGCTCGTTGTCGTTCAGCGAGTCCGTTCCCCTGATGTCCTCGTAATCCTTTTCCACTCTTCCTCCGCGTCAGCTCCGCGTGGGAGCGTTTCAGGTTAGCGGAAGAACAGCAGCGACGCCCCGATGGTTAGAGCCCGATTGTTCTTCCAGAAGCTGCGCTCCTGATCGCCAGGCAGCGCTGCCGTCCCGCCCGTTGGCGTCAGGTAGTACTCGGTCGGGTACTTCAGTTGATAGAGATAGTCAGTCCAATCCGCCGTCAACTGAAAACGTCCGCCCGGTGCCCACCTGAGACCACCGCCGAACGAAAATGCAAACGGGGTGCCGAACTTGTACGGGTCGGATTCAACGGAGCAGCCGCAGCTTCCAATTCCGCCGCCGAGGTTGATCACCGGAACGATGTGATGCCAGCTTTTTTGGCCGGTGAGGTTGAGCGCCAGGTCCACGTCATAGAGGTTGATCGAGACGTCGTGATTTCCGAGCTCGCGCGCGGTCCCGATTTTTGTGGGATCGATTGCCCTCCGCTCACTGTTCACGTGCGACCAGCGGGCCATGAGGAATGCCGGGCCGCCGACGTGAATCTGATAACGAATTCCGAATACCGGACCGTCGCGCGGCGCAATAGCGATCGGGTCCTCGCCGGCGCTGTACTGGCCGCCGAAAAACGTGAACTCCTGGCGAGTCTCGAGATCACGATACGGACTATTCTGCGGTAGATGCCCGACCTGCGCGCTCGCGGTCGCGCTGAAACATGCAAGCGCAAATGCGCTAAGAAAAAGCCTCACTAGTCTACTCCAAGATTGGTGCCGGTCATCTCCGGCGGCTGCTCGATACCGAGCATCGACAATATAGTTGGTGCTACATCGCACAGAGCGCCGCCGCTCCTCAACCGCGTCTCCTGCTGCCAGTCAACTACTACGAACGGAACGGGATTCGTCGTGTGCGCCGTGTGCGGTCCGCCCGTCTCCGGATCGATCAGCATTTCCGCGTTTCCATGGTCTGCCGTCACGAGGAGCGTAGTGCCCGCCGCCTCCGCCGCCTTGAGCACTCTTGCGAGCGACTGATCGACCGTCTCCACCGCTTTGATCGTCGCGGGAATCGACCCGCTATGACCGACCATGTCCGCGTTTGCGTAGTTGCAGAGAATGAAATCGTGCTCTCCCGATGTAATACCCGCCACTAGCGCGTCCGTCACGCCGGCGGCGCTCATCTCCGGTTTGAGGTCGTAGGTCGCGACCTTCGGGCTCGCGACCAGCACGCGGTGCTCGCAGGGAAATGGCGCTTCGACCCCGCCGTTGAAGAAGTAAGTCACATGCGGGTACTTCTCGGTTTCCGCCGTCTTCAACATCACGCGTCCGCTCGAAGAGAGAACCTCGGCGAGAATTCGCTCCATCGAAGTCGGGGCAAAGGCGACGGGGACATCGAACGTCTTGTCGTAATTGGTGAGGGTCGTCAACAGAACGCGCGGGCGCGGCAACGCGAAACCGTCGAAAGCGGGGTCGATCAGCGCGCGTACGATTTGGCGCATGCGGTCCGACCGATAGTTGAAGCAGATGATTGAATCGCCGTCTCGCATCGGCGCGACGGGACTTCCGTTGTCTCCAACGACGACGGGCAGCATGAACTCGTCGGTCTTTCCGGATTCATATGCCTCGCGAATCGCGTCGAGCGGGTTCGTTACCAGCGTTCCTTCCCCCAGAACGATCGCCCGATACGCGAGCTCGGTACGATCCCAGCGGCGGTCGCGGTCCATCGCGTAGTACCTGCCGGACACGCTCGCAATCTTTGCCGGAGATCCGATCTTCCGGATGTAATCCAGCAATTGCTGCATGTAGCCGAAAGCGGATTTTGGCAGCGTATCGCGTCCATCCAGGAATGCATGAATCGCGACACGCTCGAGTCCCACTCGCTTCGTGAGATCGATGAGCGCGCAAAGGTGGCTGTCGATCGCATGGACCCCGCCGGCGCCGATCAACCCCATCAGGTGCAGAGTACCGCCTTTTTCTTTTACCTGGCGGCATGCACCCATAAGCGCGGGATTGGTGTAAAAGCTCCCGTCCGTGATTGCGGCGGAGATGCGCACCAGGTCCTGCATCACGACTCGACCAGCGCCAAGATTGAGATGTCCGACTTCACTGTTGCCCATCTGACCCTCGGGAAGGCCGACGCGAAGTCCGGATGCTTCGAGCAGCGTACGCGATCCGCGCCGCCACAGCGCATCCCACGTGGGTGTGTTAGCGAGTGCGATCGCGTTGCCGTCGGTCTCGGCGCGGTATCCCCACCCGTCGAGTACGATGAGCGCGAC
The DNA here is from genome assembly GCA_045803975.1 of Gemmatimonadaceae bacterium. GTDB lineage: Bacteria > Gemmatimonadota > Gemmatimonadetes > Gemmatimonadales > Gemmatimonadaceae > UBA4720. Next base: position 6,470 of record JBJMOA010000104.1, read on the forward strand.
TGGCCGCGCGCGCGGTGTGGTGGCCATTATACGAGTAATGTAATCCTACCATGACAGTGGACGTGTAGAGCGAAAATGGAGATTTTCAGACCCAATAGGGAACCGGCGCCCGAGACGCGCCGTCGTCCGGAACGCGTGGGCGAAGGCGACCGGCGTCGCACTACTTGGCGCGATTTCCGTCGCGCTTATCCAGGATTCGTTTTCGTGCTCGGCCTGGGGCTCGCCGCGATGATCGGCGTCGACGCGTGGCTGATTGCCAAGCGCATCAAGTACAACCACGACGTGAAGCTGCTCCGCGAGCACATGACACAGGCCGAGCGCGAGCGCACCGATGCGATCGTGCAGTCGGAGCAGAACAAGCTGCAGATCGCGATCGAGCTCGCGAAGCGTCAGGCGAAATTCGACAAAAAGCTGCACCTGAATGTCTCGGTAGACAGCGCGCGGATGTACCTCACCCGCGAAGGCGCACTTCTCCGTGAGATGCCCGTTCAGTTCGGCCCAGAGCGCATCCCTGCCGAGTCTGCGGCCACTCCTCCTGTTGCGATCCCGCGCGGGGAGCGCACCGTGGCCGATCTCTCCGAGACGGCGATCACCCTCGATGGCGGGACGCAAATCCTGTCGTCGAGCAGCGCGACTATCGCCAACGACTCGACTCCGATCCCGCCGGGTTCTCTTCGCATTAGCACTGAAGACATGAAAGCGATCAGACCGAACCTTAGCGCGGGCATGAAGGTATACTTCTACTGAGAACGCATGTTTCCCATCGAGCCGGGACCGAGATAAAGCATGGCAGCGACTAGAATTTTTTCTTATGGCGGCAAGACCGTCTGGATGCTGATCGTCGGATTCGTACTCGCCGCGATCCTCAGCGTGACACTGCTCACCAAAACCGCCGAGCTCCGCTACCAGCGCGACGTCAGTCGCATGGTGTACAACGACAACCTCGGCGTTCTCAACGAAGTGAAGTCCAAGCTGGGGATGACTGGCGACAGTCTCAAAGCGTTGCTCAACGAATCTCCCGCCGAAGCGGCCAACGTGCCGTACCTCGTGGTCAGCATGGCCGATCACCGGCTGTGGTACAAGCAAGGGAAGGAGATTTTGTTCGAGGCGCCAGTCGCGACCGGCAGCGGTAAGGAGCTCGTTGGCGGCTCTAGCGGGCAATGGCGATTCGAGACACCGCGCGGGCGACTCGTGGTGAAAGGGAAGGACGAGAATCCCGCCTGGGTTCCTCCCGATTGGCACTATGTCGAGCAGGCGCACAAGAAAGGCCTTGGCATCGTTCATCTCGATCCCGGCGAGGCGCTTCCGACGGGGGACGGCGGAGTCATCACAACCCGAAACGGAGAGGTCGTAAAGCGTTACGGTAACGGCGCCACGGTGTCTTTAGGGGGAGGGGTAGAAGGCAAGGAGATAGTGGTGAATGGAAACATCGTCGTTCCACCTTACGGAACCACTGCGCGCAGGTACATGGGTGTCCTCGGAACTCGTCGGCTGGAGCTCGGCGACGGTTACGGCATCCACGGCACCGACCATCCCGAGAGCATCGGTCAGTCGGTCAGCCACGGCTGTGTCCGCATGCGAAACGAGGACATCGAGCGCCTCTACCCGATGGTCGCGATCGGAACTCCGGTTTACATCTACTAAGAAGTTCGCTTGACATCGATAGTCGTAGGAGAGCGACGGGAACGTCCGACCGGCGAGGAGCTCGAGCTTCCCGATGATCTCCCGGTTCGAAAACGCCACACCGCGAGAATGGTGTGGATCGCCGCGTCCGCGGTCGCCGCGGTGGGAGCGTTCCAGTTTCTGCAGGCCGCTGACGAGACCGCCGACCGTCCGATTGGAACGTATCTCACGCGCGTCGCGGTTCCTTATGCGGAGCCGTCGATGAGCGCATTCGGCGCGAGTGGCGAAGTGAAGCTCGCGTTCGCGATGCCGGCACAGGCGATCTCTTATCCGCTGGACGTGCACGGCGATCCAAGCTCGCTACAGTACGCCTGGACCAGAGTCGGGGACTCCGCGCTCAGTACGGCCGCGCAGCCCCTGAGCGGCGAGAAGGTCGCGACGCCGCTCCTGGCGGGATTCTATCGCTTGAATCTTATCAAGGGCGGACAACGGCGCACCGTTGACGGTCTTACCCTCGCCGTCCTCGTCCCGTTCGAGGAGAAGGAGCGCGGAATGCTGCGCGGCTATCGCATCGGGACGTACCTCGCCGAGCGGATGCGAAGCAAGACACCTCCGCCGGAAGGATTTCTGGAGATCAGTCCAGCCGATGTCGATTTGCCGATCACCAAACATCTACGCGTCGGCGATTTCCTGAATCACGATCAGTTCGGCGTGTGGCCAAGCTATGCGGCCGTAAACCCCAAGCTTCTCGACAAGCTGGAGCTCGTCATCCAGGAGATTGCCCGGTGGCACGGCGACAAGGCGGTCGCCGACATCGACATCGACGTGCACTCGGGCTTTCGTGCCCCCGACCACAACCGGCGGGTGCGGCGCGCGGCAAGCGACAGCCAGCACCAATACGGTGACGCCGCTGACGTGGCCATCGACGCCAATGGAGACGGAAGAATCACCGCCATCGACAGTCGTATGGTAGGTTTGGCGGTGGAGATCGTCGAGCTCAAGCACCCTGAGCTGGTCGGCGGACTCGGGGTCTATACGAGTGGCCACTCCAGCACCAATTACGTGCATATTGATGTTCGAGGCCGTAGAGCTCGGTGGCGGGGCCGCGGCTGATCACCGGCAACGGAGAACGAAAGCGATGAACGATATTCTGCGCGAGAGACTCATTAGGAAGCTGGATACTCTTCCCGAGGAGAAGATCTATCAGATCCTCGACTACATCGATTTTCTCGAGTCCAAGTACGCGCCCAAGCCGTCGACTGCACCCAACCCGTTGAAACGATTCGCCGAGGGCGTGGAAGACACGCTGCGCGCCGGAAAAATGTCGGCGGGCGTTATTGGCGGGACGATGAACGTGATGGGCAAGGCGGTTGGCGTCGTCACTGAAGTGGCTAACGCTGGCAAGTCAGTTGCAACGGAGATTGCCGGGGTTGTGTCATCCGTGACTTCCTCGAAGCCGCAGCAGCCTCCGACACAGGCGGGGCCGACTGTTCCGACGGCAACGCCATCTGTGCCGCCGCCAACACAGACTCCGCCCATTCAGCCACCGGGAGATCAGCGCAAGTGAGCCCTCAATCAGCACGATCGGCAGCGGCATCGCGAAAGCGCCGAACGACCCGCAGTGGAGCGGCAGGCGTAAACGGCGCGGGCGCATCGCGCACCGAAGAGCGTCCGCGCGCGACCGTCGACTCGTCGGCCGTTTCGCCGCGTCGTGGCGCGAAGCGGACAATCATGTCGACGATGAAAGAGCTGCCAAACTTTCTGCGGTTGCTCGGCGGGCTACTTGCCGACCGGCGGGTGTCGAACACCGACAAGCTTCTCGTCGCTGGGGCGCTCGCCTATATCCTCCTCCCGCTCGATTTCATTCCGGATTTCATTCCGTTCCTTGGTGAAGTCGACGATGTCTTCGTGCTCGTTCTGGCGTTGCAGCGGCTGATTGCGAATGCGGGTCGAGCGGTGCTGCTCGATCACTGGATGGGCGATCCCCGCCAGCTCCGTTCTCTCGATCTGGAGCAGATACTGGTCGCGGCGGCATTCTTCCTCCCGCGGCGGATGAGAAGGCGGTTGCGGACAATTGGGCGGGAAGTCTAAAGCAGCCGCTTTTCTTGTAGCGTCGCTGTTCCTCGGCGACTGCCGACGTCGCGCGCCAGAGGACGTCAATCTATTGTTGCACCGCTGCACGACCCACGTGCGCGCGAAGGGCAGAGAACCACAACTCCCGCGGCCACCAGTACCGCGCGCCGGTCTCGGCGCGGTGATCGGGACGCTCGCGGACTCCGGCGGCGCCCTGCCAAATTTTTCTATTCTCGCGACGACGCCGGGCAATGCGCCGAACGCCCAACGCGCATCTACGACGGCTGACAGCGTCGGCGGATTTGTCTTTCCCGCGCTCACGCCCGGCCGGTACAGGCTCTTCGTGCGGGCCTATGAGCATCGTCCCGACTCAACCGACGTCGACGTGGTTGCCGGTCAGGTAGATACGGTCCGATTGAGACCGCTCTTCTATAAGTGCGTGCCCTGATTTCTCGCGCAGGCCGATGACACGACTCCGCATCGGAATCGTGCGCTATGCGTCTGTCGGAGCGGCGATCGCGCAGGCGCTGGGCGTTGACCCGGCACCGGATTGCCGGATCGGACAGGGACGCATCACGATTACGTTCCGCAGCCTGGGCGCCTCGCGTTGGCCCGAGCCCAAGCAGATTGAGTACGCACTGCAAACCGCGGAAATTGCCCGCGCAGTACTCGCTCGCGACCGACGCCCTGCGGTGCGGCAACGCGCTGCGAATCGGGCTGTCGTGGTGGTTTACGAGGACGCCGCGGTTGTCCGCGGGTGCTCCGTCGTGGCGCAGTGGAACTGCGTAGTTCCGGCCAATCCCGTGGCTTATGATTGAGCCGCGACGTCACAATCGCAGAACGGCGCGGAATTCCGCGCCGTTCGAGCACCATCCTACGGGTCGCCTTCGCGTCGAGACTAATCGCCGCCGTGGGTTAACTGACCGCGGATCTCGCCACCAGGAAAATCTCCCGGTCCCGTGTTCGTCGGAGCGACACCATCGTTGGTGTGCACGTTGACATACGTTAGGCCGGCGCGGATCGCTTCCAGCAGCGGCATGTCTTGCGCGCCCTGGGGCCGGCCGACCGAAGTCGCAGGGCAGGTCACCGTGCCGAGCGTGAAGGTTCCGGAGGCAAGCACACCATTCTGGTCCTCCAATCCGACTGGCAACGCCGCACCGCTCGGCCCGATGACCGGGAACAGCCACATCCGGATCGGACCATTAACGTTCGCGTTTCCGCAGTGGATGTGCGACATGATCACGTTGTGGATGTTCGATGCGATCAGCCGGAAGTCGACGGTGCCGTCGTCGTTGACGCGGAAGATTGCCTCTCCCTGGGCGCGCGAATCGGCGGGAGTCGGTGCACCCGACGTCGCTGGAGTGAATATCTCATTCGCCCCCGCCAAGTGCGTGCCGAGGTTGATGTCCGTGTTGCCGCCCCTGACGAACAGCGGCGCGCGCACCTCGAATGCCGTCGGCACCGGCTTGTCAGAAGTGCAGCCGACGAGGAGCGCGGCGATCGCGCCCAGTCCTATTTTTCCCCTCAACATGACACCCTCCAGGAATGGAATATTGCGCACGACTCTCTAAGAGGTGCGGGCTGTTCTCGTACAGCCAGACGTCGCCGATCTTTCGGAAAACTATGCCCTTTGGCTGAAGCCGGAAGAGCGATGGGTTATTTTCCCGGGACCCCGATGCGTCTACTGAGCCATCTCTTCGACAACAATCGCGCGTGGGCCGCCGAGATCACGCGGCGCGATCCGGATTTTTTCACGCGGCTGACCAGCCAGCAGGCGCCCGAATACCTGTGGATCGGCTGTTCCGACAGCCGCGTGCCGGCGAACGAGATCGTGGGGCTTCTCCCCGGCGAGCTCCTCGTCCACCGGAACATTGCGAATGTCGTCGTGCACGCTGATCTCAATTGCCTTTCGGTGGTTCAGTTCGCGGTCGAAGTCCTTCGCGTTCGCCACATCATTGTGTGCGGACACTACGGATGCGGTGGTGTGCTCGCCGCTCTGCGCGACGATCGCCTGGGCCTCGCCGACAACTGGCTGCGCCATGTCCAGGACGTGCGCTGGAAGCACCAATCGCAGCTCGATGACCTCGACAGTGAAAAACAGCGCCACGATCGTCTTTGCGAATTGAACGTCATGGAGCAGGTCGCAAACGTCAGTCAGACGACGGTCGTGCGCGACGCCTGGGCGCGCGGCCAGCCGCTGGCGGTGCACGGCTGGATTTACGACCTTCATGACGGCTTGCTCCGCGACCTCGGCATCTGTATCACTAGCCCCGCCGAGCTTCCCGCGTACGGCGAGGGAACGCGACAAAGCGGAATCGCCTAGACCAAAATCAGAGGATCTCAGGATGTGCAGGAACATCAAAACGCTCGCCAACTTCGAGCCACCGGCGACCGACGACGAGATTCGCGCGTCAGCGCTACAGTTCGTCCGTAAGTTGAGCGGCACGACGAAGCCGTCGCGCGTCAACGAGGCGGCATTCAATCAGGCTGTCGAGGAAGTCACGGCTGCCGCGCACCGTCTTGTCCACTCGCTCCAGACGAACGCGCCGCCGAGAAACCGTGAAGTGGAGATGCAGAAGGCGAAAGAACGGTCGCTGAAGCGGTTCGCATGACGATGCGTACTCCCACTCTTCGAGCTGGTCTGATCTTTTCGCTGTTCTGCTCCTCCGCCCTTCACGCGCAACAGCAGCCTTCCACCAGCTCGACTCCTGCGCGCCCGCAGCCCTCCGCCGAAGAGATCGCGCGTCGCCGCCAGGTACAGGAGGAAAGACTTCACAATGACTGGCCGTTTCTGGCGCGCTACCGCGATGAAAACGCCAAACTCTCTCCGCCATTGAAGAACGAGCACCGAGTTGTTTTCTTCGGCAATTCCATCACCGAGGGCTGGGCGCCGTACTTCAAAGCGATGTTTCCCGGCAAGCCGTACATTGGCCGCGGGATCGGTGGGCAGACGACGCCACAGATGCTCGTCCGCTTTCGACAGGATGTGATCGATCTCAAGCCAAGCGTCGTCGTAATCCTCGCCGGCACCAACGACATCGCGGGCAACACTGGCCCGTCGACTTTGGAGATGATCGAAGACAATCTCGCGTCGATGGCCGAGCTGGCCACCGCGAACGGAATTCGCCCGGTCCTGTCGTCAGTGCTTCCCGTCTACGACTATCCGTGGAAGCCGGGGCTCGAGCCGGCGCCCAAGATCATCGCCCTCAACAAGTGGATGAAAGACTACGCTCGGCGGCACCGCGCCGTGTATCTCGACTACCACTCGGCGATGTCGGACGAGCGCGGAGGAATGCGCGCCGAGCTGGCCTCGGACGGAGTGCATCCCAACGAGGCTGGATACCGCATCATGGCGCCGCTCGCGGAGCGGGCGATCGAACAGGCCCTTCGCTCGAAGTGAGCGCGGAATCAAAAAAACTGACCACGGGTGACAAGGCACGACTCATCGCTCCGGTTGTGCTCTACATCGTTCTCGCACTGATCGCATGGAAGCTCGGCTACTTTCGCGCGCGGAACGTACAGGCTGCGGCAGCGAGTGCCGCGAGTAGCGTGTGGATCAGCGTCATCTTCGTGGTGGTTTACGCCACCGTCGGATCACTCGCTCTGCCTGTAAGCCCGCTTGCCTACGGTGCCGGCGCGATCTTCGGGTTCTGGCGCGCGTCGATTCTGATCTGGACCGCGTCGATGCTCGGCGCTGTCGCCGGGTACTATCTCGCGCGTGGTGTTCTCGCCAAGCCAGCACGCCGACTACTCGGCAGATACAAGCACAAGCTGGGCGATCTGCCGACCCAAAAAGTGTTTCTCACGGCGCTGCGCATGCAGGTCATGCCGATCGTACCGTTCGGCGCGTTCACGTACGCTGCCGCAATAGCGAAGCTCGATCCGCTTCCGTTTTTTACCGGCAGCGCGATTGGGATCATTCCAGGGACGCTGCTCGCGGCATTCATCGGCGATCGCTTCGCGGCCGGCGTTCACGGCGAGAGCAAGAAGCCGTACCTCCTCGCCGCGGCGGCGGCGCTGGTGCTGCTAGCGGCATCGTTCGCGCCGAAAGTCCGGGAGAAACTTGGAAAGGGACGCAAACGCAACTGAATAGGTGCGAGGCGTTAGCTGACAGCTATGCTACTGATGCCTCTCACCGGTTCAGTTGCAGTTCCTCAATTGAACCTCGTCGTGCGCCAAAGCACTCCCCCAACTGCGACGACCATCCCGACAGTCAGCACCACGAGCGCTGAAGCCCAGCCCCAGGCCAACGCAATCTCCGGCGGCCGAGCGAGTACCGCGAAGCCGACGATGATCGCCATCGCGACGCTCACTACCAGCCAGTCGACCCACGTTCGCCGCCGCGTGCCAACCACCGCATCCTCGCCCGCGAATCGTGCCTGAGTGTACTCCGGATCGACTCCATAACGATCTCCCTCGCTAGCGGCTGCTTCCTGCCAACGCTGGTGTTCGCTGCGACTCACCGACGATAGCGCGATGAGCCCGGCACCGAGCGCCATCACTATCGATCCGCCGATGACCTGCGCGAAGACAGGGCGTGGCGATCCACGGAGCTCGCCGAAAACGAGAATCCCCCACAGCAGTCCCCACAGCTGGTTGGTGTTCGAGAGAGGAATGCCGCGCGTAATCCCCGCGTATTTCACGGCGTACTGCTGAAACAGGTCGCCGACCACCCAGACAAACCCGCCTGCCAGCAGCCAGAACAACACGTGACGCGCGCCGGCGAGCTGCGCCCAGAGGGGACCCATCCCGCCGGAGTAGGTCAGTGCGAGCGCCGTCATCATACCAAGTTCGCCGACAGTGAAAAACGTGATGAACGACAACGGGCTCATTCCAGTCAGATACGCTTTGCGATACGGGATGTACATCGTGCCCCACAACACGCCGGCGCAAAGTGCGGCGACGACACCTCGCACCGCATTATGCGCTGTCGCTTGCGTCGCCGACGCGAGCGCCAGCGCCGTCGCGCCCGCAAACATCAACAGCGCGCCGCCAAGTACGCCGAGCCAGCGCCGCCAATCCGCACCGCGCAATTCCTGGAAGAACACGATGCCCCAGAAAATTCCGAGCAGACTGTTGCTGTTCCAGAGCGGGAATGCGATGCTCAGTCCAACCTCGCGTACCGCGAAAATCGTCAGCGTGTTTGCGACGGCCCACAGGCAGCCGGCGAGCACTGCCCAGACAATGAGATGCGGCGCCTGCCTCAGATCAGCTGCGACGTACGACGTTCCCTGGATGAGCGCCGGCAGCGTCCAGCGCGCCAGAAAGACGCCGATCACCATGCTGAGGGAGATCACTACCGGCGACAGGCCAAGCGCGACGAGTTTGGTCGGCGCCTCGGCGGCGCCGAGCCACGCGCCTGCCGTGAGTCCACACAGCATCCCAACGCCTTGCAGAGTGCGCAACCGCCGCGGGTCGACCGGCCGAAAGGCTCGTCCCGTTTGCTCTACCGCCGCGTTCGCGCTCACGAGATCCAGCGTAGCACGACCAGGCCGGCGATCAACACCGCGACCGGTACCCAGAAGTGCACGTCCTTGAGGACGAGCATTGCCCAGCTGCCCGATTGTTTCGCGCGGTTGTCGTCGCTCATTCTTCCCGCCTGGTCGTCGGCGCGCAATACTGCCGAGGACTGGCGGCGTCGCGCAAGAGCGACATCATTCTAGGCGCACGCTGGAGTCGTGTCGCCGGAGTCCCACTTCAAATCGGAGCACCCATGGCCCAGACAGAAGCATGGCGCGCAATAGTTGCCTCATCGCTTAACTGGGAGCAGGCTCATTCGTCATTGGAAAACGTGCTCAGAGGAATCCCCCAGGAATTGCGGGGGCGGCGACCGACGGGATTCGCTCATTCGGCCTGGGAGCTGCTGGAGCATATCCGAATCACCCAGCATGATCTTCTCGACTTCGTTCAGAATGCCGAGTACGAAGAAAAACTCGAATGGCCGAAGGACTACTGGCCGGCGAGCATGGCCCCGGCGAGTGAGAAGGCCTGGAACGAGAGTGTCGCTGGTTGGCGGAAGGACCGGATGGCGCTCGAGCGCTTCGCTAACGACAGCCCGATCGACCTGACAACCAAAATTCCGCGTGGGACTGGCCAGACCTACCTGCGTACGATTCTCGTCGCGATGGACCACGCTTCTTATCATCTCGCGCAGATAGTCGCCGTTCGCCAACTGCTCGGCGCGTGGCCGCCGCCCAAGCCCAAGTAGTAGAGCGGAATACGGCACCGGCCCGGGACACCAAGAATCAACGGAGCCCAGAACTCGTCGTTCTCTCGCGAGAGCGCGCCGAGAGTTATGAGCCGCGCGCCAACGAAATCTGCATTTCCATCTCTGATCCGAGTGCGCCTCCGGCTAGGGTGTCGCCACAGTTTGCGTCCGTACTCCGACTTTACTTCGACGATGTCATCGAGCGGGGTGAGCCCTCCGATGTTCTTTTCGCGACCGAGCACGCACGGGCGATCAAGGGGTTCCTCGAGCAATGGCCCGGCGTCGACCGGATCGTCGTGCACTGCAACATGGGCGTGAGCCGATCGCCCGGTGTCGCGCTCGGTCTGTGTGATTTGCGAGGCTGGGCGACGGCGGAGCTGGAGAGAGCGCACCCCGCCTGGAACCGACTTGTACGCGGGGTGATGCGTCAGGTAGCCGACGAAACGAGCTAAGCCACCACCGTTACGGATCCTACGACCCGAGCGTCAAAATAAACATCCGTAGGGACCCGTCTCTGCCGGTCGAGGGTCATCGAGCGCTGAGCCAGAACTTTTTCACCCGCTCAGCCAACCTTTTGAAACCTGCGGGCGTCCAAGTCGTAGTGCGGGGATGTGAATGGGGGTTTTCCCCTGTTCGCTCACGTCCAAAGATCACACCCTTCCGAGAGTCGGCACCATGAAGCGCATCCTTTTCGCACTACTCGTCCTCGTTCTGAATCTCGCGGCCGTTTCGTTGTCCGCGCAAAACCCGGGGCCACCGGCGGGCGCGCAGCAGCCGCCCGCGGGAATCGGAGAAGTCCGCGGGATAATCGTCGCCGCTGACACGAGCGGCCCGGTGCCACGTCCGGCAGTCGCCGTGCGCGGCAAAGCGGACGGGAAGCTCGTAACCGGCACTATGGGTGCGCAGGATGGCACCTTCCGCATCCAGGGGCTCCGACCGGGGACCTACTATCTCCGCGTCTCGGGAATCGGGTTCTCGCCGCTCAACACATCGGAGTTCACGATTACGCCCCAGGCTCCGGTGGCGACCGTGGATAGCGTCAAGCTTTCGAGAATCTCGGTAACTCTGCAGGCGGTGCAGGTGACGGGCGAAAAACCGACGATGGTCATCGAGCCCGATCGCAATACATATAAGGCGAAGGACATTGCGCCGGCCGCCGCCAACGCCAGCGACGTGCTGCAGGCGACTCCTTCGGTCGAAGTGGATGCCGATGGCAAGGTGAGCCTCCGCGGCAACGAGAATGTCGCTGTCCAGATCAACGGCCGTCCCACGCCAATCCGTGGTACGCAGCTCGGCGCATACCTCAAGCAGCTTCCGGCGAACATCGTCGAGCGCATAGAAGTGGTGCCGAATCCGTCTGCCAAGTACGATCCCGAAGGAATGGCTGGCATCATCAACATTGTCCTCAAGCAGAACGCCGACCTCGGGCTGAGCGGGGGATTTAACAGCGGCGTGGCCACTGCGAGCCGCTTCAATACCGGCGGCAACCTCGGTTATCAGAGCGGCCCCGTCACACTCTTTGGCAGCTACGGCTACAATGCCGACGATCGCCAGATCGTCGGACTGAATGATCGTCTTCGCTACGATCCGGCCGGCTCCCCAATGTCCTACACGAACCAGGACATCGATGGCAGAGACAACAACGCCGGACACAATTTCACGGGCAACATCGATTACAAGCTCACTGACAAAGACGTCGTCTCAAACTCGTTGTCGCTCAATCGCAGGCATTCCAACAGTGGCGCGCTGGCCGGCTACGTCGAGCTCGATGCCAACGAAGCGTTCCTGGACCGCTACGTAAGGGACCGCAACACGAAGTCGCGTGGACTCGTCGTCGACAATTCTCTGTCGTGGAAGCGTACGATCGATCCGAGAAAGCACGAGCTCTCGACCGAGATCCGTTTCAACCGCACGAGGGACGAAGACAACACTCTCCTATGGCGGGAGCCGCAGAACGCCGATGGCACGAGCTCTGGTCCTTCTACAGAGGGTGAGGTCGATGCCACCAACGCGCTCACGCGTCAGCTGACGTCGCAAGTCGACTACACGCGTCCAGCATGGACCAAGGCGAAGCTGGAGACAGGCCTCAAGGAGACCGATCGCTGGCTCGACAGGGAATTCATCGTTGCGAAGGACGCCCTCGGTGATGGGAACTGGGTACCAAGCAACCTCAGCAACACTTTCCAGTTCGACGAGCGCGTGCATGCCGGATACGGCGTGCTGAGCCAGAGCGTCGGGAAATTCGACCTTCAGGCCGGTCTGCGCGCCGAATGGGCGAACCGCAACTTCGAGCTCGCAAATGCCGCTGGGTATCCGTACAAATACCACAGCCTGTTCCCAAGCGGCGTCATCATGTACAAGCCGAGCGAGCAGTCGCAGATCAAGGCGAGCTACTCGCGGCGCATTCGGAGACCGGGTACGCAGGAGCTGAATCCGTTCCCTGTGTTCTTCGACCAGCAGAACGTCTTCATCGGCAATCCGCAGCTCAATCCCGAGTACACCGACGCGCTGGAGCTCGGGCTGAGCAAGTCGGGGCAGCTTGGATCGATTCAGCTCTCCCCGTTTTATCGTCGCACGAAGGACGTCATCCGCGTCGACATCAACACCGCCGACACCGTCGACAATCGTGAAGTGACGTCGGTGAGCTTCCAGAATCTCGACAAGGCGACCTCGTGGGGAACCGACCTGAACGGAAACCTGCGTCTCGGTCCGAAGTTCAACGGTTTCGCCGGGTTCAACCTGTTCAAGATGGTTACCGACGGTGGCTCGCAGTCGGCGCTGTCGTCGAACGCGGTGACCTGGTCATATCGTATCAACGCGACTACCCAGGTCTCGCCGACGGTGGTTCTGCAGGCGAACTACTTCTACCGCGCGCCCGTCAAGATCGAGAAGGGTCGGTTCTCGGCGATGCAGTTCACGAACCTGACGCTCCGTAAGAAGCTCGACGGCGACAACATGAGCGTCGCCGTGCGCTTCCAGGATCCGTTCAACACGACGAAGTTCCGCATCGTCGCCGGCGACGATAATCTGCAGCAGATCACCGCGCGCCGGTTCGGCGTCAGAGCGACGTACGTGACGTTCCAATGGAACTACGGCAAGCCGCCGAAGATCCGTCAGCCGCAGCAAGACGCTGCTCCGCCTCCAGTGTTTCAGTAGGAGCGCGCAGGCACGACCCATGCGCCATCCCATCTCCGGGTCTTAAATGGAGATGGGATGGCAGACGAAAGAGACACCGGACCAGCAATTCCGAGATCGACGGACGAAGAGAACGTCGCAATCAACGCTGCGTCTCCGGAGCCGCTGAGAAAAGCAAAGATCGAAGAGCCGGATACGTCGGCTTCGCGCGAAGAAGAACGTGAACGCCTCGACGCGGAACCGGATCGACGCGACGCGAATGACGATGCAAATCCGCCGCGCACCACGCGAGGAAATTTCACTGCTCCAAAATTCGGGTCGGCAGGCAGTGGCGGTGCGGAGTTCGAGCCCGGGCCGGAGCGCGACTAACCTCGGCGCTCGAGGGCTTGCTCTGGACGCAAACCGCACAATGCCATACATTTAGCTATGGCAACCACGACTCGGCCATCGAGCAAGCCCGCCTCTCCGGCAAAAGCCGGAAGCGGGCTTTCGCGCATCAAGGGGTCCGCGCCCACCGATCAAGGGCTGCCACGCGTCCGAAGTGACATCGTCCTTACCTTCGACGACGTCCTTCTGACGCCCCGACATTCGCTCGTGCACCCGAAGGACGTCGACACGGCGTCTCTCTTCACGCGCGGCATCTCGCTCAACGTTCCGTTCGCCTCGGCCGCAATGGACACTGTCACGGAGTCCGAGATGGCGATGGCGATGGCGAGGGCGGGCGGCATCGGCGTAATCCACAAGAACATGTCGATCGATCGCCAGGCATCCGAGGTCGATCGAGTGAAGCGATCAGAGAGCGGGATGATCCTCAACCCGATCACACTCTCCCCCGAAGGCACGCTCCGCGAAGCAGTCGCCTTGATGCGTCGGTTCAAAATTTCGGGCGTTCCGATCGTCGACCGCGACGACAGGTTGGTAGGAATCATCACCAACCGCGACTTACAGTTCGAGCGCAATCTCGACCGTCCGCTCCGCGAGGCGATGACGTCGAAGAACCTCGTCACTGCTCCGGTCGGCACGACGCTCGACGAAGCCGAGGCGATACTGGGACGGCATCGCATCGAGAAGCTGCCGGTGGTGGATGATCAGGGAATCCTGCGCGGGCTCATCACGGTGAAAGACATTCACAAGCGGCGCGATTTCCCGAACTCGAACAAGGACCAGCACGGACGGCTGCGCGTGGCCGCGGCGATCGGTGCGTCGAATTATCGCGATCGCGCTCGTGCGCTCGTCGATGCGGGGGTAGATGTCCTGATTGTCGACACCGCACATGGCCACTCCGAGGGAGTTCTCGAGGCGACGTCAGTCGTTCGCGAGATGTTCCCCGACGTGCAGTTGGTCGCCGGCAACATCGCGACCCGTGATGGCGCGAGGGCGCTGGTCGAGCGCGGTGTCGACGCGGTGAAGGTTGGTGTGGGTCCCGGCTCGATCTGCACTACCCGCGTCGTAACGGGCGTCGGTGTGCCGCAGCTTACCGCCATCTTTGATGCTGTCGAGGGAGCGGGTGACATTCCGGTGATCGCCGACGGTGGAATCAAATACTCGGGCGACATCGTCAAGGCTCTCGCGGCCGGCGCGTCCAGCGTGATGATGGGGTCGATGCTCGCGGGAACGGAGGAAAGTCCCGGTGAATCGCTGCTCCTGGAGGGCCGCCGCTTCAAGATGATACGTGGCATGGGCAGTCTCGGTGCAATGCAGGACGGCAGCGCCGACCGGTATTTCCAGGAAGGTGAGATGTCGGCGAAAAAACTCGTCCCCGAGGGGATCGAGGGCCGCGTCCCATATAAGGGCCCTGTGAGCGACGTCCTGTTTCAGATGGTCGGCGGGCTGCGCAGTGGAATGGGATATGTAGGATGCGCGAACATCGACCAGCTGCGCACCGAAGCCGAGTTCGTTCGCATCACCGCGGCGGGTCTCCGCGAATCACACCCACACGACGTCACGATCACTCGCGAGGCACCGAACTACTCGCTGTAGGTTTCCTTGACATTGCTTCGAGCGTCATCACAACTTCTGGCGTTTCCGCAGTGTCGAATTCATAGTTCCGGCGTCACACTACCCACGCCTTTCGGAGTTTTCTAATGGGCTTATGGACGAAGAAGAGCATCGCTGTCCTGCAGCAAGAGGCGGCGGGTGAATCGGAGGGCCACACCCTCAGACGCGCACTGGGTGCACTGAATCTCACGACGCTGGGGATCGGCGCGATCATCGGCGCCGGAATCTTCGTGTTGACGGGAACCGCGGCGGCCCAATACGCCGGGCCGGCAATCGTCATCTCGTTTATTGTATCCGGTTTGGGATGCCTTTTCGCGGGTCTCTGCTACGCGGAATTCGCGAGCATGATCCCGATCGCCGGCAGCGCCTACACCTATGGATACGCGACGCTCGGCGAGTTCGTCGCCTGGATTATCGGGTGGGACCTGATCCTCGAGTATCTCTTCGGCGCGTCGACCGTCGCTGTAGGCTGGTCGGGCTACTTCACGGCGTTCATGGATCAGATCGGTCTGCATATGCCGACGACATTTACGAGCAGTCCATACGCGTACTACGATGCGGCCGAGGTCGACAAGGTTACCGGTGCTCTCATCCATCCCGCTGGCTTCTCACACACCGGCGCGATTGTCAACCTCCCCGCGATGGTGCTCATCGCGCTGATGACGACGCTACTCGTCATCGGAATCAAGGAGTCGGCCCGCTTCAATAACTTCATCGTGATCCTCAAGGTCACGATTGTTTTATTGGTGATCGGGTTCGGCTTCATGTATGTGAACCAGGCCAACTGGCATCCGTTCATACCGCCGGGCACTGGCGAGTACGGGCATTACGGCTGGAGCGGAATCGTGCGCGGAGCGGCTGTTGTCTTCTTCGCATACATAGGATTCGACGCGGTGTCTACAGCGGCGCAAGAGGCGAAAAATCCGCAGCGAGACATGCCGATCGGAATATTGGGATCGCTCGCGGTCTGTACGGTGCTCTACATCCTGATGTCACTGGTGATGACAGGCCTCGCCAACTACACCGAGCTCAACGTTCCGCACCCGGTGTTCGTGGCAATCGAGAAAGCCGGACCGGCGCTCGCCTGGCTCGGATCGATCATTAACATCGGCGCGATTGCCGGCCTGGCATCCGTCGTTCTGGTGATGTTGATGGGACAGCCGCGCATCTTCTACTCGATGGCTCGCGACGGACTCCTTCCGCCAGTGTTTGGAAAGGTTCACCCGCGCTTCAAGACGCCATACGTCACCACGATCCTCACCGGCGTGGTTGCCGGCGTGGTTGCCGGCCTCTTCCCGATCGGACTGCTCGGCGAGCTCGTGTCGATCGGAACTCTTCTCGCGTTCGTGATCGTATGCGGCGGAATCATCGTGCTCCGCTACAAGTCTCCGAACCTGGCGCGTCCGTTCCGCACTCCGCTGGTTCCGCTCGTGCCGATCCTTGGCATTCTCATTTGCGGCTACATGATGTCCAGTCTCCCGGGAGCGACCTGGGAGCGGTTGATCGTCTGGATGGTGATCGGGCTGGTGATCTATTTCACTTACAGCCGATCGCACTCGAGGCTGGCCCGCGCGGAAGGCAGTGCTTGACCTTCTAAGCGTTCCCCAGCAGCGACGGGAATCGATAGAGCGTCTCGCGCGGGAGCTCCGCGCGGGACGCTCTGTCGCAATATCCACCCACATCAACGCCGACGGCGACGGCTGCGGTTCCGAGACCGCTCTTGCGCGGCTGCTCGGTCAAATGGGGATGCGCTCGCGCATCGTCAATCCGACGCCGTGGCCGGAGATGTACAAGTTCCTCCTCGGCGACGATGTTCGCGACGCGAGCGACATGGGCGCGAAAGCGCTACGGGAAGCCGATGTCTTCGTCGTCCTCGACATCTCCGATGTAAAACGTCTCGGCGTCCTGGCGGATGCCGTTCGCAAGCTCACGATCCCGAAACTGGTAATCGATCACCATCTGCCGAGCGACGAGCCGCCGAGCACGCTGCTTCTGGCCGACACGGCGGCGTGCGCGACCGGCGAGCTGATATACGATTTTGCGGCGTGCCTGGGCCTCAAGATCACGCCGGACATCGCGCGTGCGCTCTACGTCGCGCTGCTCACCGACACCGGTGGCTTCAGATTCAGCAACACCACCGCGCGGTGTCTCAGTATCGCCGGCCAGCTGATCGCGTCGGGAGTGGAGCCGGAGGAGATGTATGGCCGGCTGTACGCATCGATGCCTGTCGGACGGCTTCACTTGCTGCGTGACGCGCTCGCGACACTCGAGGTGGATCCCGAGTATGGAATCTCGTGGATCTCGGTTGCCGCTGGTGCCGCTGAACAGTACGGACTGCGCTCAGAAGACCTCGAGGGAATCGCGGAGCATCCGCGCTCGATCGGCGGTACTCGGCTCGCATTGTTCTTCCGCGACCTGGGTCACGACAAGGTGAAGATTTCCATCCGCAGCACCGGCGATGTCGACGTCAACAAATTCGCGAAGCAGTTCGGCGGCGGTGGGCACGCCCGAGCGGCGGGCGCACTCATCGACGGAAGTCTCGAGTCGGTTCGCAAGAAAGTCGTCGCACAGGCGCGGGAATTTCTGAGCGCGGAGGACAAGGAGGGCGTCGCGTGAAAACGAGAGTAATTCTCTTGCTCTCGATGCTTCTCACCGCAAGCCCGGTGATTGGGCAATCCGGTCCTGATGAAGTGGTGCGTGCCTTTTTCAAGGCGGAGGACGAAGGTCGCTGGCTCGATGCGGCGCGGATGCTCGATCTCAAGCGGTTCGAACCGTTCCGGCGATCCGCGCTCGCGGGATTGCGAAACAACGCGACACTGACACCCCCCAGGCCTGAAGACCTGATGAAGATGGACCCGGCCATGCCGCGCGTAGTCGCCGAATATCAGGCCAAGAAGATGGTTGAAGGCTTTCAGAACCTCGACTTACTCGCGCGCCAATTCGCACGTGTACCTTCTGTCGACAGTCTCGCGGCCATGTCTACAGAGGAAGCCGCGGCGCGCTGGCTCGAAGCGATGAGTCCGGCTTGGCAACACACACTCGCCTACAAGGAGATGGCGCGCAGGCCCGCTGTCGACTGTCCCGTCGCACCAGATTCAATAAAAAAAACGATACCGACTGAGCCGTACAGAGCTCCGACTGCGCGCATCCTCGGCGCGGCCGTTTCAGATTCCGTCGGCTATGTCATCGTCGGTGCATCGACCGCGAACAGGCTCGTCGCCGGTCCGGGGTTGTTTGAGGACGCATTCACGGAATTCCCGCGGGTTATGACGCTCAGGAGAATCGGCGGATCGTGGAAGATCGCGCCAACGCACGACATGCCGGCTTCGAGGGGAACGCACACCGATGCAATCTTCGTTGTCCGTTGCAAGCCCGATTCCGCATCACAGCCCCGAAAGAACTAACACAACACGAGGGTTACTCTTTTCGGCGCGTTCTACCCGTAGCAGCCCGGCTGCGCCTTGTCTAACTTGCGCGCATGAGCGTTCTTCGCCGCAAACGAGCACGACCGCATGCCGACATCGAGCAGCAAATCCGTCATGAACTGGCGGAGATTCTGCCCATTCTCCGGATCGACCAATGCGCCATCGAGCTCGCCGCCTTCGATGCCGAGAGTGGAACGGCGGTCCTCCATGTCATGGGCGGCTGCAAGGACTGCGATGCGTCTGCACTAACGTTCATGCAGGGCATCGAGACCCAGCTCAAGCTGCGCGTGTCAGAGCTCAAGTCAGTCGTCGTCAACGTCGACTCGACCGCATGACCGCCAATCTTCAGGAGCGCGTAACGGATGCGCTTTCGCGCATCCGCAATAATCGCGTCGGCGCGAATGTGCTCGAGGCGGACATGGTTAGCGACCTCGCGACTACGGTTGATGGGCGCGTGCGGCTTACCTTATTCCTCACTGCGGACGACGACGCTACCGTGGTGCGGGAAATTCGGCAGACGTTGCAACAGGTGTCGGGAGTGACTGACGTTCGGGTCGATGTGAAAGACGCGTCCCAGGCGAACAGACCTGGTGCGCCCGCCGCTCGGGCGGCTCACACGACCGGAACGCCTAACCCCGCTAAGAAGACCGGCCCTCGCGCACTACCGGTGATGGGACAAGAGCCGCAATCGCAGCGCGCTGCCGTGCCGGCGCCGACTCCGGTTGCCTACCCGAATCTCGGCAACATCCTCGCGATCTCGAGCGGCAAAGGTGGCGTCGGAAAATCCACCGTCGCCTCCAATCTCTCGATCGCACTGGCAAAGCAGGGTGCCCGCGTGGGTCTCATGGACGCGGATATCTATGGGCCGAACATCCCGCGCATGATGGGTGTCAATGCGCCGCCGCCTGTCGAGAACGAGAAGATCATCCCGCTCCAGGCGCACGGAGTCAAAATCATGAGCCTCGGCTTCATGATCGAGCGCGATCAGCCAGCGATATGGCGTGGCCCGATCATCATGAAGATCATCACGCAATTCCTGCGTGACGTGCAGTGGGGCGAGCTCGACTATTTCCTCGTCGACATGCCACCGGGAACCGGAGACGCGCAACTCTCGCTTGTGCAAGCGACGATGGTGCACGGCGCGGTGATCGTCACGACGCCGCAAGAAGTTGCGTCGGGCGACGCCCTGCGCGGAGCGAAGATGTTCCAGCGCGTCGCAGTGCCGGTACTCGGTGTCGTCGAGAACATGAGCTACTTCATTTGCCCGCACTGCAGCCACAGGCATCGCATCTTCGGCAGCGGCGGCGGCGAGCGTCTCGCCGAGGAGCTCGATGTGCCCCTACTCGCGGAAATCCCTTTCTTTGGCGGAGTTCTGGAAGGCGCGGATCGTGGCGAGCCAATCGTCGTGAGCGAGCCACACACCCCTGCTGCCCAGGCCTTATTCGAGCTTGCCGGCCGAATCACCGGATTATTTGCAGCTCGCGACGCCGCCGGCGTCGAGCTCGGCGCCTAGACTGCTACCGCGTTCTTCTTAGGCCGGGTCCGCCACCACGAAAGGATCACGGCACCAAAGCCAGTCGCGACAGCGACGAGAGTAACCGAGAACGCGAGCATGCGCAGCACCGCGCCGAGTATCGGGAACCACGTGAATGCCGCGGCGACGATCCAAAGAAGGCTGAACGCCAGGATCCCCGTATAGAGGAATTGCAGCTCTTGTCCCGCCGGGGTCTCCGCTTCTCTCTTGCCAGCGATCGCGATTCCCGCCACCTGCGCGACGGCCAGGAACCCGAGTATCCCGATGCCCGAGAGCGCGATCATGAACGCCGCCACCCCGATCGGAATGAAGAAGATCCCGATGATCGTGATCGCCATCGCGATAATGAGCGCGACCAGAGCCGGAATCGAG
Source organism: Gemmatimonadaceae bacterium (assembly GCA_045803975.1). Taxonomy (GTDB): domain Bacteria; phylum Gemmatimonadota; class Gemmatimonadetes; order Gemmatimonadales; family Gemmatimonadaceae; genus UBA4720. The sequence goes on from JBJMOA010000104.1 coordinate 26,838, forward strand.
GCAAGCGCGCCGAGGACCCCCGTCAGCAAAGAACGGCCGGTCTCGTTGGTGACGACTTCGACGGCACGCTTGAAGTAGTCGCGCATGAAGAACAGCACGAATGTCCCGACGAGAAGCAGCACGGCAAGCCAAACAAAGGCTGATACCAGCGAGCCGACGGTCGTACGTGGACGGCCACCCAGGCTGATTGTGGCCCTGTTATGGGTCGCACCGACATCCTTGATGACGCCGAGGATCGCGCCACCCTCGTTGCGGACGTGTCCCATGAGGGCGACGGCACCGCCGCGAACGCGGCCGCCCTCGTGCACGATCACATCGCCGAGTACGGCGGTCGCGGCGCCGTCGACATTTCCGTAGACGTCGAGATTGCCGCGGATCACCATCACCGAGCCCGATGTCGTCGTGCCGGCTGGAACCGTGAGGTCACCCGTCGTCACCTGCGCGTATTTCTTGAACCCGGCGAACCTTACGGCACCACGCTGTTGGGCGTGCGCATCCTGCGCGGCGGTTGCCGCAATCAACAGAGAAACACCGAGCAGGATGGATTTCATTTACGCTGCCTTGCGTTTGGCGATTTGTGCAGCGGTACGGATCGCGGCATATCCACCGAACAACCCCACCGCCAGCGTCATGTAGAGCACGACTGCCTGGATAGCGCCCGCCTCGAGATATGCGATAGTGGACGGACCAAGAACCACGCTGCCGATTTCGGTGCCGACTGCCGCGATCACGAAAGCGTACTGGGCTGCCGCCGCGCTCAGGATCGCGGTGAGGATGTCGACCTCGAAGAACATGAATGCCGCTACGGCGATCAAGCCGACGCCGGCTACGGCCCGACCTGTGGCCCGTACAACGCCCATTGGGCGGCGTGGAGAGACCGCCTGCTGACCACCCCGGTGCAGCTCCAGATGATGCCTGGAGGCGAGCACGGGAGCCGCTCCCTGGGCGGCCTGCAAACGGTCAATTCGTGCGATTACGCGATCGGCAAAATCCCGAGAGGGCGACAGGTAGGGCAGTCGCTGCAACTCGGCCGCAATGGGGACGAAATCTTCGTCGAAATCATGCTCGATCATGGGTTCCTCACGTGATAGCCTACGGGTTCGGTACGGGGTTGGTTTCAGCCTTTTTCGGTCTTTTTTTGCCTGGAATAACGGGGGATGCGGGATGAGGGATGGGGGATGGCGGGATCGGGGGATGAGGGATGCGGTACTCCCAAACAAACGCCTGTGCGTGAACGCGCGGCCCCATCCCTCATCCCTCATCCCCCATCCCCCATCCCGCCTCACTTAAGATCTCCCAGATACTGTCGAAGCTCCTGACGCGCGCGGTGGATGTAGGTCTTCACCGTGCCAAGCGGGAGCTTCACGATCTCGGCGATTTCGTCGTACGAGTAGTCCTCGACGTGTCGCAGGATGATGCAGGCGCGATATTCGGGCCTCAGCTTCGCGATCGCTTTTTCGATCGACGCACCGAGCTCACGCGATTCCAGCTCCTCGAGTGGTGATTCGCCCCCACTCGTAACTGTTACTGCGGTAGCGCGCGCACGTTCCGCGGTGATCGCGTCCGGGGATCCCTCGATACTGATCGTATCGATCTGACGCCGGCGGAGATGGTCGATGGTGATGTTGTTCGCGATCTTGAACAGCCAGCTCGAGAACTTGAACTCGGGCCGATAGCGGTCGATGTTGTTCAGAACCTTGATAAAAGTTTCCTGCGCGAGATCTTCCGCGGTCTCGTTGTCGCGCACCATGCGGTAGATGAGCGAGAAAACCGGCCGCTCATAGCGCTTGACGAGCTCTCGATAGGCGTCCTCGCGCCCTTCCTGGGCGAAGACGACCACTTGCTGGTCGGATACGTCGGTGTAGGACCTTGCTGGCATGGTAGGGAAGCGCGGGAAAGATAGCTTGCCCCGCGCGCGGTTGCCGGGCAACTTTCGATAGATGCTGGCAACTGACATCGACAGCGCGACCGCCAGTGCCGCCGCTGCCGGTGGCGCCGAGAAGCGCGAATACGTCAAGCAGATCTTCTCGCAGATCGCTCCGCGCTACGATCTCCTCAACCACCTTCTGAGTTTCAACATCGACAAGCGGTGGCGTCGAAAGGCAATCGCCGCGCTGGAGGTCCAGCGTGATCAGGGCGGGCGTTATCTGGACCTGTGTGCGGGAACCATGGATGTCGCCGCCGAGATATCCCGTTTGCGGGGCTTTCGTGGCATGGTGATCGGTGCCGATTTCGCCGAGCCGATGTTGAAGGCGGGTGCGGAGAAAATCAGGGGCTGCAGCATCTCTCCTGTTACAGCCGATGCGGTAAAGCTCCCGATTGCTTCCGGCCAGCTTGCGGGAGCGATCACTTCTTTCGGCATCAGGAACGTCGCCGGCCTCGATGAGTCGTTGCGTGAAACGCTGCGCGTCCTCGCACCTGGTGGCCGGCTGGTGATTCTGGAGTTCTCGACTCCCCGCAATCGAATTCTACGGAGCCTGTACCATTTGTACTTCCATCACGTGCTTCCAACTCTCGGCGCCTGGGTCAGCGGACACCGCACAGCCTATCGATACCTTCCGCAGTCGGTTGCCAACTTTCCCGTCGAAACGGAATTGGCGCGACGAATGGAAGCCGCCGGCTTCAGCAGGGTCGCGTGGTCCACTTTGTTGTTCGGTGTCGCCGCGATTCACGTTGGGGAACGACCAATCACTGCGCTCGCAAAGTGAGCCTCGACAACATCTCGCAGTTCCTCTCGGCACTCGATCGCGCTGGGGAGCTCGTCCGCGTCAGTGAGCCCGTAAAAGCGCGTCTCGAGATCTGCGAGGTCGCCGATCGCGTGATGAAACAACCGCGCGGAGGGAAAGCCCTTTACTTCGAGAACGTGATTCTCGACAATGGCGAGCGCTCGCCGTATCCCGTTGTGATAAACCTCTTCGGTTCCATGCGGAGGATGTCGCTCGCCCTTGGTGTCGACGATCTCGACGAAATTGGCGAGCGAATCACGGAGATGCTGGATCTCAAAGTCCCGGAAGGAATCGTCGGCAAGCTCGCGATGCTGCCGCGGTTACTCGAGATCGGGAAGTTTCCGCCGCGGATGCGTAGCGGCAAGCCACCATGTCAGGAGATCGTCTTGCAGGGCGACGAAGTCGATCTTGCGAGGTTTCCGATCATCACCTGCTGGCCGGAGGACGGCGGTCCATACATCACGCTGCCGATGGTAATCTCCAAGGATCCCAAACGCGGAATCCGCAACGTCGGGATGTATCGCGTTCAGGTACTCGGCGCGCGCACGCTGGCGATGCACTGGCAGCGGCACAAAGTGGGTGCCGCGCACTGGCGCGAAATGGCTGAGAAGGGTGAGCGAATGCCCGTTGTGATAGCGATCGGCGCAGATCCAGCTTCGGTGTACTCGGCGTCGGCTCCGCTACCGCCGACCATTGACGAGTTTTTGTTCGCCGGCTTTCTCCGCAAGTCGCCGGTGAGCCTCGCCAAAGCCGTCACGTGTGACCTGGAAGTTCCGGCGGAAGCAGAGTTTGTAATCGAGGGCTACATCGATCCAGCCGAGCCGCTGGTGGTCGAGGGGCCATTTGGAGACCACACTGGATTCTATTCCGAGGCGGATCTCTATCCGCAGGTGCACGTGACGGCGCTAACGATGCGTCGGAATCCGGTGTACGCCACGACAATCGTCGGACGACCGCCCATGGAGGATTACTACCTCGGTCACGCGACAGAGCGGATCTTTTTGCCGTTGCTCAAGCTGACGATTCCGGAGATAGTCGACTATCACATGCCCGCGGAAGGAATCTTTCACAACCTCGTGTTCGTGTCCATCGACAAGCAGTATCCTGGGCAGGCATACAAGGTGATGAATGCCATGTGGGGGCAAGGACTCATGGCCCTTGCGAAGGTGATCGTGGTGCTCGACAAGGACGTGAACGTACGGGACGAGAAAGAGGCGTGGTGGGTTGCGCTCAACCACATAGATCCGGAGCGCGACGTGCGATTCTCGATGGGTCCCATCGACGTGCTCGATCATTCGAGCCGCGCTTTTACCTACGGGTCGAAGATGGGAATTGACGCGACACGGAAGTGGCCGGAGGAAGGATTCACTCGAAACTGGCCAAAGCTGATCGAGATGGATGGCGCGACCAAGAAGAGCGTCGACGCGATCTGGGCGAAACTGGGCTTGGGCACAAATGCGTGAGACTCAGACTTTCAGCGGGCGGGGCGTGCTGCTGCGACACGCGAATCTCGTGCGCCTGCCACACACGGTATTCGCGCTGCCGTTTGCGTTGGTGGGAGTGGTGCTCGCCAGCTATGTCGCGCCGATCACGCTGAGCGCAGTGATCTGGGTGATCGTCGCGTTCACCACCGCGCGCTTTGCCGCGATGGGATTCAATCGAATCGTTGACCGAGAGATAGACGCGCGAAATCCGCGTACGCGCGCGCGAGAGATTCCGTCCGGTACGATGAGCGTACGTGAAGCGAGCATCGCGGTGACGATCGCATCGTTGCTGTTCCTCTTCGCGGCGTGGCAGCTCAACACGCTCTGTGTAGTACTTGCCCCGCTCGCCCTGGCCTGGGTCTTCTTTTACAGCTACACCAAGCGGTTCACTCGTTGGTCGCACCTCGTGCTGGGCGTCGGACTATCGATTGCGCCGGTTGGCGGATACCTCGCCGTCACCGGCGACTGGAGCGCTCCGTGGTGGATGCTGATCGCTCTCGCCGTCGCCGTCGCGACGTGGGTTGGCGGCTTCGACATTCTTTACGCACTCCAGGACGTCTCGTTCGATCGCGAGAACGGCCTGTACTCGGTCCCGGCAACTTTTGGTGAGGCGAATGCGCTCGGAATCGCGCGCATGCTGCATCTCTGTACCGTGGGCGCACTCGCTCTCGCGGGAGTTGGGGCGGGCGCCGGGCTAGTCTACTTCGTCGGCGTCGCGGTTGCCGCGGGCCTTCTCTTGTACGAGCATTCGCTTGTCAAAGCGGACGATTTCTCGCGTCTCGATGCCGCGTTCTTCACGATGAACGGAGTGATCAGTATCGTCTTCCTCGGCTTCGTGTTTACCGAGCGGCTCCTGAGATGACGAGCACACCGCCGATTGTAGTCGCGATTACCGGCGCTTCGGGCGCGCCGTACGCGGTGAGACTGCTCCAGGCGCTCACCGCCGCTCATCGGCCGGTATCCCTAATCGTCTCGAAGTACGGTATGCGCTTGCTGGCGACCGAAGCAGGAATCGAGTCGATGGATGCGCTGCGCGATGCGGTCGGCATCGAGGCCTGGGCATCGTACGTCGAGGTTTTTGCGAACGACGATCGCGGCGCAGCTCCGGCATCCGGCTCGGCAAAAACCGCCGGTATGATCGTGTGTCCATGCTCGATGGGAACTCTGTCAGCCATCGCCGTAGGTGCGTCGCGATCGCTGATCGAGCGAGCGGCGGATGTGACTTTGAAGGAGCAAAGAAAGCTCGTACTCGTGCCGCGCGAGACTCCGCTCAGCGCGATCCACCTGGGCAACATGCTCAGGCTTGCTCGGGCGGGGGCGGTTGTGATGCCCGCCGCACCCGGTTTCTACCATCGGCCAAAAGAGATCTCTGACCTCGTGGACTTTATGGTGGCGAGAATGCTCGACCACTTCTCCGTAGAACAGAGCCTTGCTTCTCGCTGGAAGGGCGGTCCGTAGCCAGTCGCCCGCCTCCCGCCTCCCGCCTCCCGCGTCAGCTTACCTGCTTCGTCCTCTTCATCTCCTGCGGAAATCTGCGAAACCACGATGAAAGCAGTAGTAGTTCGTCGATCTCGTGAGTCGGAACCTGCGTGTTTGGTCCCGCGGGCTGCGCGAAGATGTCATCAACCAGTTGCTTCATGCCGCGCCGATCCTTCGATGAGCGTGGCTTGCCAAGCTCTGCTCGCACTACCCCGCGCCGAATGAGATAAACGCGGTCCTCGCCCTCGTGTCCCGGCACCGTGTACACGAACGAGAGATTCTCGACGGCGAAACGTAGTCGACCAAATTGTGCACGCAGCTCTTCCAATCGTTGGAGCTTGTCGCGGTAGATGGCGGCACGCTCGAACTGCATCTCGGCACTCAATTTCTCCATCTGTCCGCGCAGCACTTCCAGAGGACCATCATCCGATCCATCCAGAAACGCCCGCGCGAGTCGCACGCGGTCGTCGTATTGCTGCGACGAGCAGCCGCCGACGCATGGGCCGAGACACTTGGCGATTTCGTGCCGAATGCAGCCGGGCGTACGCGCCAACTGAAACAGCTCCGTCTGATCGCTGAAGAACATCTTGAGATCCGCTCGACAGTCACGAAGCATCAGCACGTCGTTCAGCTCGCGCACGGCTTCGCCAACGCGCTGCGCGCCGACGAATGGACCGTAGTAAATATCTGCGTCTTCTTCAGTCGGACCGCGCACGACGAGCAGCTTAGGCGCCGCTCCTTTCGTCAGTTTGATGAACGAATAGTTTCGTCCATCGCGTTTCATTGCGACGTTGTAGCGCGGACGGAAGCGCTTGATCTGCCGCAGCTCCTGGAGCAGCGCCGCGAACTCGCTCGGCGTGTAGTCCCACTCGATCTTTTCAGCCGAGCGGAGAATGCGGGCGCCTTTTTCTTCCGGATATGCGCAACGGAAATAACTGAGCAGGCGCGTGCGTACCTGTTTCGACTTGCCGACGTAGAGCACTTCGCCGTCACCGGACAGCATGCGATAGACGCCAGGACGGTCGGCCGCGCTTTCGCGAACCGTCGATCTCATTATGGCGAGCTGGGCGTCGCTGGTCGGCTGTCGCTCTACGTTTGCAACGCTACGACTCATGTCAGTGCTGGCACTTCACGCACATCGTCGTCGCGCGACCGTCGACGGCGTGCGTCGACACCAGCCTGGAGCCGCAGCGCCGGCACGGGAGTCCGCCTCTACCATAAACCTCGAGCTTCTCGACGAACGACCCGCGCTTCCCGCTTGCGTCGCGATAGTCGCGAAAGCTCGTACCGCGCGCCTCGATTGCCTCCGTCAGCACGGCTACAATCGACTTGCGCAGCAGACTGGCTTCCTCGAGGGAAACCGATCCTGCTGGTCGCGACGGGTCGATTCGGGCGCGCCACAGCGCTTCGTTTGCGTAGATGTTGCCGATGCCGGCGATTTTTCGTTGCTCCATTAGGACTTTCTTCACGGGCTGACTTGTACCCCGAAGAACTCCCGATAGATGCGCGGCAGTAAACGAACGGTCAAGGGGCTCGATGCCAAGTTTCCCTGCATACTCGTCGAATCGCTTCGTATCCATCAGCGCGACGGTGCCAAGACGCCGCACGTCGACGTAATGAAGAGCTCGGCCGTCGTCGAGATCGAGCTTCAGCGTGGAATAGTTGAGCTGCGAATCCCCAAGAGCTCCGTCGTCGATGAGGAGCGCGCCTGTAAATCTCGGTTGAACGACCAGGCGATCGCCGGTGTCGAGGTCGATCACGACGAGCTTGGCTCTTCGCCAGCTGCGCACGATCGTCGTGTCGCGAAGACGTTTCGCCAGCGAGCGGGCGCTAACCTCGCGCAACACATCCGCCTTGCGCACGGAAACTTGTTTTATTGTGCGTCCACGGATCGCGCCGTCCAGGTCGCGCGCGATCGTCTCTGTCTCAGGTAATTCGGGCACCGCGAGTCAGCTCCCGCCAGGCAATGTCGCGCCGCAGCTGCTTCCCACTCAGCGACACCTGCTCGGCGTGCGATCGTGAGAGCTCCGCTGCCTCGAACAGACTGGAAGCCACGGCAGTCACAGCCACGACGCGCCCGCCTGCGGTGACCAGCTCTCCTGTTGCCGGATCGCGCGCAGTGCCGGCGTGAAATATCTCGACGCCTGATTCGGGAGGCGGAAGCTTTACGACGTCACCCGTCCGCACTTTGTCGGGATAACCCGACGCCGCGACGACCGTCGTCACCGACGACAGCGGTTTCCAGTCAGGATAGCGCGCGCGGCTCAAGGATCCGCCGCCCGCAACCGCGGCGATCAATTCCAGCAGCGAAGAGTCCATGAGCGGCATGAGCGCCTGAGTTTCCGGATCACCGAAGCGGCAATTGAACTCGACGACTTTGGGTCCTTCATCGGTGATCATGAGTCCGGCGTAGAGAAGTCCCTTGAACAGCGACCCCGCCTCTTTCATCGCCGCTATAGCGGGCCTGATGATCTCCGACATGACTCTGGCAACCAGCTCTGGCGTCTCGAGCGACGTCGGTGCGTAGGCGCCCATCCCGCCGGTGTTCGGGCCGAAATCGCCCTCGAGCAGTCGCTTATGGTCCTGCGCGGCGAGTAGCGGGAGCGCTTGAACGCCGTCGGTGATCGCGAAGAGCGACAGCTCTTCGCCCTCCATGAATTCCTCGATGAGAATCTCACGTCCAGCGGCGCCAAACACGCGATCGCCGAGCATCGCGTCGATCGCGCGCTCGGCCTCGGCCGTGCTTTGCGCGACGATGACGCCCTTTCCGGCCGCCAGACCCGATGCCTTCACGACGACCGGAGAGCCGAATTCCGCGAGCGCCGCTTTCGCTTCCTTTGCATCACTGTGCTGCGTGGCGCGCGCGGTGGGGATTTTCGCGCGGACCATCATCTCCTTCGCAAATCGCTTGGACGTCTCGATCCGCGCCGCCTCGCGAGTGGGCCCAAAAATCGGCAGGCCTCGCGACTGAAATAGATTGACGATCCCGGCCTCCAGTGGCGTCTCGGGACCTACGATTGTCAGGTCGACGAGCTCTTCCTCCGCGAGGTTCGCGAGATCCTTGAGCTTGTCGACACCCACGGGTGCGCAGCGCGCGAGGGTGGCAATTCCCGGATTTCCCGGCGCGGCTATGACTTCGATGTTGGGATCGTCGCGACACAACTTCCAGGCGAGCGCGTGCTCGCGTCCGCCCCCGCCAACGATCAGGACCCTCATGCGAATGCTTGCTCGAGGTCGGCGATCAGATCGCCTACATCTTCGACGCCGCACGAGAGACGGAGCAGATCGTCGCGCAGGCCGAGCGCGAGACGTCGCTCGGCGGGGACGGAGGCGTGGGTCATGGACGCCGGATGACTGATCAAGCTCTCTACCCCACCAAGTGATTCGGCGAGAGAGAAAACGCGCACCTTGCCGAGGATTTGCGCGGCTCGCTCGCGGCTGCCGGTCAGTATGGAGATCATTCCCCCGAAGCCTTTCATCTGGCGCTTCGCCAGCTCGTGCTGCGGATGGGATGGTAGTCCCGGATAGATGACGTTCTCATGGCCAATCTTTTCGGCGAGCCACGAAGCAATCTGGCGGCCGTTCTCGTCGTGGCGGGGCATGCGCAGGTGTAACGTCTTCGTTCCGCGGAGCACGAGCCACGCGTCGAAGGGGCCCGGAACCGCTCCCGAAGTGTTAAGGATGAATTGCATGCGCTCGGCGAGCGCGTCGTCCCGTACCACAGCGATGCCGCCAACCATGTCGCTGTGGCCGTTCAGGTATTTCGTGCTGGAGTGGTAAACGATGTCCGCGCCGTGGTCGAACGGCCGCTGGAAATAGGGAGAGGCGAAGGTGTTGTCGACGATGAACAGCGCGTTTCTTCGCTTCGCGATCTCGCCGACAGCTGAAAGGTCGGTGATTCTCATCAGCGGATTCGTCGGCGTTTCCATCATAATGGCAACGGTGTTCTTCTCGCACGCGTCTTCGACATTCTGTGGGTCGCGGCTGTCGACGTACGTGAAGCACAAACCGAAGTTCCGGAGAATTTTGTCAAACAGCCTGAAGGTGCCCCCATAGCTGCTCTCGCCGGCGATGATGTGATCGCCGGACTTGAACAGCTTCATGATCGAATCGGTCGCGCCCATCCCGCTGCTGAATGCGAAGCCGTGCGTCCCGCCTTCGAGTGCGGCGACGTTGCGCTCCAGAGCCTCGCGCGTTGGATTCTTTCCGCGAGCGTACTCGTAACCCTTGTTCTTCCCCAGGCCCTCCTGCACGTAAGTGGACGTCGTGTAGATCGGCGTCATGATTGCGCCCGAGAGCGGATCCGGGCGCTGTCCCGCGTGAATGGCGCGGGTGCCGAATGCGGATTTGAGATCTTCGTCAAAGATGCGGGTCATGCGCCGTTACACTGGTAGGGAGTGGTCGTAGCGGACTGAGAAGTTAACCAATCGCCGGTCTCATCCGGCGTTCTGACACCCGTGCCGCAGTAAATTACCGGCTATCGCAGCAGGTCAATCGGACCCGAGGACAACAGCGAATGGATTACGAGGGGTTGATGGTCAGCGTCTCCGGGGTGCGGGGCCGCGTGGGCGAGGCTCTCACGCCGGAGATCGTGGCGACATTTGCCGCCGGCTTTGGCGCTTGGGCTGCGGCTCGGGGAGGGGCGGGCGGAAAGACGCGCATCGTCGTCGGTCGCGATAGCAGAGTGTCGGGACCCATGTTTCAATCCGTCGTCCACGCCGCGCTGCAATCCGTCGGCTGCGACGTGCTCGACATCGGAATGGTTCCGACGCCGACCGTGCAGCTCGCCGTGGAGCATCATCGCGCTGCCGGTGGACTCGCCATTACCGCGAGTCATAATCCAATCGAGTGGAACGCGCTAAAGTTCATCGGTCCATCGGGCCTGTTCCTCGACGGAGCAGAAGCGGCGGACATGCGAAAAACGGTTGACGGGAAAATTCCCCGCGCAACGTGGGACAAGCTTGGATCGGTGTCGCAGGACAAGGATGCGGCACGGGAGCACATCGAGAAAATTCTCGCGCTGCCGTTTCTCGACGTCGAAGGAATAAGAAAGAAAGGATTTCGGGTTGGACTCGACTGCGTGCGTGGCGCTGGCGGCGCCTTCATGCCAATACTGCTCGAGCTGCTAGGCTGCAAGCTGGCGACGATCAACATGGAGCCTGACGGCCGTTTTCCGCGCTCACCGGAGCCAGTCGCCGAAAATCTCGGTGAGCTGCAAAAACTCGTGCAGGATTCGCATTGCGACATCGGAATGGCCGTCGATCCCGACGTCGACAGGCTTGCTCTCGTTTCCGACGAAGGCGTCGCGATCGGCGAGGATTACACTCTCGCTCTTGCAGCGAAGGTGGTGCTGCGACACCGCAAAGGCGTGATCGTGACGAACCTCTCGACTAGCCGGATCGTAGACGACATTGCCGCTGAGGCAGGAACGCGCGTTATTCGCGCGCCTGTCGGCGAGGTCAATGTCGCGACGCGAATGCGCTCTGAGCACGCTCCAATCGGCGGCGAGGGCAATGGCGGCGTGATCCTGAGCGAGCTGCACCTCGGCCGTGATGCACCAGTGGGTGCGGCGCTCATGCTACAGTTGCTGCTGGAGGAGGAGAAGCCACTCTCCAGGATCGTCGGGGCGTATCCCCGCTACATCATCGTCAAGGACAAGCTGGATCGGCCCAAGGCTCCTCTGGACGCGGTTTATGAGGCCCTCAAGCGGGCGTTCCCGGACGCCGAGCGGGACACGCAGGACGGCCTGCGGCTTACGTGGCCGGACCGCTGGGTCCATATCCGTCCGTCGGGAACGGAACCAATAGTGCGTGTAATAGCAGAAGCACCGAGCGCGGAAGACGCGGAGAAACTCGTCCGGGATTGTCGCAAGCCGGTAGAGGCAATGGCCAAGTAGACAACCGTCAACAACCAATCGTATGTGTGGAATCATCGGCTACATCGGAACGCGCGGCGCGACTCCCCTTCTTCTCGAAGGGTTGAGGCGCATGGAATATCGCGGCTACGACTCCGCCGGCGTGGCCGTCATGAACGGGAAGGGCGTCGAGACGCGTAAAGCCGCGGGCAAGATATCCGAGCTGGAGCGGGCGCTAGCGACTTGTCCGGTGGAAGGCGACACGGGAATCGGCCACACTCGTTGGGCCACGCATGGCGTTCCAAACGAGTTCAACGCGCATCCCCACGTCGACTGCAAGGGGCACATCGCGGTCGTTCACAACGGTATCATCGAAAATTCCGGCACCCTCAAGCAGGGGCTGATCGCGCGCGGGCACAAATTCGCTTCCGAGACCGATACCGAAGTCATCGCCCATCTGGTCGAGGAGGCGTTCGACGGAAACCTCGAGGACGCCGTGATCGAGGCGCTCTGGCAGATCGAGGGGACCTACGGGATCGCCGTCGTCTCGAGCGACGACAAGAACAAGATCGTCGCCGCGAGGAAGGGAAGTCCGCTCCTGATCGGACTGGGCGACGGGGAATACTACGTCGCCAGTGATGTATCAGCGATTCTGGCGCAGACGCGCGAAGTCGTCTATCTCGACGATGGCGATGTTGCAGTGCTCACGCGCGATGGCTACACCGTTCTCAATCAGCGCGCGCAGCAGCTCGAGCGCGGCGTCAGCAAGATCGATTGGGATCTCGATCAGATCGAACGCGGCGGCTTCGATCATTTCATGCTCAAGGAGATCTTCGAGCAGCCCGCGACAGTCGAGAATTGCATGCGCGGGCGCTTGTTGCCCGACCAGGGGACGTCGAAGCTCGGCGGACTCAATATGACGGACGAGGAGTTGCTCAGATTCGACAACATCCTCATCACTGCGTGCGGCACGAGCTGGCACTCGGCGCTCATCGGCGAGCACATGCTGGAGAGCCTGGCGCGAATTCCGGTCGAGGTCGAGTACGCCTCCGAGCTTCGCTACCGTAACCCGATCGTCACCGACAAGACGCTGTGTATCGTGATCTCTCAATCGGGCGAGACGGCGGACACGCTCGCCGCGATGCGTGAAGCGAAGGCGCGTGGAGCGCGCACCTACGGGATCGTGAACGTCGTCGGCTCGACGATCGCTCGCGAGAGCGACGGCGGAATCTACGTGCACGCAGGCCCGGAAATCGGTGTCGCCTCCACGAAGGCGTTCACCAGCCAGGTGATCGCGCTGCTCCTCTTCACACTCAAGCTCGCCCGACTGCGCACGCTGTCGATGGTCGACGGCAAAGAGATCATCGAAGAGATGCGTGCGCTACCCTCGAAGATTCAGAGCGTACTCGATCGTGCTGCCGAAGTGGAGAAGATCGCGGAAGAGTTCAAGAACTCGCAAAATTTCCTTTACCTCGGCCGTGGTTACAGCTTCCCGACGGCGCTCGAGGGTGCGCTCAAGCTCAAGGAGATCAGCTACATCCACGCAGAGGGTTATCCCGCCGCCGAAATGAAGCATGGTCCCATCGCGCTCATCGACGAGAAGATGCCGGTCGTGTTCATCACGCCGCACGACTCGGTGTTCGAGAAAGTCGTCTCGAACGTGCAGGAAGTGAAAGCGCGCGGAGGTCGCGTGATCGCCATCACGACTCGCGACGAAGACATGCTCGAGGGGAAGCTCGATTACGAGTTTCGGATCCCGGAGACCAAAGACATGCTGACGCCGGTGCTGGCGTCGGTTCCTCTACAGCTCCTCGCATACTATATCGCCGTCAAGCGCGGCGCGAACGTCGACCAGCCGCGCAACCTCGCCAAGTCCGTCACGGTGGAGTAATCGCTGAGAGTCCTGCTGCAGCGGGTCTCGCGGGCCGAAGTCCGCATTGGCGAACGAATAGCGGGACGCATTGGCGGCGGATTTCTTCTGCTCGTCGGCTTCACGCACGCTGATACTCCCGCGATCGTCGATTGGATGGCGGACAAGACCTCAGGTCTACGCCTGTTCAGCGATGCCGACGGAAAGATGAACCTCTCCTTGAGCGACGTCGGAGGCTCCATGCTTGTCGTCTCTCAGTTCACACTCTACGGAAATGCCGAAAAAGGGAAGCGGCCGAGCTTCATCGACGCCGCGCGCCCGGAGCAGGCGATCCCTTTATACGAACGATTTCTTGCGACGCTCCGGGAAAGGGGAATCACGGTCGAAAGCGGCGAGTTCGGCGCGATGATGGATGTCGAGCTCGTGAACGACGGTCCGGTGACGCTTTGGTTGGAGCGATGAGTAGCTGTCGCGTGGTACTGGCCTCTGGATCACCTCGCCGACGGCAATTGCTCGACCTCATCGGCATTACACATGAAGTACGACCATCCAACGTCGACGAGACTGCGCGTCCGCGCGAGGCGCCGCGGCGTCACGCTGAGCGACTCGCGCGCGAAAAGGCGACGGCTGTGGCGAGGCGCGATCCGGATCTCATCACCATTGGCGCCGATACGGTGGTCGTCATCAATCGCAAAGTTCTCGGAAAACCGATCGATGACGCCGACGCAGCCCGCATGCTCGCGATGTTGAGTGGTCGTGAGCACACTGTCATCACCGCTATCGCCGTGTCCCGCGGCAAGAAGCTCCGCTCGGCGATCGAGGAGGTACGCGTGAAGTTTCGACGCCTGCGCGACGCTGAGATCGACGCATACATCGCAACCCGGGAGCCGATGGACAAGGCAGGCGCTTACGGGATTCAAGGCTACGGTGCGACGATCGTGGAGCGGATCGAGGGCGACTACTTTGCGGTGATGGGGTTGCCGCTCGTGCGTCTGATCAACCTGCTGCGTGACGTCGGCGTGACCTATCGCTTCGGGGAGCTAGCTACCACGGGCGATTAGCTCCTTCGCCTGCTCCATGACGCGGCGCTCGTTGTCGAACGCGAGCTGAAACGCGGCATCCTCGATTGGCACCCAGCGCGCCTCCGCGACTTCCCAGTCGTGGTCCTTGGTGTCACCGGAGAGATAACGCATCAGGTAAAAATGAACGCGCTTGTGAAAGCGGACCCTGATGCCTTTGTCGAGGCCCGCGTACCAGTACTCGATGGTCTCGATGTGCTGGACGACCTCGCTGGAAATACCGCCCTCTTCCCGCGCCTCACGCACGGCTGTTACTGCTGGGTCTTCCCCCTTCTCGACCAGTCCTTTGGGCAGCTGCCATCGATTCTGCGGTCGCACGAGGACGATCACTACTTCGACCTTTCCCTGATCGACACGGAATACGACGCCGCCCGACGACACCTGATCCTTGATTGGCAGCTTCGCAGCGGGCGACTTTGCTGTTCCCGTGCGCGCCGGTTTTTTCGGCTTCATCTGCTCGCTCCGGAATAGCGATCCCGCCATGTCTGAACTTTTTCCAGCACCTGGCCCACCTCGATTCGTTTCATGCGGCCCGGCCGGTTTTCCATCGTGATGGGGTACTCTTCACCCGCATCACCATAAGCGTCGATCATGAGATCGTGAAACCTGCGATACGGGCCGGTTCGCTTGGGGTTGGTATAGCCCATAAGGCTGATCACCGGTCGGTCGAGCGCTACGCTCATGTGCAACGGTCCAGTGTCCGGCGATAGTACCAACACGGACGCGTCGAGAATCGACACCAGATTTCTGAGTCCGCTCCCGAGCGCGGATCGCGGGGCATGCTTTGCGCTCTCCATCACGATGCGCTCAGCCGCCAACTCGCGTTGCGATCGTCCGCCGACGAGAACGACCTGCATACCAAAATCTGCGTGAAGGGCGTCGCACACTTCTGCCCAGCGCGCGGGAATCCAATCCTTCTCGGGCTTGCTCGTCGCGACGACAATGGACGCGACCGGACGGTCAATCCCGGCGACGAAATCCCGCTGCCACGCGCGCTCGACGGGCCACGGGCCCAGATCCCATTCTACGGGCTCACTCGAGACGCCGAGTGCACCCAGGAACTCGAAGTATTGATCCTGTACGTGCTGAATCGGGTGCGGCGGGATTCTCCGGTTCGTGAACAGCCAGTTGAGATCGCGCGCTCGCGATCGGTCGAACCCCAGCTTCACCGATGCGCGAGTGAGGGCAGTAACGATTCCCGCCTTGAAGTAGACCTGTAGATCGATCACCAGATCGAACCGCCTGGTCGAAAACTCTTTCGCTACGTCGGCGAACGCCATCATGCCGCGCGCGCGATCGAACACGATGATCTCGTCGACGGAACGGTGACCGCGCACCAGCGTTGCCGGTGCCGGTTGTAGCACCCAGGTGATGTGCGTACGAGGATTTGCGCGCTTGAGGGCGTTGATCACCGGCAACACGTGCACGGTATCGCCAACCGCGCTCATCATCACGATGCAGATGCTGTCTGGTACTTCCGGCTTTACCGGAACACTCACTCCACGCTCCGCAGACGCAGATACTCTTCGTCCTCCGCCGAGTATGGCAGCTCGTGAAGGTCTCGCCATTTACGGAGAGAGCGGATCAAGCGATCGAGATTCGCCTTCGCCACGAGCGGCGATCCCGGCGAGCTGAAGCGCACTCGATCGACGTCGAGAACGTGAGCGTCGAGACCTGGTCCGTTACCAGCGGTGAGCAGGATGTTCTTGAGATTGAGATCCTGGTGATGCGCTCCGACGTGCGTCAACGACTTGAGCAGCTTTACGACCGCGTCGAGCACCATCAAACGATGGTTGTGATCGGTGACCTTGGCGAGCGCGACGGACAGATCATGGCCGTTCGGGATCTCCCGGGTCGCCACGTCAGAACGGCGCAGTATCAGGTTCTTTGGATACGATACGTACGCGAGGACTTCCGGCGTGCTCACTCCGCTCGCGCGAAGCCGGAGCGACGCAATGAGCTCGCGAAAGCCGCGCGTTGGCAACACGAAGAGATCTTCGTTGAACTTGGCCATCCACCCGCCACGCATGTTGTGTCGGATCACGGCGCGACCGCAGCCGGCCGGGAGTTCAATCACGAACACCGGCGCGCGCCCAACCAACGGAACGGCATCAGCCTGTACCTCGGCGTATTCGTATAGAGTTCCCTTTTCGAGCACGCCGCGAATCGCGGCCGAGCAGGATTTTGCGGCGATGACACGGGCGCCGCCGACCTGGAAGCGCTCGTAGGAGGGGATCTGCAGGCCGATCATCATCGCCGTTTCTTGTGTGCCGTTCGTCGCACCGAAGCAATGGCGCTCAATAGAGCCTGTGCCTTGCTGCGCGTCTCCTCCCATTCGCGTTCCGGAACCGAGTCGGCCACGATGCCCGCGCCCGCCTGCACCGAGGCTTTTCCGTCGGCGATGATGCACGTGCGGATGGTGATTGCCAGATCCATCCGCTTGCCGCCGGCGGCGATGTATCCCACGGCGCCCGCATAGGGTCCACGCGAAACCGGCTCGAGCTCGTCGATGATCTGCATCGCGCGAATCTTTGGCGCACCGGTCATGGTGCCCGCTGGAAAGGTCGCGCGGAACACATCGAGTGCCGATAGTCCGTCGTTCAGCTCACCTTCGACCTGACTGACGATGTGGAGGACGTGTGAATATTTCTCGACTTTCATCAGCTCGGTCACTTTCACGGTCCCGAATTTCGCCACCCGGCCGACGTCGTTACGACCCAGGTCTACGAGCATCACGTGCTCAGCGCGCTCCTTCTCGTCGGCGAGAAGCTCGGCAGACAGCCGCACGTCCTCCTCAGTGGTTTTGCCGCGCGGCCGGGTTCCGGCGATCGGGCGCAGAGTGACGCGTCCGTCCGACACCCGTACAAGGAGCTCCGGTGAGCTGCCGACGATCTCCGTTCCGTCGAGAACCAGGTGATACATGTACGGCGAAGGATTGAGTGCGCGCAGCGCGCGGTAGAGATCCGACGGATCGAAGTCGAGCGGAACATCAATGCGACGCGACAACAGTGCCTGGAAGCAATCGCCGGCGCGGATGTATTCCTTGATGCGCTCTACGTGCTTCATGAAATCCGCGCGCTCGTAGGTCGACTTGCCGTCGATCGGCGGAGCCGACAAGTCCGGTGACACAGGGGGGAGCGTGGCTGGCTGTCGAAGACGACTGAGCAGCTCTTCGAGCTCGGTTATCGCCTCGTCGTAGAGTGGCCGAAGCTCGTCATCACGCGCTCCAGGCGTGACGGACACGGAAATCACGACGCGCGCGCGTCCGTGCAGATTGTCGAGAATGACGAGCGAGCGGGTGAAGACGAAGGTCGCGTCGGGAATCCCGAGACCACTCGGTGGCCGATTCGGCAGCCGCTCGATCAGTCGCACCACGTCGTAGCTGAAACATCCAACGGCTCCGCCCCAGAACTGGCCGAGCTCTTGTACCTCGGCAGGTGTTTCTGCGTCGACTAGCGCGGCTAGATCGGCGAGTGGGTCAATGGGAGTTCGGGCATTGTGCCAGGCGCGCTCAATCGTCCAATCCTCTACGACGCCGTTTTGCAGTCTCCACGCCGAGCGCGGCTCGGTGCCGAGGTAAGTGTAGCGGGACCATGTCTCGCCTCCCGCGGGCGCTGATTCCAGCAGAAACGCAAACGGGCCGCGTCTGAGCTTGGCAAACGCCGAAACCGGAGTGTCGGTATCGAGGAGACAGTCCTTCCATACCGGGACGAGAGTCGCCGTCGCGGCCATCCGCCTGAAGCTCTCGAAGCTCATCGCTTCATTTCTCTTGCACGGCCAGCAACTAGCTTTCCCATATCATGCTTCGTTCGATCGTCAACGTTCTCGCGATAGCACTCGCCGCCACCGGGCTCGGTGCGCAGCAGGCGTGGAATGATCCCCGCACCCGCGCGCTCGTCGAGAGTGCCACGCAGCGCAGAGAGACTCAGCTCGCGGACACCGCGCTCGTCGACTACAAGGCTACGGCGCACGGCTACGTAACATTCCTCGCACAATTTGGAGAGGGTTTTCCCGAGCCGCCAAAGATCGTCAAGGCGGACGAGCTGGGTCTGGAAGTCTACTGGCGCGCGCCCGATCTGAGCAAGCAGCGCATCATGGGCCGTCGTGATACGCTCCTCTTGCCAACTGACATCAACTACCACCGCGATCACCTCGGCATCGTACAGAACAATTTCCGAAACATCATTCGCATCGGTGAGGGTGATGAGGTGCAGGACGTTCCGCATCCGCTTTCTCCGACGGGGCTGGAAGTCTACGATTTTGCAATTCACGATTCGCTGCAGATCAGGCTCGGAGACCGCACACTCGATGTATACGAGGTGCGGGTACGTCCCAAAGACGACCGCCAGCCCCGCGCTGTAGGTGCCGTTTATATCGATCGAGAATCGAGCGAAGTCGTGCGCATGGCTTTCAGCTTCACGCGTGCGGCGCTCATCGACAAGGATCTCGAGGATGTGTCGGTCGTGTTGGAGAACGCGCTCATCGAAAGTCGGTTCTGGCTGCCGAGGCGTCAGGAGATAGAGATCCGCCGCACCGGATCGTGGCTCGACTATCCCGCGCGCGGCATCATCCGCGGGCGTTGGGAGATCTGTTGCTACGAGGTCAACAAAGGGATCCCTGTTGGTTATTTCGTCGGGCCGGAGATCGTGATGGCGCCGCCCGCCGAGCGTGCACAGAACCCGTTTCCATTCACCGGTCGCGTTCTCGATTCGCTGCCGCCGGATGTGAGGGCGGTCACCGACGAAGATGTAAAAAAAGTTCAGGAAGAAGCCCGTGCACTGGTGCGGGCACAGGCACTCGCGCGCAGCAGGAGTTTCGCCCTTTCGGCGCGCCACATCTCCGACCTCGCGCGGTTCAATCGCGTCGAGGGTCTGGCGCTCGGTACAGGCTTCATTCAGCGGCTAGGCGCCGGTGTCGCGGTCACGGCAGCCGG
Organism: Gemmatimonadaceae bacterium; assembly: GCA_045803975.1. Taxonomy (GTDB): domain Bacteria; phylum Gemmatimonadota; class Gemmatimonadetes; order Gemmatimonadales; family Gemmatimonadaceae; genus UBA4720. The sequence goes on from JBJMOA010000104.1 coordinate 46,263, forward strand.
CCGCTACGGCTTCAGCGACAACCAGGTCAAGGGCCGCGGTGCGCTGGAGTACCGCACCGGCGCGGGATCGTCCCTCGTCGTCGCGGCTGAACGTCAGTACCGCGACGTGAGCGACGAGCAGGAGACGTCACTGGTGCGCAATACCATCGCGGCGCAGGAGTTCGGGAGCGACTACACGGATACGTACGACGCGCGTACGGTCTCCGTTAGTGGATCGCTGGGCCGATTGGGTTGGCGACCTTCATTTGAGCTCGCCTACGAACGACATGAACCGCTCCTCGTTCACGCTCGACCTGCGAACGGATCATTTGAGCCGACGATTCCGGCGCGCCCGCTTCACGAGAGCCGGTTCACCGCGGCCTTCGACCGTCCAACCACGCTTACGTTCGGCGGCTATGAGTTGGGTGTGCACCTGGGCCTTAGCGGAATCATGCGCGGGAGTGCCACCGATTCACTGCGGGGACAGTTCTTTCGTCCATCGGTTAGTGTCGACCTTCAGAAGCCGTTTGGATCGAGCCGGCTGCTCCTTCACACCGTAGCGTCCAGCATCTTCAGCGGCGATGCCGTCCCCGCCCAGCATCTTGTGTATCTCGGTGGGCCCACCACTGGCCCGGGCTACGATTTCCACGAGTTCGTGGGGCGCGCGGGAGCCAGTCAGCGCATCGAATACCGATTCCTCGCACCCTTCGTCGCGATTCCGCTCGGAAGGTTTGGGCGCGCGCCCGGTACGATTACACTGGCGCCCTTCGCTACGGCGGTGTGGATTGACCGTTCGCCCACGTTCACATCGGTACGACAGGGGTGGTATCCCTCCCTCGGCCTCGGTGCTTTGACGGTGTTCGATGTTTTGCGTCTCGATGTTGCGCGAGGCCTGCGTGGAGGCCGATGGACCTTCTCGCTGGACATCGGTCGCGATTTCTGGAGCGTCCTCTAGCCGGCCCTGCTGACGGGCGTCCAGCCCGTTATTGAACGCTGTCGTCGTCGTCCTTCCTATGGCGGGATTTCCCTTTTGGGTGAGCCGCTCCCCGACGACTAATCATCACAACGAAGGCAGCTATGGCTACGATTTCTGACGTGCGACGCACATCGCTCGCGCTGGTACTTCCCTTTGCGGCGGCATGCGCGACCGCGCACACCGGCGCGACCGCTGGCTCGGGCGCATCGGCTTCCCGCCCACTGATTGTGGCGCAGGCCCAGCTGCCGAAAGACGCGCTGGCCAGGGCAGACAACGCCTATCAGGCCGGGGACTACGCATCGGCGACGGCATTGTTCGAGGCTATGGTCGCAGGAGAGTCATCCCCGCCTTCGCTCGCGATCTTCCGGCTTGCGACGTTGCGATCGTGGGACAATCGCCTCGACGAGGCAGTTGAACTCTACCGACGTTACATCGCCAGGGAACCTCGCGATGCTGAAGGACGTTTGGCCCTGGCCCGCACGCTGGCGTGGGGTGGACACTATGCTTCCGCGATTGCCATCTATGACACGCTGATTGCCGGCAATCAGCGTCTGCGCGACGCCACACTTGGAAGAGCCCAAGCGCAAGCGTGGACGGGCGATCTAAAAGGTGCGCTCGCGATCTACGCGGCGTGGACGAAAGCGCATCCGACCGATCGTGAAGCGTCGATGGATTATGCGCGGACGCTTGCGTGGAACAATCAGATGGACGAAGCGGAGACCCTCTACACCCAATTGGCGAGAACCGGAAATGCTACTGCCACGAAGGGGCTTGCGCGCGTTATCGGCTGGAAAGGCGACCTTCAGCGTAGCGAGCAAACGTGGCGTCAGGTTCTCACGACCGACCCCGCCGATCCGGAAGCCCTGACTGGACTGGCGCAAGTTCTCAGCTGGCAGGGCCGCCAGACCGACGCGGAAACGGCTCTCCAGTCGGCTCTGCGCTCGAACCCGGCGTACGGCGACGCCCGCGCACTTTTGCGCTGGGTTCGTGCCGACCTCAGGCCGAGCATGACGGTTTCGGCCATCGGGACGAATGACAGCGACAAGAATAGGGCGACGAGTGTGGTGGTCGACTATGTCGCGCGCGCATGGTGGAACGGTGCGATCGGTGGAACCTACACTGGGCGCAGCGCCAACTTTCAAGGAATCGATTCGCGCGCCGATGGCGGCAACATTTTCGGCCGGTGGCAACCGGCGGGAAGCTCATGGCAGCTTCGCGCTGATGGCAGTGTCACGCACCATTCCTCTACGTTCGTGTCCCCGAGTGCAACGCCACGGACCATTGGCGGAGGCGGTCTGCGCGCCTCGGGAAAAGTTGGGCGGTCTCTGACGGTCGGCTTTGGCGCCGCGCGGATTCCGTTCGACGAGACGGCGCTCTTGATTGCTAACGGCGTAATCAGCACCGAAGGAACTGCCGAGGGACAAGTTGCGCTGCCCGGACGCGTCTCGCTGTCTGGCGCGGCAAGTCGCGCGCGCCTCACCGGTGGAACGGCAGATAATGCTCGCAATGTGTTCTCGTCGACGTTGCGGTGGACGGCAAGCCGGAGCTGGAGTCTTGCGGTGAGCGCCCGTCAGTTCGGATACGACACCACTTCATCCGACGGCTACTTTGCTCCGCGGCGGTATACTCTCGTCGAGGCGGGAGGTCGCGCGCATTTGGGTGGCAATCTCGGTTGGAACGCTGACGCTGACGTCGGGTTCGGCGCCCAGAACATCGAGCTCTTCGGGTCGAGTGCGACCTCACGCGCGGCGCAACGCGCTTCACTCGCGCTCGGTTATCGTTTCGATCCTGCGCGGGAGATCACCGCGTCTGGTGGCTACGCCAACGTCGCCGCCGCCGGCCAGCGCACGGGCAGCGAATACAAGTGGAATACTTTTTCGGTACGCGCGCGGCTGGGATTCTAGTTCCGTCGTCGTAGCCTAAGCGGTACTGATTTCGGAAGGATTGATTTGGCCACGTTGCGTTACGTAACGGCGCGTACGTTGCGGCGTGACGTGTGCCACCTGTTCGACCCCGTTAGACGGCTGGCTTCTCCCAATCCTCAAAGAGCTCGTCGGCAAAGAATCCGTTCAGCTGATCGAGGCGAAGGTCGGGACGAGCCTCTGGCAAACCGCACTCGACGAACGGCTGCTGACCGATGAGGAAATCCTCGCGGCACTTTCCACGCGAACCGGGTTCGGAATTGCCGCTGAGTTACTCGTAAGCTCTCAAGCCCGGGATAAGGTTTCCGAGCGGCTCGCCCGCAAATTCGGGATTCTCCCACTCGCGGTCTCAGAATCGGTGCTGGACATTGCAACGTCGAGCCCGTACGACATCGATTGCGAGAAGACTCTGGCATTCGCGACTCGTCGCGCCGTGCGGATGCTCCTCGCCGCGCCGACTCGCATCAATGAACGCATCGAGGAGGTGTACGCGCCCGTCGAGCGCGTCAGCAGGCTACTCGACCGTGCACCTCGGTCCGAGCTCCATGCAGTAATCGAACACGCCGAGGCGACCGAGGCCGGCCTGAGTGATGACGAAGCCGAGCGCCCGGTAATCAAGCTCGTCGACCACATCGTAGCCGAAGGGATCGCCGCAGGCGCGAGCGACATCCATTTGGAAGCCGGTGAGCACGGCATCGCCGTACGCTATCGCATCGACGGCATGCTCAAGGACGTCATGGTGCTGCCGAAAGCTGTCGGCGTGCCGCTGGTGTCGCGAATCAAGATCATGTCACAGATGGACATCGCCGACCGGCTGCGTCCCCAGGGCGGACGCGCGCGCGTCGCGATCAACGGATCGCGCGTCGATCTTCGGGTGTCCACCTTGCCGGCGTCGCACGGCGAGAAGGTGGTGATCAGAATCCTCGATTCCCGTGCCGCACTGCGTTCGGTCGAAGCGCTGGGCCTCGATCCGGTCGACGGTCCGCGTATGCAGAAGCTCCTCGAGGTGCGCGAAGGTCTGATCCTCGTCACCGGTCCTACCGGCTCCGGGAAGACTACGACGCTCTATGCCGCGCTTCGTCTGTTGCAGCATCGCGGCGTCAACATCATCACCGTCGAGGATCCGGTCGAGTACCGCATTCCCGGAATCGTCCAGGTACAGATCCACGAGAAAGCGGGACTCACCTTCGCGTCGGCACTTCGATCAGTCCTTCGTCAGGATCCCGACGTTGTTCTCATCGGCGAGATCCGCGACCGGGAGACGGCGGCGATCGCGATTCAGGCATCGCTAACCGGCCACCTCGTTTTCGCCACTCTGCACACCAACGACGCCTGCAGCTCCATAGTTCGTCTCACCGACCTCGGCGTCGATTCAGTGAAACTGGCCGGCGCGCTCAAGGGCGTCGTCGCGCAGCGCTTGATTCGGCGGCTCTGCCCCGCATGCAAGCAGGTGGCGAACGCGGGCGTGCCGCGCCGCCTCGTTGGGGTAATTCCCGAAGATTCGATGATCTACATTCCCGTCGGCTGCACGGATTGCTCGATGACCGGATACTCGGGACGCGTCGCCGTGACAGAAGTACTCGTCACGACGCCGGAGATCGAGCGCGCGATTGCTGCCAACGAATCGCCGGAACGGTTGCAGGCGGCAGCGCGCATTTCCGGCACACGTTCTCTCTGGGCGTGCGGCGCATCGCAGCTCGTCGCCGGAAAAACGAGCGCTCAGGAGCTCGTTCGCGTCATCGAGCCCGAGACGTCTCGCGCCGATCCCGCCTCTTATCACTCGGCATACAATTCGCCGAAGCCGATCGTCTATGAAAAGTCGTCCGACCTCGTCATGACAAAGGTCACGCCCGGCGTCATCGAGGTGCTCGTAATCCGGCACAACGCCGGAGATTGGCGCGTGCTTACGCTGCAGCGTGCGCCCGATGGGAAACGTCCCGGTTCGTGGGAGACCGTCTACGGAAAGGTCGACGCGCGCGAGAAACCGGAAAAAGCCGCGGTGCGTGAGCTGCGCGAGGAAACGGGACTCGAGCCGACGGCGCTATACAACGTGACGGTCAGCAGCTTTTATCTCCATGAGAGTCGCACGATCCAGATGTGCATGACTTTCGCCGCGTTCGTCAGCGAAGAGTTCAACGTAGTTCTCAGCGAGGAGCATCAGCGGTTCGAATGGCTTACAGTGGACCAGGCGTGTGAGCGATTCACCTGGCCGCGAGAGGCGCAAGCGCTCCGTGATGCCCGCCACCTGCTCGGGCAGGGGAATGCTGGGCCGGTTGAGGATGTCCTGCGCATAAAGTGAGGTCGCGCATTCGCGTTGTGTTGCGGGTCGGGACCGCGAGGTGCCAGCCGTCAGGTCCGGGGCTTGACGGTCGTCAGCTTATCCTGATCTACCGGCGCGTTCGGCTTCACTCGCACGCTCTTGGCCGGAATCCCGACGTACACGTGGTACGGCCGCACGTCCTTGGTCGCGACGGCCATCGCCCCGACCATCGCTTGTTCGCCGACGTGCACTCCGGCCAGCACCGTCGCGTGGTACGTGATGCGCACCCCGTCCTCGAGGCGCGTCAACGCGTCGGTGACGTCGCGCTGGTCGACGATGCTGTGCGTGTGGCTGTAGACGTTCGCGTAGTCGCTCACGGAGACGTTATTGCCAAGTGAGATCCCACCCCGATCGTCCAGCAATACGTGGCGGTGCACGACGACGTTGTCCCCCACCTCCATGTTGTAGCCGAACGAGAACTCGACGTGCTGAAACGCTTTGAAGTTCTCGCCGCAGCGTTTGAAGATGTACGGCGCGAGTACACGTCTCAGCTGCACTCCGAGCTCCACGTTCTGCCCGCCGAGGGGAGTGCGGTCGAACGAGTACCAGAGCCACAGCAGCGGCTTCACCTTCTGAAATCGCGCATCGTCGCACTCCGCGTAATACTCGGGCTCGAGCGTCAC